>NZ_JBHVRK010000095.1:0-1019 GCF_042885845.1 Kitasatospora sp. NPDC058032 | reverse complement strand
GGGCACGCGTGAAGGAGGAGGTCCGCCCGCCCACGGGGGAGCTGACCGTGGAGAACGCGGATCTGCACAACCTGAAGCAGGTCTCCGTGGCCGTACCCACCGGCGTGCTGACCGCGGTGACCGGGGTGGCGGGTTCCGGCAAGAGCAGCCTGATCTCCGGGGCCTTCATGGAGGCGCACCCCGACGCCGTGTTCGTCGACCAGTCCGCGATCGCCGCCTCCTCGCGCTCCACACCGGTGTCCTACCTCGGTCTGATGGACCCGCTGCGCAAGCTGTTCGCGAAGGAGACCGGCGCGAACGCCTCACTGTTCAGCTTCAACTCGAAGGGCTCGTGCGAGGAGTGCCAGGGCCGCGGGGTCATCATCACCGAGCTGGCCTTCATGGACCCCGTGACCACCCACTGCGGTGTCTGTGAGGGGCGCCGCTTCAAGCCCGAGGTCCTGGAGCACAAGCTTCGCGGCAAGTCCATCGCGGACGTCCTGGAGCTGCCCGCCGACGAGGCCGTCGAGTTCTTCACCGAGAAGGCGCTGCTGCCCAAGCTGCGCGCCCTCGTGGACGTCGGCCTCGGGTACCTCAGCCTGGGTCAGCCGCTCTCCAGCCTCTCCGGTGGTGAGCTGCAGCGCATCAAGCTCGCCGACCAGCTGCACCGCACGGGCACGGTCTACGTCCTGGACGAGCCCACCACCGGGCTGCACATGTCGGACGTGGACACCCTGCTGGCGCTCCTGGACGGTCTCGTCGAGGCGGGCAACACCGTCGTGGTCATCGAGCACAACCTCGATGTGGTGCAGCAGGCCGACTGGATCATCGACCTTGGCCCCGACGGCGGACGGGAAGGCGGGGAGATCGTCTTCACCGGTACGCCGAAGGACCTGCTCGCCGCGGATTCCTCCCTCACCGGCGAGTACCTGCGCCGCCACCTGAAGGCCCAGGCCGGCTGACCGGACGTCTGGCAGTCGTCCGAGGGGTCCGTGCTCTTCGGACGACCGTCCGTGGTTGTGGCCGCTCCCCCCTCGGGG
>NZ_JBHVRK010000094.1:0-1025 GCF_042885845.1 Kitasatospora sp. NPDC058032 | reverse complement strand
TCGTCGGCTACGAGATGGCGCTGCTCGTCGACCGCGCCGGCGCCGTCCTCACCCCCGCACTCCGCGCAGAACTCCAGGGCAGTCTCCTGCACTGACGGTCCGTCGGATACCGTCCAGGTATTCGAAGCACCTCCACGTCCGTCCCGGGCCCGCTTCGGCGGGCTCGGGTTCGGACGTTGTACGGCCTTCGCACCACCGGCTCAGGACCAGTGCCCGAGCTCGCACCGCACCGCCGCACCCTGTGAGGAGAGGAACCGTGACACCGCCCGACGACCGCAGCGGCCAGTACGGCGTTCCGTACCCTGGCACAGGCCATGACGCCTTCGGAGCACCCGGCGTCGTCGGCCACGGTCAGCAGTACGGCCAGCCGCTCCACGGCCAGCACGGCCAGCACTACGGCCAGCCGTCGTACGGCCGGCCGTACCCGCCGGGACAGTACGACCAGTACGCCCAGCCCCGGCCCTCGTACGACGCTCCCCCGCCCGGCTACCCGGACGGGACGGTCGGACAGCACCCCGGCCACCTCCCCGGCCGCGGCCCGGCCGTCGGGCAGTCGGCCGGACAGCCCGCCCACGTTCCCGGCCACCACGGGCCGGTCCAGGACTTCGGGGCGGGCGACGACTACGAGGACGAGGTGGACTCCGGCCCGCTGATCCGCCCGTTCGCGATGACCGGAGGACGCACCCGGCCCCGGTACGAGCTCGCCCTGGAGGCGCTCGTCTCCGCCAACGTGGATCCGCAACGCCTGGCCACCCTGCTCCCCGAGCACCAGCGGATCTGCACCCTGTGCACCGAGGTCAAGTCCGTGGCCGAGGTCTCGGCGCTGCTCTCCCTTCCCCTGGGAGTGGCCCGCATCCTCGTGGCCGACCTGGCCGAGGCCGGCCTGGTCGCCATCCACCAGCCCGCTTCCGGCGGCGAATCCGGAACCCAGCCCGACGTCACGCTGCTCGAAAGGGTCCTCAGTGGACTTCGCAAGCTCTAACGCGGCCGCCCCCACCCGCGCCACCACCTCCGCGAAGATCGTC
>NZ_JBHVRK010000093.1:0-1026 GCF_042885845.1 Kitasatospora sp. NPDC058032 | reverse complement strand
GGAACAGCAGCAGGGGCTCGTCGGTGTCGCAGACCACCTGGGGCAGCCCGGCGGCGCTCGCCGCGGCGAAGGTGCCCGTCGATCCGTGGTGGATGACGGCCGAGCAGGTCGGCAGCAGCTGGTCGAGCGGTACGTAGTCGAGGGTGTGGACGTTGTCCGGCAGGGGCCCGCTCTCCGCCAGTTGGTTGTCGTTGAGCGTGGCGATCACCTCGATGTCCAGCTCCGCGACCGCTTCCAGCAGCTTGGCGGTGCGCCCCCAGTCCCCCTTGAGGAACGCCCGCGCCGACACCCCGAGCGACAGCGCCACCCGCGGCCGCGACGGCCGGGCGTACAGCCACGTGGGCATGACGCTGGCGCCGGTGTAGGGCACGTAGCGCACCGGGACGTTCGTAAGCCGGGTCGGCGGGTTCATCGGCGCCGGGAACGGATTGACCGTCCACTGCCCGAGCAGGAGGTCGTCGTCGACCTCCACCCCGTACCGCTCCGCCAGCGGCCGCATCGTCTCGGCCAGGGGATTGGCGACCCCCGCCGCGGGCCCCGCGGCGGCGAACCGCTCGGTGACCCAGCCGGTGTAGTCGGGGGCGACGAGCACCCGTGCGTGCGCCGCGCCGGTGACCCGCGCCGCGACGGCGCCGGAGGGGAACCAGGCGTCCCACAGCACCAGATCGGGCTGCCAGACCCGGGCGAACTCGATCACCTGGTCCACGTCCTGCCGCGGCCGGGGCGGGTGGTAGTCGCGGATCGCCAGCAGGGTGAAGTGGTAGAAGACGTCCCAGGTGGGGCGCTCCTCGTCGCTGATTCCGAGCGCGCGCACGAAGCTCTCGGACTCTGCCGCGGTCGGCAGCATCGCCGCGTAGCCGGGGTCGTCGCGGTCGTGGACCGCCAGCGGCTGAGGCTGCCCGCAGGTCACCGACTTCAGGCCGGCCGCGGTGACGGCCTCGTGGAAGTCGGGGTCGGCCACACCGGTGTGATAGCCCGGGGGCGCCACGACGCACACCTCGTGGCCGGCGCTCTGCAGCGCCCAGC
>NZ_JBHVRK010000092.1:0-1046 GCF_042885845.1 Kitasatospora sp. NPDC058032 | reverse complement strand
GATGAACACACGCACCACGCAGGCACCGCCCCACCCGGTGCACGCCGATGAAGGAGAGGTCGCCGCCATGAGCTCGCTACTGACCGACAGCGATCTCGTCCACGAGGCGAACGTCGTGTGGCTCGAAGACCCCGAGGGCCTCGACTACGTCCGCCAGGCCCTGGACAAGACCCCCCGGCGCAAGAACAAACCGCGCTACGCCCGCGACGGCCGCATGATCGGCTACATCGAACTCGGGGCCGACGCCGAGGCGGACCCTGACAGCGGCCTGTACCGGCGCCGGGTCTTCTTCCTGCTCCCGCACGACCGGGACTCCGATCCCGAAGGCGTCTACCGCCAAGGCGCCCCCGGAGAGGCCGTCGACCCCCGCACCATCGAGCCCAACCGCGTCGGCGAGAAAACCCCCCGCTCCCAGCTGGGCACCTCCTCCGCCGTGGCCACGACCGGATCCTAGAACCCCGCCGGCTCTCTCCCCCGCCCTACACCACCACGTCCCGCCGCGCGGCAGTTTCGCCTGAACTTCCCCTGCACACACGGCAATCAGGGCTTTCCGGTGATCCGGACCCCGACCTCTTCCTATTCTTCCGACCATGACCATCGCCACTGAGCCGATCGGCAGCCTTCCGCGTTCCGCGACCCTCATGCACGCCCTCACCGCACACGCCCAGGGAACCCTGGACGACAGGGACCTCGCCAAACAGCAGGAGCAGGCCGTCGCGGACACCCTGGCCCAGCTGGAACGAGTCGGCAGCCCTGTCCTCGTGGACGGCGAACAGTCCAAGCCGAGCTTCGCCACCTACCCCGTGACCGGCCTCGACACCCTCTCCCCGGACGGTGCCGTCATCCCCTTCGCCGACGGGCACACCCGACAGCTCCCCAGCATCACGCAAGGGCCCTTCCGCTACCAGGTGCGGGCCGAGACCTATCTCCGCGCAGCACGGCAGTTCACGGACCGCCCCCTGAAGCAGGCGGTCATCGCACCCTCCGCCCTCAGCCTCCTCTACCCCGCCACACCCATCGAGGGCTACCCCCGCGAGGAGTTCCTG
>NZ_JBHVRK010000091.1:0-1091 GCF_042885845.1 Kitasatospora sp. NPDC058032 | reverse complement strand
GGACTCGACCGTGCAGTTATCAGCTGCCCACGACTACCGCTGCTTCCCATGCGCGCGCGCATGTCGGAGACGCCTGGTGAGGTGATAACTACCGGGTCGAGTCCCGTCAGTCCCGTGCTTTCTGTGGAGAACCCATCTGACCTGCGCTTTCTCTTGTGGGACTGACACGGGACCAAAGGGCTCCGGGGCTGAAGGCACCGCACTTCAGCCGGTGGAACGGGAGCTGGGAGCCAGGAGAAGCTGCTGGAGTTCGGCGGTGCACATCATGTAGCCGTCGGGGGCCGGCAGGTGTGCGAGGTAGTGGTCGAGGTCCGATGCCAGGGAGAAGACCCGTACCGGGGTGCCCGCGGCGCGGGCGGATTCGACGACGCTGCGTACGCCGTCCAGGACGGAGGGGTGGCGGGTGCGGTAGGAGTCGGCGACCAGGTGGTTGCCCCGGTCCGCGGCGAGATAGAACTGCACCAGGTCCTTGAGGCCGACGAAGAGTTCACTGGCCCCGGCGGCGCACAGCGCGGTGGTGGCGTGGACGGCGGAGGGCGTCTCGACGAAGGCGGACAGGGGGGTGCCGTCGGGTAAGTCGAGATGGGCTCTGAGTTGTGCGAACTCCGTCTCGTCGCTGACGAACGGCACCGAGAGCCCCACCCGGTCCGCCTCGTCGCCGAGGCGTTTGCGCAGGGTCGCCAGTACGGCGTGCAGGGCCTCGCGGTAGCCGGTGGAGCCCAGGAGCCAGCGTGCGCCGTGCATGCCCATCTCGGGGTTGGGCTCGATGGCGACGGGGGCGGCCTGGGTGACTTCGGCCGCGTGGTCGGAGCGCAGGTCGAGCATGCGCAGGACGAGTCGCTGACCGGGCAGAAGCGCTTCGACGAAGCCGCAGAGCCGCTCTCCGACGGCCTGTCCGTAAGCGGTGATGCCTGCGGTGTCGCCGGCCATGGCGTCGAGCGGGCTCAGCCCCAGGGCCAGGCAGAGGAATTCCTCACGGATGAAGAAGGACTCGACGCGGGCGGCTTCGGGTCCGCAGGAGTTGATCGTCGTGATGTCCTGGAGGTCCGCGATGACCGCACACGCCGAGCCGATGGCGTCCAGTACGGGGT
>NZ_JBHVRK010000090.1:0-1106 GCF_042885845.1 Kitasatospora sp. NPDC058032 | reverse complement strand
TTTTTTTTTGTTGGGTTTTTTGTTGTGGTTGGGGGGGGTGTTTTCGTTTTCCGGCCCCCCCCCCGCCACCGGAAGTGCGGAGCAGGAAGTCGATGAGGCCGACTTTCGACGCCTGGGCAGCGCGGTGGTGCTGAGTGGACAGCTATGTGAAGGACCGCACGAAGTGGTCCCGCCCGGGCGAACCCGGACGGTGCCGTTCCAGGGCGCTGCTCATCGAGGGGCGCGGATGACGAATCCTCGCGTCGGACCGCTCTGGCCCGCCTGACGTGACCGACCCCGGACCACCGTCAGCACGTCGTCGGTGATGTCCCGGCGGGTGTTGGGGTTGGCGCTGTCGTACACCCGCCATTGCCCGTCCGGGTTGCCCAGGTCTTCGGGGGACACGATGCCCCGAATGCCCAGGTGCCGAAGCGAGTTGGCTAGCTGCTGGGCTTCGTCTTCGTCCATGCTTCCCGCCCTCTCCGTGTGGGTGGGTTCAGGCTAGTGGGCCTCGCCGCCACCTCCACCGCCGCCACCGCCGGAGCAGTGCGACGCGCACCCGCCGGGGTTGATGGGTCCGCAACCGCCGGGGATCGGGGTGTGGGAGCAACTGGCGGCCACCGCGACCTGGGCGCGGGTCGGACCGGTCCACAGTTCGTGGTCGGGGGTGTAGCCGGTCTCTTCGATGAGGGCGACGGTCCGGGCGAGGGCGTCCGGGTCGTGGCGCGTCGGGTCGGGGCGCTCGGGGTAGTGGTGCACGAACCCCCCGAGCCGCTCGCACACTCCGGCGTAGGGGCGTGTGTGGAGGATGAGGGCGTGCCAGCCCTCGTCCACGACGTTGGACGGGGTGATCCGCAGGGTGGGGAACCTGCGGGCGGTGACGACGAACTTCAGCGCCTCGGTCACGATGCGCTCGGCCGTGCGGACTGCCATGCCGGGGTTGTTGTCCACCACTGTGGCGGTGACGCCCCCGAACGCTTCGGGGGTCAGGAGGGTACGGACGTCGTGCATGCGTGCTCCTTGGTCCTGTCGAGCCCAGCCCACGGGCGTGGGGAGGGAGGGGGAGGGGGTGGGGGGGCGGGCCGGCGCCCGCCCGGGCCCCCCCCCCCCCCGCAAGAATAAAAAAA
>NZ_JBHVRK010000089.1:0-1155 GCF_042885845.1 Kitasatospora sp. NPDC058032 | reverse complement strand
CGGCCAGCGCGAGCAGCTCGTCGGTCCGCCGCTGCGTCATGTTGGTCAGCCAGATCCGCGACGAGCGGGGCCCCGCGTACGACGGAACGCCGAAGATCCGATAGGTGGCGTGCGGCGTGTGACGGGCCAGCCGCACCTGCGGCAGCCGTACCAGCGTGGTCATCGTGGCGGTGCGATCCGCCCCGCCGGGACCGTCGTGGCCACCGGGTCTGAGATGGCTGCCGTGCTTGAGGCCGAACAGGCGCTGTGCCTCCACGGCGGCGGGCAGGTTCGAGGCGTATGCGCCACGCGCCGTCGTCCTGCCGACCGGCACCACCGGGGTCCGACCGGGCAGCGACACGACGAACTCGCGTCCCCTGGCGCTGAGTCCACGCACCAGCGAGATGACCCCCGAGTGATGGCCCAGGTCCGCCACCACCGGCCGGGGGCTGAGCTGGGTGCTCCCGCACAGCGCGTCGACGAGGTCGAGTGCGTGCTGTTCGACGGTGCGCTGGCCCACCGACTCGGGAATGCGGGCCCGCGCGCGGCGCGCATGGTCCTCGACCCAGGCACCCGGCAGCAGCAGCCCCCAGTGGACGGGCACGGCCTCCGCACCGGTGGCGAGGAACGCTCCCACCGCGAGCTGGCAGTTGACGGAGCGTCCGGTCGCGGGGACGAAGCGCCGGTGCACACCGCAGGAGTGGTCACCCCGTTTGCGTAATACCGCCACCGACAGGACCCAGGCACGCGGATCGAGCTGCTGCTCGACCCACCGCATCAGCTCGACCCGCGCCGGAACCCAGTCCCAGGGGCTGGCGTTGAGGAACTGGTGCATCGACTGCGACGCGGTGGGCGAGCGCGAGACGGTGGCGGCCATCCGCTTGATCGACTTCTTGCCGTCGGTGGTCAGCAGGCCCGTCAGATACGCCTGGGCCCACGCCCTCTGATCGGCCCTCGGCAGGTGCCCGAAGATCTGATCGGCAAGTACGGAGACCGGCAGGTGCGCGTGCCCCACGTCGTGTGCCGCCATGGCTCGTTTCCCTTCTCCTGGGCAACCGATCGAGCGCCGCGATAGCGTAGCCAGCAATATCGTCTTTTCACGGGAGAGGGCGCTCCCGTCGGCTGGAGACCGGACAATGGACGTCCAATCCTGCTGGATCCGACGATCGCCGATGC
>NZ_JBHVRK010000088.1:0-1197 GCF_042885845.1 Kitasatospora sp. NPDC058032 | reverse complement strand
ATCGAAGTGCACCCTCCACAAGCCCCCCAGAAGCCGCTCTACGGCCCTTTTGCCCTCCTGCTGACGTTTCCCCCCCATGGGGCTGCTCCGGGGCCTCAGGGGGGCTTGTGGAGGCTCTGCCGGAAGGGGCCGGATTGCGCATAGCAGGAGATGCCCCGACAGCGGCCGGGAATCGACGATGTCCCCCGACCCCTATCCGGCGTCCGCTGATCCTCAGGAGGCAGACCTTGCAGGCTCCAGAACCGAAGAACGGCCAGACCCCGGAGCAGCCGCAGGAGGAGCGGATCATCCTGGACGTGTGGCTGGCGGACTACCCGTTCCCCACCTATGACGGGCGTGACTTCCTCGCTCCGCTGCGCGAGCGGGCGGCCGAGTTCGAGCGTACCCATCCCCGATACCGGGTCGACATCACCGGCCACGACTTCTGGACCATGCCCGAAAAGGTGGCCCGCGCCGCAGCCGAGGGCAGGCCCCCGCACATCGCGGGCTACTACGCCACCGACAGCCAGCTTGCGCGCGACGCCCGCAACCCCGACGGGTCGCCGGTGTTCACCTCGGTCGAGGCCGCCCTGGCCGGCCGTACGGAGATACTGGGCCACCCGGTGGTCGTGGACGACCTCGACCCCACGGTGCGCGATTCCTATTCGTTCGGAGGCGAGTTGATCTCGCTGCCGTTCACGGTCACCACCATGCTCTGCTACGCCAACGCCTCCCTCCTGGAGCGGGCAGGAGTCCCGGAGCCGCCCCGTACCTGGGACGAGACCGAAGCGGCCTGCGAGGCCGTGGCCCGCCTCGCGGGCGGTCCCGGTCACGGGATCACCTGGGCCAACGACGGCTGGGTGTTCCAGCAGGCCGTCGCCCTGCAGAACGGGCTGCTCACCGATCAGGACAACGGCCGGTCCGCCCCCGCCGGGACTGTGAACATCACATCGGACGAAATGCTCGACTGGGTCCGCTGGTGGACTCACCTCCACGAGCGCGGCCACTACCTCTACACGGGCGGGCCCTCGGACTGGGGCGGGGCGTTCGAGGCCTTCGTCCAGCAGAAGGTCGCCTTCACCTTCGACTCCTCCAAGGCCGCCCGCGAACTCATCCAGGCCGGCGCGCAGGCGGGCTTCGAGGTCGCGGTGTTCCCGTTGCCGAAAAACGCCAAGGCCCCTGTCGCGGGCCAACCCGTCTCGGGGGACTCCCTGTGGC
>NZ_JBHVRK010000087.1:0-1230 GCF_042885845.1 Kitasatospora sp. NPDC058032 | reverse complement strand
CACCGCCTCGTCGCTCAGCGTGAGGAAACCGAAGCCCAGGCCCGCGGAGACGTACAGCGCCCGCCCCGTGGCCTCGTCGAGTTCGACGGTCCGCCAGTCCCCGAACGTGGGCGACCCCACCCGGATGTCGACGACGGCGCCGAGCACCCTGCCGCGCAGGCAGCTGAAGTACTTGGCCTGGCCGGGTACGCCTCCGGCGAAGTGGATGCCGCGCAGCACCCCCCGGGAGGAGATCGCGCAGTTCGCCTGCCGCAGATCGAAGGGGTGGCCGACGGTGCGGCGGAAGGGCTCGTCCTGGAACCACTCGCGGAACGAGCCCCGTTCGTCGCGGAAGATCTTCTTCTCGTCCGTCCACGCTCCCGAGATCCCGATCGGCTTCATCGCTCGTCCCTTCTCTCGACGACTCGCGGGAGGCGGCCGAAGGGTCCGCCGGGCCCGTCGAAACGCCGCAGTCTAGGCGGGCGGCGCGGCGGACAGGGGCGTGCGGCGCCCGGCCGTCCCAGCTCAGCACACCGGGAGATGCAGGTCGGTGACACGCGACGTGACGATGCAACGGTCCGAGGCCCGGTTGCCCGGACGACGGCCCACAGGAGCCATCGGAGCCATCGGAGCCAACGGAGGCGGACCGCAGATGACCAAGCACGCCCGTGACCGCGCGGTTGTCCTCGGTGCAGGGATGGCGGGGCTGCTCGCCGCGCGCGTCCTGTCCGAGACGTACAAGGAAGTGCTGGTGATCGACCGGGACCGGTTGGGCGGCAAGGAGCAGCGCCGCGGTGTCCCGCACGGCCGCCACGCCCATGCCCTGCTGGCCAAGGGGCAGCAGATCCTCAACGAGCTCTTCCCCGGTCTCGACACCGAACTCACCTCGGCCGGGATCCCCGCCGGGGACATCGCGGGCAACCTGCGGTGGTACTTCAACGGCCGCCGGCTCCAGCCCTCGAACACCGGGTTGATCAGCGTCTCGGCCACGCGGCCCGAGCTGGAGTCCCACGTGCGCGACCGGGTCGCCGCGCTGCCGCAGGTGACGATCATGGACGGGTGCGTCATCCGCGGCCTGACCGCCTCGGCCGACCGCAGCCGCGTCACCGGCGTCGAGGTGGTCGACGAGTCGGGCACGGACACTCCCGCGCACCTGGAGGCCGACCTCGTCGTCGACGTCACGGGGCGCGGCTCGCGAACCCCCGCCTGGCTGGAGGAGTTCGGGTACGAGCGGCCCGCGGAGGACCGCTT
>NZ_JBHVRK010000086.1:0-1232 GCF_042885845.1 Kitasatospora sp. NPDC058032 | reverse complement strand
GGCCGGGAGGCTCGTCGAGGGGCTCCCGGTCGTGATCTCCGGGTACAACGGCCCCCGTCAGACGGTGGTCGCGGGGACCGTCGAGGCCGTGGAGAGCGTGGGGGAGCGGGCGGCGGCCGCGGGGATCGCCTTCACCCGCCTGGCCGTGTCGCACGCCTTCCACTCGCCCCTCGTCGCCCCGGCCGCCGAGTCCTTCGGCGACTGGCTGGCGGAGGCGCGGCTGGGCGGAGTGGGGCGCCGGGTCGTCTCCACCGTCACCGGTACGGAGCTGGAGAGCGACACCGACCTCGCCAAGCTGCTGCGGCAGCAGATCACCGACCCGGTGCTGTTCACCCAGGCGGTCCGGGCGGCGGCGGCCGAGGTGGACCTGTTCGTCGAGGTCGGGCCCGGCCGGGTCCTGAGCACCCTGGCGGCGGAGACCGCCGGGAAGCCCGCCGTCGCGCTGAACACCGACGACGAGTCGTTGCGCGGTCTGCTGCAGGTGGTCGGCGCCGCGTTCGTGCTCGGGGCGCCGATCATCCCCGAACGGCTCTTCAACGACCGGCTGACCCGGCCGCTGGAGGTGGGGAAGGAGTTCCACTTCCTGGCCAGCCCCTGCGAGCAGGCCCCGGAGTTCACGCTTCCCGCGGCCGCTCGCGGTCCGCTCGTCCAGGAGTCCGAGGCCCCGGAGGCCGCGGAGGCCGGCGGTTCGGCGGGGGAGTCGGCGCTCGACGTGCTGCGCGCGCTGGTGGCCGAACGGGCTGAGCTGCCGACCGAGTTGGTCGACGAGAACAGCAGTCTCCTCGACGATCTGCACATGAGCTCGATCACGGTCGGTCAGATCGTCAACCAGACGGCTGTCCGGCTCGGCCTCTCCCCTTCCAGTATCCCGACCAACTTCGCCACGGCGACCGTGGCGGAGCTGGCTTCTGCTCTCACCACCCTGGTCGAGACCGGGGCGGACACGACGGCGGCGCCTGTCGTGACGGGTGCCGCGGCCTGGGCACGGCCCTTCTCCGTCGACCTCGACGAACTGCCCCTCCCCGCGGCCGTGGCGGACGAGAAGGGCGGCACGTGGGAGTTGTTCACCTCCGCCGACCACCCCTTCGCCCACGATGTCCGGCACGCTCTCCAGAACGCCGCGGTGGGCTCCGGGGTCCTGGTGTGCCTGCCGCCGGATACGCCGACACCGCCGCCCACGTCGAACGGGCCGTCCGCGCCGCCCTCCTCGAGCACTGACCGCCCGCCGCCTC
>NZ_JBHVRK010000085.1:0-1281 GCF_042885845.1 Kitasatospora sp. NPDC058032 | reverse complement strand
CCACTACGCCTCCGTTGCCGTGCACGTGCACCCCCGAAGGTGATCCTCATGCCTCGACGGCGGCCCGTGCATCTCCGGAAATGCGCTCATGTGGGTGGTTGCGCGTCGTTCTCGGCCGGCTCCTCGCCGTGCCCGTGGTCCATCGCGGAGATGTCCCGCAGCCGGGTGCCGATCAGGACGGCCAGGGCGACGGAGAACACGGCGCAGACGGCGGCGACGGACTGCACGCCGCTGGTGAAGGCCGCGCGTGCGGAGTCCAGCAGGGCGCCGGCGCTGTCCGGTCCCAACTGCCCGGCCGTGTGCAGGGCGCCGGCGATGCTCTCCTGCGCGGCGTCGCCGGCGGCGGGCCCGGCCTCGTCCGGCACCTCGACCCGGGCGCTGTACACCACGGTGCTCAGACTGCCCAGACCCGCGATGCCGAGGGCGACGCCGAACTCGCCGCCGGTGGCGGACAGCGACGAGGCGGCGCCGGCCTTCTCCGGAGGCGCGGCCCCCATGATCGCGCCCGTGGTGATCGGCCCCACCGGGGAGGCGCCGAAGTAGATCAGGGTGGTGGCCGTGATGAGGAGGACGGTGTCGTCGCCGTCCACCCGGGTGATCAGGAGCTGCCCGACGGCCGCGATCAGCAGGCCGCCCAGCAGGACCCGGGACGGGGGCATCCGCTGGGCCAGCAGGTTCGACACCTGCACGCCCACCACGAGCACGCAGGCCGGGATCAGGAGCCACAGTCCGGCGGCCAGCGGGGAGTGGCCGGCGATCGTCTGGAGGTACAGGGCGACCATGAGGCCGGTCCCGCCCATGATGACGGCGTTGACCATACTGACCGTCAGTCCGGCCCGCAGGGTGCGGTCGGCGAAGAGGCCCAGGTCCAGCATGGGGTCGGCCAGCCGCCGCTGGCGCTGGACGAACAGCGCGCCGAAGACCACGCCGAGCACCACCGCACCGGCGGCGAGCGGATCCCACCCGCTCCGGGCGAGCTCCTTCAGCCCGTAGATCACCGGCAGCACGGTCGCGAGGGAGAGCACCGCGCTCAGCAGGTCCAGCCGCCCGGCGTCCGGGTCGCGGGACTCGGTCAGCAGCACCGGTCCGGTGACCACCACCAGCAGCATCACCGGCACGGCGATGAGGAACACCGATCCCCACCAGAACGCGGCGAGGACCAGACCGCCCACCGCGGGCCCGAGGGCGACCCCGGCCATCATCGCGCTCGCCCACATGGCGATGGCGGTGCCCCGCTCCTTGGGGTCCTGGAACATGTTGCTGATGAGCGCGAGCGTGGAG
>NZ_JBHVRK010000084.1:0-1283 GCF_042885845.1 Kitasatospora sp. NPDC058032 | reverse complement strand
ATGAAGGGCCACAACCAGGGCTGTTCGAAGCCGAGGAAGGTGTACCCGGCGATGTTGAGGATCGAGATCGAGATCGCGAACCGGCGCAGGGCGGTGGTGACCTTCACGTCGTGCCGGGGGGCGGCCGTGAGCGTCTTGGTTTCGGGCACGGTCACTTCTCCTTCACGTCGGCGCCGAGTTCCAGCGAGTGCCTGCCGGGAGCCAGCTGGAGGTCCTTGTTGCGCACCTGCCCGGTGCGGTCACGCCAGGTCAGACGGGTCTGCACCGGGCCGTCGACCTCGTGGCCGAGCCCGATGTGCACGTCCTGGCTGCGCTTGCCGGAGTGGCCGCTGCCGCCGTCGACCCGGCCCAGGCGGGTACTGCCGTCGGACAGGGTCACGGCGACCTGTGCGCCGATCACGGGCGACCCGGCCGCGTCGGTGAGACTGAGGTTGAGGTGGTCGCCGGTCTCCGGGCTCATGTTGCAGTAGAAGACCGGGTCCTCCCACTGCCGGGCCACCACCATGTCCAGGCGGCCGTCCCCGTCGGCGTCGCCGGTGGCGATGCCACGGCTGGGCACGGGCACGGCCAGACCGAGCTGTTTGGACAGGTCGCTGTAGGCCTCGCCGTCCTTGTCCTGGACGAAGAAGCGCAGGTGCTGGTCGCCGGCGAGGTCGTCGCCCTCCTCCACCCGGGGCCAGAAGCGGGGGTGCTTGACCAGGGAGTCGTTGGCGGTGGCGAGCTCCTGGAGCTGCGCCCAGCGGTTGCGCTTGCCCTTGACGAAGCCGACCGCCTGGGTGATCTCCTGGACGCCGTTGTTGTCGAAGTCGCCCATCTTCACGTCCCAGCCCCAGCCGGACCAGGCGAGGTTGAGGGGCGAGCTCTCGTCCTTGTACGGAGCGACGCCGTCACGGAACTTGGCCCGCAGGTCCGCCTTGTCACGCGCGGTCGCGACGAAGGCGAAGTTCGACTCCTGGATGCCGAAGGACGTGGTGATGTTGGAGACGAAGGCGTCGTACAGGCCGTCGTTGTCCAGATCGCCGAAGTCGACGCCCATGCCCTTGAAGGAGCTGCGGCCCATCTCCTTGGACTTCGGAGTGGTCGCGGTGTGGACGGCCTTGACCTCGCTGAACTTGAACGTGCCGGGGGTCGACCTGTTGTACAGCAGGGCCGAGGTCCCGAAGTCGTGCGCCAGGTACATCTCGGGGCGCTGGTCGCCGTCCAGGTCGGTGGCCGAGACGGCCAGGGTCCAGCCCCGGTCGATGCCCTTCGGCAGGACGTTCTTGATCTCCTCGAAACCGGAG
>NZ_JBHVRK010000083.1:0-1286 GCF_042885845.1 Kitasatospora sp. NPDC058032 | reverse complement strand
GGAGGTTTCCCCCGGAACGTGGACACCCTGGACACTTGGATCGTGATGATCCGGAGAACAGGAGTTCCCGTTGGGGACGTATAAGTACTCGGCTGAGTTCCGGGCCGATGCTGTCGCACTGTACCGCTCCAGCCCGGGGCGGACCGTCGCGTCGGTGGCCAAGGACCTGGGCGTGAACCACGAGACCCTGCGCCAGTGGATCAAGACCGCCGAGACGGCGGAACAGCCCACCCGGCCGGAACCCGCCGCGGATGCGGCCAAGGACGCCGAGATCGCCCGTCTGCGCAAGCAGGTCCGGGAGCTGGAGCTGGAGCGCGAGATCCTGCGCCGGGCGGCCAAGTATTTCGCGGGCGAGACCAACTGGTGAGCCGCTTCCAGTTCGTCGAGGACCACCACCGCGCCTTCGGCGTCAAGCGGCTGTGCCAGGTCATGGAGGTCTCCCGCTCCGGGTTCTACCGCTGGCGGGCCGGCGTCGACGCCCGCGTGGAACGTGAACGGGCTGACCAGATCCTCGCCGAGCGGATCAAGGAGATCCACGCCGAGTCCGAGGGCACCTACGGCAGCCCCAGGGTCACCGCCGAGCTGCGCGAGAGCGGCAGGTCGGTGAACCACAAGCGGGTCGAGCGGCTGATGCGCTGCTTCGGCATTGTCGGCGTGCACCTGCGCAAGAAGGTCCGCACCACGGTGCCGGAACCCGAGGCGGCCCCGGTCCCGGATCTCATCCAGCGGGACTTCACCGCGCCGAAGCCGAACACCAAGTACGTCGGCGACATAACCTACCTGCCGGTCGGCGACGGCCATTTCCTCTATCTGGCAACGGTGTTGGACCTGCATTCGAGGCGGTTGGCGGGCTGGTCGATCGCCGACCACATGCGTACCGAGTTGGTCACCGACGCCCTCAAAGCCGCTGCCGCGACCCGCGGCGGCAGCCTGGGCGGGGCCATCTTCCACAGCGACAACGGCGGGCAATACGCGTCGAAGGAGTTCGCCAAGGTCTGCCGGGAATTGGGCGTGACCCGGTCACGCGGAGCCGTCGGCACCAGCGCGGACAACGCCGCCGCGGAGGCGTTCAACGCGACGCTGAAGCGGGAGACCCTGCAGGGCGCGAAACGCTGGCCCGGAGCCCGTGCTGCCCGCCTCTCGGTCTTCCGATGGATCAACCGATACAACACCTGGAGGAGGCACTCCTTCCTCGGCCACATGACCCCGATCGCCTACGAGCAGAGATCAGTTACGCTGGCCGTCGCTGCATAGCACTCGGTGTCCACATTCCCGGGGGAAGCCCC
>NZ_JBHVRK010000082.1:0-1338 GCF_042885845.1 Kitasatospora sp. NPDC058032 | reverse complement strand
GTGCGGGGCTGAGAGTGACCGAGCCGGTGATGATGTCCTCTCCGCAGCCGCAGCGCGCCGCCGCCCAAGTCAGCACGGCAGGAGAAGACCGCGGACACCTCCTGAGTGCAGGCTAGGTGGTTACGGTTCCGCCGGTCGGTCCGGCGTAACGGTGACTCATGTACGGAACCAGGAGGAGAACTCTGTGAGCGTCACCGACCCCACCCCCGGCGCGGACACCGCATCCGGTCCGGGAGACGGCATCCGTATCGCGGGCGCGCGGATCCACAATCTCAAGGATGTCTCGCTGACGATCCCCCGCAACCAGATCACGGTCTTCACGGGGGTCTCGGGATCGGGCAAGTCGTCGATCGTCTTCGACACGGTGGCCGTGGAGGCCCAGCGGCAGCTGAACTCCACCTTCAGCTGGTACATCCGCAACCAGCTCCCGAAGTACGAACGTCCGCAGGCCGAGGCGATCGAGAACCTCACCACCCCGGTGATCGTCGACCAGAAGCCGGTGGGGGGCAACGCCCGGTCCACGGTGGGCACCATGACCGACGTGCAGCCCATGATCCGGGCCCTGTTCGCCCGGTTCGGCACGACGACGGACAAGAAGCCGTCCTCGCTCGGCGTCTCCGCGTTCTCGTTCAACGACCCCCAGGGCATGTGCCCGGACTGCGACGGTCTCGGCCAGAGCATCGCCCTCGACCTGGACAAGATGCTGGACCGCTCGAAGTCCCTGGACGACGGGGCGGTTCTCTTCCCCGAGTACAAGGTGGGCAGCCCCGACTGGCAGATCTGGGCGAAGTCAGGCCGTCTGGATCCGGCCAAGCCGATCGCCGAGTACAGCGCCGAGGAATTGGACACCCTGCTGCGCGGCACCGGCGGGAAGGTGACGCTGAAGACCAAGAGCACCGAGTTCCAGACGAACTACGAAGGGCTGGCCGACCGGTTCGAGCGGCTCAACCTCAAGCGCGACCTCAGCGCCCTGAGTGATCGTAAGCGCGAGGTCATCGAACGCTTCGTCACCGACGGCGTCTGCCCCTCCTGCCGGGGGGCGCGGCTCAACGCCGCCGCGCTCGACGTGCGGATCGACGGCAAGAACATCGCCGACTACTCGAGCATGGAGGTCCGCGACCTCACGGAGGTGCTCACCGGCGTCACAGAGCCGGCCGCGGCTCCCCTCGCGAAGGCCGCGCGCACGGCCCTGGAGCGGATCGTGTCCATCGGGCTCGGCTACCTGACCCTGGACCGGCCCACGGCCGACCTCTCCGGGGGCGAGGGGCAGCGGCTGAAGATGGTCCGCCACCTCGGCAGTGGTCTGGCCGGGCTCACCTACATCTTCGACGAGCCCAG
>NZ_JBHVRK010000081.1:0-1361 GCF_042885845.1 Kitasatospora sp. NPDC058032 | reverse complement strand
GAACATCACCTCCATGGAGGACTACGCGGCGCGGGTTCCGCTCCTGCGCAAGGCCGATCTCCTCGCCGCGGAAGCCACGTCTCCCCCGTACGGAACCTGGCCCTCGCTCGATCCGGCGCTCGGGGTGCGCCACCACCAGACCAGCGGGACCAGCGGCAACCCCCCCATCCGGACGTTCGACACCGAACGCGACTGGGCCTGGTGCGTGGACACGTTCTGCACGGCGCTCCACAGCATGGGCGTGCGCCCGCACCACAAGGGCCTGGTGGCGTTCGGGTACGGGCTGTTCGCCGGCTTCTGGGGCATGCACTACGGCCTCGAGCGCATGGGAGCCACGGTCATCCCGGCCGGCGGCCTCGACTCCCGCTCCCGGGTACGGCTGCTGGTCGACTACCAGATCGAGGTGCTCGGCCTCACACCGAGCTACGCGATGCGGCTGATCGAGACGGCCCGGGAGATGGGCGTCGACCTCGCCCGCGAGGCGAACGTCCAGATCATCCTGGCCGGTGCGGAGCCGCGCTCCGCCTTCACCACCCGCACCATCGAGGAGGCTTTCGGCGCCCGGGTCTTCAACGCCGCGGGCACCACCGAGTTCGGCGGGGTGTTCATGTTCGAGTGCACCGCCCGACGCGAGGCCTGCCACATCATCGAGCCCTCGTGCATCGAGGAGGTGCTCGACCCGGTGACCGAACAGCCCGTCGGCTACGGCGAGGAGGGCGTCCGGGTCACCACCGGGCTGAACCGCGAGGGGATGCAGCTCTTCCGGCACTGGACCGAGGACGTCGTGGTCAAGCGGCCCCACACCGAGTGCGGTTGCGGCCGGACGTGGGACTTCTACGACGGCGGCATCCTGCGGCGGGTGGACGACATGCGCAAGATACGCGGGGTCTCGATCACCCCGGTGATGATCGAGGACGTGCTGCGCGGATTCGACGAGGTGAACGAGTTCCACTCGTCCATCAGGACCGTCCGCGGACTCGACACGATCCACGTCAAGGTCGAGGCGGGGGACATCTCGGGCGAGGCGGGCGAGAGCCTGTGCGGCCGCATCACCGAGGAGTTCAAGCGTGAGATAGGCATACGGCCCCAGGTGGAGCTGACCCCCGCGGGCAGCCTCCCCCGATCGAAGTGGAAGGCGGCACGACTTCATGACGAGCGCGAACTCGCCCCTCAGGCCTGAGCAGGTGGAGCAGCTCCTGGGGAGCTACCGGAGCCTGGGCGCGCTGGAGGGCAGTTGCACGGTCCCGGCCGTGCTCGCCGCGGTCAGGGCGGCCCGCGCGGAACTCCGCATCGCCCTGGACGGCCAGGCCGTGGAGTTCGACTACTACCGGGGGCACGACGACAGCCTCGTGGCCTGAACC
>NZ_JBHVRK010000080.1:0-1368 GCF_042885845.1 Kitasatospora sp. NPDC058032 | reverse complement strand
ATTCCACCCATGAGACGGGTGGGAACCGAGGCGCTCAGCTCGATACGGTTGCGCTTTTCTCGGCCCGCTTGATCTCCCCGAGGTACTTCCGCACCGTTCCAACGGTGTAGCCGGAGCCCTCGGCAAGAATCGGCGCGAGCGCATTCGCGGACCGGGAACGTTCCTCCGGAGGCAGCCGCCGATAACGGACTGCCACGATTTCCGGCCCCGTCCGTACTTCAGCCTCGCGCTCCTGGACCTCCGACGCCTCCTCCCGCGCAGGCTGGGCGAGATCGATTGCCGGGTCCGGGCGTGAGGTCACGAAGCCCGGGACCTCATCGTGCTCGGGGATCCGCATCTGCACCACGCGGCGTCGCTCCCCCGTCCACTCCGCCTTCGCAGCGGACACGGCGATCTTCTCCACCGGCGTCTCCTCAGAACGAGAACGCCACTCGCCGACATGGCTCCCGGATGCTTCGTTCGAGACCCCGGGCTCATCCGGCACCTCCTCGAACAAACCGTTCTTCGGCTTCGTCCGCTCCGGTCCGAACCTTGCGCTGCTCCCGTTCGACTGCGGCTCTGCCTGCTCGACGGTCGGCACCCCCGCCATGAGAGCCGTCGGTTCGATGCCGGCGGCGGCGAGGCCCGCGGGGGCGGTGTCGGCCAGGGGGACGCCGTACTTCGCCAGCCGCAGGGGCATCATCGACTCGATGGGGGCCTTGCGCCGCCAGTTGCGGCCGAAGCGGGCCTGGAGGCGGGCCTGGTAGATCAGCCGGTCCTGTTCGAGCTTGATGACCTGCTCGTAACTGCGCAGCTCCCACAGCTTCATCCGCCGCCACAGCTTGAACGTCGGGATGGGCGAGAGCAGCCAGCGGGTGAGGCGGACGCCCTCCATGTGCTTGTCGGCGGTGATGTCGGCGATCCGGCCCACCGCGTGCCGGGCGGCCTCGACGGCGACGACGAACAGCACCGGGATCACCGCGTGCATCGCGGTGCCGAGCGGGTCGGGCCAGGAGGCGGCCCCGTTGAACGCGATCGTCGCGGCGGTCAGCAGCCACGCCGTCTGGCGCAGCAGCGGGAAGGGGATGCGCATCCAGGTGAGCAGGAGGTCCAGGGCGAGCAGGACGCAGATGCCCGCGTCGATGCCGATCGGGAAGACCAGGGAGAACGTCCCGAAGCCCTTGTCCTCCGCGAGCTCGCGCACGGCGGCGTAGGAACCCGCGAAACCGATCGCGGCGATGACCACCGCACCGGCGATGACGACCCCGATGAGTATGCGGTGCGTGCGTGTCAGCTGCATCGCGGCCACGCGAGAGCCTCCTGGTGGAGCGGGCTGTCGAAGGGTTCGCTGAAGGAGGAGCTAGCACCCCTGCCGGGTGACCTCGGCAC
>NZ_JBHVRK010000079.1:0-1394 GCF_042885845.1 Kitasatospora sp. NPDC058032 | reverse complement strand
CTGAGGACAAGCCCTCGGCCTATTAGTACCGGTCAACTCCACCCCTCACAGGGCTTCCATATCCGGCCTATCAACCCAGTCGTCTACTGGGAGCCTTACCCTCTCAAGGAGGTGGGAGTGCTCATCTCGAAGCAGGCTTCCCGCTTAGATGCTTTCAGCGGTTATCCCTCCCGAACGTAGCCAACCAGCCATGCCCTTGGCAGAACAACTGGCACACCAGAGGTTCGTCCGTCCCGGTCCTCTCGTACTAGGGACAGCCCTTCTCAACACTCCTACGCGCACAGCGGATAGGGACCGAACTGTCTCACGACGTTCTAAACCCAGCTCGCGTACCGCTTTAATGGGCGAACAGCCCAACCCTTGGGACCTACTCCAGCCCCAGGATGCGACGAGCCGACATCGAGGTGCCAAACCATCCCGTCGATATGGACTCTTGGGGAAGATCA
Source organism: Kitasatospora sp. NPDC058032 (assembly GCF_042885845.1). Classification (NCBI taxonomy): domain Bacteria; kingdom Bacillati; phylum Actinomycetota; class Actinomycetes; order Kitasatosporales; family Streptomycetaceae; genus Kitasatospora; species Kitasatospora sp. NPDC058032. Next base: position 948 of record NZ_JBHVRK010000079.1, on the reverse strand, counting down.
GCCTGTTATCCCCGGGGTACCTTTTATCCGTTGAGCGACGGCGCTTCCACAAGCCACCGCCGGATCACTAGTCCCTACTTTCGTACCTGCTCGACCCGTCAGTCTCACAGTCAAGCTCCCTTGTGCACTTACACTCAACACCTGATTGCCAACCAGGCTGAGGGAACCTTTGGGCGCCTCCGTTACCCTTTAGGAGGCAACCGCCCCAGTTAAACTACCCACCAGACACTGTCCCTGATCCGGATCACGGACCCAGGTTAGACATCCAGCACGACCAGAGTGGTATTTCAACGACGACTCCACCATGACTGGCGTCACGGCTTCAAAGTCTCCCACCTATCCTACACAAGCCGAACCGAACACCAATATCAAGCTATAGTAAAGGTCCCGGGGTCTTTCCGTCCTGCTGCGCGAAACGAGCATCTTTACTCGTAATGCAATTTCACCGGGCCTATGGTTGAGACAGTCGAGAAGTCGTTACGCCATTCGTGCAGGTCGGAACTTACCCGACAAGGAATTTCGCTACCTTAGGATGGTTATAGTTACCACCGCCGTTTACTGGCGCTTAAGTTCTCAGCTTCGCCCCACCGAAATGGAGCTAACCGGTCCCCTTAACGTTCCAGCACCGGGCAGGCGTCAGTCCGTATACATCGCCTTACGGCTTCGCACGGACCTGTGTTTTTAGTAAACAGTCGCTTCTCGCTGGTCTCTGCGGCCACCCCCAGCTCAGACAGCAAGTGCCGTCACCAGGAATGGCCCCCCTTCTCCCGAAGTTACGGGGGCATTTTGCCGAGTTCCTTAACCATAGTTCACCCGAACGCCTCGGTATTCTCTACCTGACCACCTGAGTCGGTTTGGGGTACGGGCCGCCATGAAACTCGCTAGAGGCTTTTCTCGACAGCATAGGATCATCCACTTCACCACAATCGGCTCGGCATCAGGTCTCAG
>NZ_JBHVRK010000077.1:0-1408 GCF_042885845.1 Kitasatospora sp. NPDC058032 | reverse complement strand
CTCAGACGGTGTTCATGGGGGTCCTGGTCGGGGGGTTCCTGGTGGGGCGGCCGTATCCGCTGTTCCGGCAGCTCTTCCGCGACGCGGCGCAGAGCGGCAACCCTCTTTACGGGGCGTCGGCCTTCCTGTTGCAGTCGATCGGCAACGTGCTGGTCATCGCGGTGGTCTTCTTCCTGTTGGCGTACTTCGCGGGCGGGCGGGCGGCTGCCTGGATGACGGCGGATCCCGGTCGGATGGCGGCCGTGACCGCGGTGACCCTGATCGTGGCGGGTGTCTTCACGTTCCTGTACTGGGACGTCAGGATCCTCGCGCGCCGGGAGGTCATCCCGTGGTATCCGATCGCTCCGTGGGCCGCTTGAGATCCTGGGCCCGTGCCGGAGGGAGGATGCCATACCCCCGCGCCGGGCCGTTGCGGTATCCGACTTTAGGCTGCTCATGGCCGCGGGCCCGGTGCACAGTGTCCAGTAGCGGCTGTGGTCGAGGAGGAGGCGGAGTGAGTGCTCTGATCGACGGGGACGAGATCAGTGAGGAAACGGAGCTGGTCTGGCTGGAGGACATCTCGATCCTGGACTACGTACGACAGAGCCTGGACCGACTGCCCAACCGACGCGGAAAACCCGCCTACCACCGCGACGGCCGCATGGTCGGATACGCCGTACTCCACCCCCGAGCCCGCCCCTCACGCTCCTCCGGCACCTTCCGCCGACGCGTCTTCTGGCTCCTGCCCCACGACCGCGACACCGCACCCCAAGGCCTCTACGCCACCGGCGCACCCGCAGAAGCCGTCGACCCCACCACCCTCACCCCCCGCGCCAAAGGCCACAAAACCGAACGCTCCGAAGGCGGACCCCTCTCCCACCCCCACCACCACCCGGGGGTCGGTCCTCCGAACGGTTCCGGTTCGCGTTCGACGCCTCCGTCCTGATCACGGCGTGGTCTCGTGGTGGGTGAGGAAGCGGCCGGTGTGGTCTTCGGTTTCGGCGTAGGCGGTGGTGGCGATGCGGACGGTTTCGGGTCCGGTGAGGTCGCGGGGGCCGTTGAGGTAGTGGTGGGCTCCGGTGATGAGCCAGTTGAGGATGCCGGGGCCTTCTTCGGTGACGAGGATGTCGGCGAGGTTGTCGATCTTCTGGTGGTCGGAGACGACGCGGTCGAAGGGGATCAGGCGCATCCGGCGCCAGAAGGCGTAGCCGCCGGTGCCGACTTGGGGGCGGTGGTTGCCCAGGAGCCAGAGTTTGTGGGTGGGGGCGAAGGAGAAGAAGTCCTGGCGCATCCGGCGTGCTTTGATGCGGTCGCCGCCGGTCAGGAGTTTCACCCGGGACTCGTCGAACCGGTCGCCGGGCTTCACCTCGGAACACACGATCACGCGGCGGCCGTGGAGCTCGGCGAGGTCGGTGGGGTGTCCCTCGAA
>NZ_JBHVRK010000076.1:0-1426 GCF_042885845.1 Kitasatospora sp. NPDC058032 | reverse complement strand
GTCCTGTCCTTCGTACGTCCGTGGCAGCATGCCCGACCGTACCGTTCGGGTTGCTTCACAGGACCCACGGGACGGTCAGGTGACAGGAAAGAGAGCACGTTGGAAGAGGCTCGCGTGTGTGAGGACTGGTGTGATGAGCGATTGTTCCCCTCCCACCCAGACCGTGGAGGTCAGGCATGGCCATCAGTACCGGAACGTCACCTCTCACCTTTCGCGGCGGGCTCGACGCCGTCAACACCCGTCACCACCAACTCGGCCTGCGTGTGTTCCTGTTCATCGTTGTGGCGCACTGGGCGGAGCACCTGGTCCAGGCCTACCAGATCTACGTCATGGGCTGGCCCATCCCGCAGGCGCGCGGGGTGCTGGGGATGCCGTTCCCCTGGCTGGTCACCTCGGAGTGGATGCACTACGGCTACGCCCTGGTGATGATGGTGGGCCTGTTCCTCCTGCGGCCGGGCTTCACCGGCCGCTCGGCCACCTGGTGGAAGGCCTCCCTCGGCATCCAGGTGTGGCACCACCTGGAGCACCTGCTGCTCCTGGTGCAGGTGCTCGCGGGGGCCCACCTGCTGGGCAGGGCGGCGCCCACCAGTCTGATCCAGCTGGTCATGCCCCGGGTGGAGCTGCACCTCTTCTACAACACCCTGGTGACGGTGCCCATGGTGGTCGCGATGTACCTGCACACCCGGGCGGGCCGGCCGGACAACGCCGACGCGCGGTGCGGCTGCGCCCCGAAGGGCTGACCCTGTGGCGACGCGCGGCGCAAGGCCCTCGGGGTTCGTCTCCCTGCTGCTCCTGCTGGCCGGGGTCCTGTTGTTCTGGCTGACGGTGCCGGGCCTGGGCGACGCGGCCAGGACCGCCACGGCGGACGGGCCGCGGGGCACCTTCACCGCCGTGCGTCTGGTGTGCGCCGGACACGCCGGGCACACCACCTGCGAGTGGCTGGGGACGTTCCGCTCCGCCGACGGCGCCGTGGAGCTCGGGAGCGTCAAGCTGTACGGGAGCGGCCGCGGCGCCTTCGAGGCCGGCCAGAGCGCGCCGGCGGTGGACGTGGGCAACGCGGGGCGGGTCTACGATCCGGCCGGATCGCATACCTGGATCATCACGGTGGGGCTGGCCGCCCTCTCCTACGTCCTGCTGGTCACCGTCGCCCGCCGCCACCTGACGCCACCACCCCCGCCGTCGCCGACGACGAACGCCTTGCCAACGACGGCCTGAACACCCGACCGGGGAACACGAGCGGGCGGGTCGGGGCCCGCCCGCTTCTCCTCGAGGTCCCGCACGGGACGTGCCGCTCAGCTCTCTTCCAGGGCCCCCGGCCGGCGGCCGGACAGCTCCAGCAAGTTGTACGCTGACGCCGCCGACACCAGCGTCATGTGATGGTGCCAGCCGGGAAAGGACCGCCCTTCGAAGTCGAGCAGTCCGAAGT
>NZ_JBHVRK010000075.1:0-1501 GCF_042885845.1 Kitasatospora sp. NPDC058032 | reverse complement strand
ATCCTGGAGGGCGAGGGCCGGCGGCACTACTACATGCTCTACGTCGGCATCGGGTGGGCGATGGCCCGGCTCCCCAAATTCCTGTGGCCCGACGTGACCGCGACCGACCCGGTGCTGCGCTGGCTGATCCTGGACGGGTACGGCTTCCACCAGGCGTACTTCAAGACGGACTCCTACGTCCGCGACCCCGCCGCCGAGCATCCCTTCACCTGGAAGGGCGGCCCGGACGCCTACAGTGCGCGCGCCATCGACCAGGGCATCGGGCGGGCCATGTGGTTCGTCGGGGGCACCGATCCCGACGTCGTGGCCGACCTCATCGGCGCGTTCCCCGAGCACCGCCACGCCGACCTCTACGCGGGCGCCGGGCTGGCCTGCACCTACGCGGGAAGCGTGGACGGGGACGAGCTGCGGCGCTTCGCCAAGCACGCGGGCGACCACCTGCCCAGCCTCGTACAGGGTTCCGCGTTCGCCTGCGAGGCGCGGGAGCGGGCGGGGACGACGATCGCCCACACGCACCTGGCCGCCCAGATCCTGTGCGGCGGGCGGACCCCGGCGGAGGCCGCGCGGGTGTGCACCGACGCGCGGCCCGCCACCTGCGCCGGCGGGGAGACCCCGGCCTTCGAGATCTGGCGGCGGCAGGTCGCCGCCACCATCAGTTCTGTTCCCCACACGCAGAAGGGCGCCGTCGCATGACACATCCAATTTCCTGGCTGCGGAAGCAGGCTCCGGGGGTCGTCGCACTCGCTGTCATGGTCGGCACTTTCTACGCGGTGAAGCCGTCGGAGTCCAGCGCCGCCGAGAAAAGGGAAATGGCGGAGAGTTTCGCTTTCGAGCCGATGGCGATATCCATGCCGGGCGGTTACAAGAAGCAGAGCGTCCGTAAAGTGAACAAGGCCTACAAGCACATCGAGGCGTGGATCTCCTCGGTCGGCGCCGGGGTCGCCATGAACGACATCGACGGGGACGGCCTGCCCAACGACCTCTGCATCACCGATCCGCAGATCGACCAGGCCGTCGTCACGCCCGCCCCGGCGCCCGGCCGCAAGAGCGCCTCGTACGCCCCCTTCGTGCTCGACCCGGCCCCGCTGCCCAAGAGCGACATCATGGCGCCGATCGGCTGTTTCCCCGGGGACTTCAACGAGGACGGCGCGATGGACCTGCTCGTCTACTACTGGGGCCGCACCCCGGTGATCTTCCAGGCGAAGAAGGAACCCGGCAAGGACACCACGACGATGGACCCGAAGTGCTTCGAGCCCGTCGAACTGGTCCCCGGCAGCAGTGGCAGCACCTACAAGGGGCCCCTGTGGAACTCCAACGCCGCGACCGTCGCCGACTTCGACGGTGACGGGCACAACGACATCTACATCGGGAACTACTTCCCCAACAGCCCCGTCCTGGACGACAGCGTGCACGGCGGCGTGACGATGAACGACTCGCTCTCGCACGCCCAGAACGGCGGCGGCGGACACTTCATCCGATGGACACCCTCCGGTTACGAGGA
>NZ_JBHVRK010000074.1:0-1505 GCF_042885845.1 Kitasatospora sp. NPDC058032 | reverse complement strand
GCCACTGATTCCCAATGAGGTTGTCAAGTAGCGTTGGTGACGCACTGTGGTCGGATCACGTCGCTGCGGTGTTTGCGCGGACAGTAGCGGTCTCGAAGGGCCTGTGGTCGCGCAGGAGCGCCCAGAGCACGTTCAGGCGACGCCTGGCGAGGGCCAGGACGGCCTGCTTGTGGGACTTTCCCTCCACGCGTTTGCGCTGGTAGTACCGCTTCGATTCGGGACAGTACACGGTGGCGACCTGGGCGGAGAGATAGAACATCCGCAGCAGTCGCCTGTTGTAGCGCCGAGGTCGGCGGAGGTTGCCGCTGACCTTGCCCGAGTCGCGGGGAACCGGGGCCAAACCGGCAACGCCGGCGAGCCGGTCGGAGCTGCCGAACAAGGACATGTCTCCGCCGGTGGCGGCGATGAACTCGGCGCCCAGCGTCATGCCGATGCCGGGCATGCTGGTGATCACCTCAGCGTCGGGATGCTCCTGGAAGCGGTCCTCGATCTGGGCTTCGAGCTCCGCGATCTCCTGGTCGAGGGCCATCACCGCCGCAGCCAGCGTACGGACCATGTTCGCGCAGGTCATCTCCCCGGGAACGACGGTGAGCTGGGCCTCCCCGGCAGTCACCGCCGTCTCCGCGGTGCTCTTGGCAGCGGTGCTGGTGCGCACGCCGTGGTTCTTCAGCCAGGTCGCGAGCCGCGACCGGCCGATTCGCCGCAGGGCCGCGGGAGTCTGGTAGCCGGTCAGCAGGATCAGCGCGCTCTTGGAGGCGCTCAGATCGAAGGCGCGCTCCAGGGCGGGGAAGTACTCCAGCAACTGGGCACGGAGGCGGTTGATCGCACGGGTGCGGTCGGCCGCGAGATCGATCCGGCGAGTGGTCAGGATCCGCAGGTCCACCGCGATCTCACCGAGCTCCTGCAGGGGCTGCAAGTCACGGCGCATGCGGGCGGTATCGGCGATGACGAACGCGTCCTTTGCGTCCGTCTTCCCGCTGCCCCGGTAGGCCACTGATGCGTGGTTCACGGTCCGGCCGGGGATGTAGAGCAGCTTCTGGCCGTGGCCGACCAGCAGCGCGATCCACAAGGAGGCCCCGCCTGCGTTCAGGTCGACGGCCCAGGTGACCGGATCGCCGTCGGCTATCCCCAGTACGTCACCGAGGAGTTCGAGCAGTTCAGCCTCGCTGTTCGGCACGCGCCGCGAGAGCAGTGTCGTTCCGTTGGTGTCGATGACCGTGCAGTGGTGCTCGGCCTTCCCCGCGTCCGTCCCGGCCCACAATTCGGGCACCTGATCCTCCTCCGACGTGGTGTTGAGTCCCAGCAGACGACCTCGCCGACGCATCCATACGAGCGATTCAGTTCGCGTATCCCAATTAGCGGCCGAGTCGTCGCGGGGTGCCGGGCGGCCAATCAGTGGAAGCCACATCATCGGCGGTCGGGTGACAGCCATACCCAGCACCCCTGGGTGCCCCGATCCTACGAATGACCGGAACGGCCCACGACGAACGGTATGGATCGGGTGA
>NZ_JBHVRK010000073.1:0-1598 GCF_042885845.1 Kitasatospora sp. NPDC058032 | reverse complement strand
CTCTGGCGGATGCAGGAAGATCAACGGATCTCGGCCCAGTTGACCCAGGGCTGTCGCCACAATGTCGCGGGAGCGGATCAACCGAGCAAAGGCATGACCGACTGGACCTTCCTTCTGAAGGCTCTTCTCCTTGAGCCACCTGTCCGCCAAGGCAAAGCGCTCACAGCAGTGGTCATTCTCGAGATAATCGACGCGTACCAACTTGCCATCCTGAAGAATGGTGCAGTGTCTCGGCACCCCATAGGGAACCTTTGCCATCAACTCGGCAAGATGCAGCGTCGTGTTGGCATCGTGTCCCACGCCGAGGAGAAGTACCTGCCCATCGAGTTCATGGACACGGGCGACCGGGCTTGCAGGCGAGTGAGGTGGCAGGGGCAATGGATCAGAGATGATCTGCTCTGCCTGTGGCCCCGCTGCCGCAAAGGCAAATGGATGGGCGCTGCGCTTTACATTTGGCAGGCGCCAGAATGTGTCAGAGACAACTCCAAGGTCCGGTGTAACGGGCGACGTGGCAGGATCGAACGGCTCGTCGTCCAGACCTGACCACGAGGGCATGACGAGCGTCCCTCCCGGACCCAGCGCAGCACGCAGGGCCTCGATCAGTCCAAGTGGCCCATCTTCGAGGGGCCGGACGCTACGGAAGGAGCTGTGGACCAGCAGCACACCGCCGGGGGTAACCCCAAGGTTGAGAAGCTGACCGATGAGCTCGGCTTTTCGCCATTCGTATTGCACGACATTGCACTCCACCGCTGATGACATCAGTCGATCATAGCACGATCAACGGCACTGTTGCAAATAGTCGGTGGTGATAAACTTATCATCCCCTTTTGCTTATGGAGCTGCACATGAACCCATTCAAAGGCCGGCATTTTCAGCGTGACATCATTCTGTGGGCCGTACGCTGGTACTGCAAATACGGCATCAGTTACCGTGAGCTGCATTTTCCGCTGCATAACCCTGCTTCGGGGTCATTATAGCGATTTTTTCGGTATATCCATCCTTTTTCGCACGATATACAGGATTTTGCCAAAGGGTTCGTGTAGACTTTCCTTGGTGTATCCAACGGCGTCAGCCGGGCAGGATAGGTGAAGTAGGCCCACCCGCGAGCGGGTGTTCCTTCTTCACTGTCCCTTATTCGCACCTGGCGGTGCTCAACGGGAATCCTGCTCTGCGAGGCTGGCGGGAACTTCGAAGTTCCTATACTTTCTAGATTGACGTCCCCGGACCGACGGGCCCGATGCGTCGGCTTTCGCCGTCAGGAGACTTCATGCTGGAGAAATGCAGGCGGGACGAGACCTGCCGTGTATGCGGTGCGGACGACTGGACCGAGGTCATCTCGTTCGGTTCGCTACCGCTCGCCAACGGTTTCGTCGACCCGGCCGACGCCGACGAGGCGCAGGACGTCTTCCCGCTCGACGTCATCGTGTGCCGGTCGTGCCGGCTGATGACGCTGCGGCATGTCGTCGACCCCGAGGCGCTGTTCAAGCACTACGTCTACGTCTCCTCCGACTCCGACCAGATCCGCGAGCACATGGCGCACATCGTCGAGCTGGCCACCCGCCGGGCGGGCCTCGCCTCCGGCGACCTGGTCGTGGAGC
>NZ_JBHVRK010000072.1:0-1637 GCF_042885845.1 Kitasatospora sp. NPDC058032 | reverse complement strand
AGGGTCTTGGGGAGCAGGCCGTGCTGCATGGCCTGGACCATCTTGATGACACCGCCGACGCCGGCCGCGGCCTGGGCGTGTCCGATGTTCGACTTCAGCGAGCCGAGCCACAGGGGCTGGTCGGCGGGGCGGTCCTTGCCGTAGGTGGCGAGCAGGGCCTGGGCCTCGATCGGGTCGCCGAGTTTGGTGCCGGTGCCGTGGGCCTCGACGGTGTCCACGTCGGCGGGGGTCAGCCGGGCGTTGGCGAGTGCCTGGCGGATGACGCGTTCCTGGGAAGGGCCGTTGGGGGCGGTGAGGCCGTTGCTGGCGCCGTCCTGGTTGACGGCCGACCCGCGGACCACGGCGAGCACGCGGTGGCCGTTGGCCTGGGCGTCGGACAGGCGCTCCAGGAGGAGCATGCCCGCGCCCTCGGACCACGTCGTGCCGTCGGCCGAGGCCGCGAAGGACTTGCACCGGCCGTCGGGGGCCAGGCCGCGCTGGCGGCTGAACTCGACGAAGACACTGGGCGCTGCCATCACGGTCACGCCGCCTGCGAGCGCCATCGTGCACTCGCCGTTACGCAGGGCCTGGGCGGCCATGTGCAGGGCCACCAGCGAGGACGAGCACGCGGTGTCGACCGTGACCGCCGGACCCTCGAACCCGAACGTGTAGGACACTCGGCCCGACGCCACGCTGCCCGCGCTGCCCGTCGCGAGGTATCCCTCGAAGCCCTCCGGGGGCTGCTGCATGAGCCGCACGCCGTAGTCGCCGTACATGACGCCGGTGAAGAGTCCGGTGGCGCTTCCGCGCATCGTGGCCGGGTCGATGCCGGCGCTCTCCAGCGACTCCCAGGTCGTCTCCAGGAGGAGACGCTGCTGGGGGTCGATGGCGAGGGCCTCGCGCGGGCTGATCCCGAAGAAGTCGGCGTCGAACAGGTCGGCGTCGTGCAGGAAGCCGCCCTCACGGGTGTAGGACTTGCCGACGGCGTCGGGGTCGGGGTCGTACAGGCCTTCCGCGTCCCAGCCGCGCCCGGAGGGGAAGGGAGTGATGCCGTCCCGGCCGGCGAAGACCAGGTCCCACAGCTCGTCGGGGGTGGTCACCCCGCCCGGGTAGCGGCAGGCCATGCCGACGATCGCGATCGGTTCGTCGTCCGTCGCCGACGCCGCACGGACGGCGACGGACGACGAGGCGGCACCCGTTGCTCCCGCCAGCTGGTCCCGCAGGTAACGGGCCAGGACGGACGCGGACGGGTAGTCGAAGACGAGCGTGGCGGGCAGGCGCAGACCGGTGGCGGCGTTCAGGTTGTTGCGCAGCTCGACGGCGGTGAGGGAGTCCAACCCGAGTTCTTGGAACGCGCGGTCCGGATCGACGGCCTCGGGGCCGGAGTGGCCCAGCGCGGAGGCGATCTGAGCGCGGATGAGGTCGAGCAGGAGCTGCTCCTGCTCGGCCTTGCCCAGCCCGGCGAGACGTGCCGCCAGGGCCCCCGCCCCGGTCGCTGCGGCGCGTCGTGCCGGAGTGCGGACGATGTTGCGGAGCGTGGTTGGGAGTGTTCCGGCGTTTGCTTGTGTGCGGAGTGCTGCTTGGTCGAGGCGGACGGGGTGGAGGACGGGGTGGCCTGTTTTGAGGGCGGTGTCGAAGAGGGTGAGGCCCTGTTCGAC
>NZ_JBHVRK010000071.1:0-1679 GCF_042885845.1 Kitasatospora sp. NPDC058032 | reverse complement strand
GCGCTGGCCCGGTTCATCGTCGCGGCCGACCGGCGGCGGGGCGATCCGGCCGGAACCCGCCGCAGGCTGCGCGAGGAGCTGGTCACCCTGCTGCTGGCGGGACACGAGACCACGGCCAGTACGCTCGGCTGGACCCTGCATCTGCTGGAGCGTCACCCCGAGGCGCGCGACCGGGTCCGCGCCGAGGCCCGCGCCGCCCTCGGCGACCGCGTCCCCCGGCTGGAGGACCTGCACCGGCTGCCGTACACGACGATGGTGGTGCAGGAGGCGATGCGGCTGTTCCCTCCCGTGTGGATCCTGCCCAGGGTCGCCCAGCGGAGCGACGTGGTGGGCGGCTACACGGTGACCGCCGGCTCGGACGTGCTGGTCTGCCCGTACATCATGCACCGCCACCCGGGCCTGTGGGACGATCCCGAGCGCTTCGACCCGGATCGGTTCGAACCCGGGCAGGTGGCCGCCCGGCCCCGGTACGCGTACATCCCGTTCGGCGCGGGGCCCCGATTCTGCGTCGGCAGCAACCTCGGGATGATGGAGGCGGTGTTCGTCACGGCCCTGGTCACCCGCGATCTCGATCTGCGTACTGTCGCCGGACACCGGGCGGTTGCCGAACCCATGCTCTCCCTGCGGATGCGCGGAGGGCTACCGATGACGGTGAGTGCGGCGAGGTGAGCCGGCTCTCGAGGGCGAAGTGGGCCAGCAGGACCGGTGGATCGAGGGCGTCCACCTTACGCAGGAGGATGTCCACCGGACGGAGCAGCGCGCCGGGGTGCACCACGAGCGGTCCGCTGTGCCCGAGGAGCAGCGGTTCGGAGTCGAGCCGGTGGGGCTGGTGGCCGACGGAGTAGGAGTGGGCCAGGATGTGCCAGGTGCCCACGGGGACGTCCCGGAGCTCGAAGGCCCCGGGGCTCTCCAGAGTGGTCCAGCGCGCCGGCCGGCCCTGGCGCATCCTGCCGGGGAACAGGCCCACGAAGACCCGCTCCGGCCTCTCGCCCGGAGCGGAATGAATGCGTCCGCGTAACGAGAGGTTGTGGGCGACGGAGGTAATACGGCTCGCGGGGGAGGGGAATCCCGGCTGCACCCCGCCGAAGTCGCGATAGGCGCTCGGGGAAAGGCCCACACAGGCCTTGAACCGCGAGCTGAAGGTACCGACGCTGCTGTAGCCGACCTGGCTGCTGATATCGGCCACACTGAGTGCAGTATGCACCAGAAGTCGCTTGGCCTCCTGAATCCGTAAGGCGGACAGGAAACGCCCGGGAGAGGTACCGGTGACTTCACGGAAGATGCGGGTGAAATGGAACTTGCTGAACATCGCCGTGCGCGCCATGTCGTCGATCGTGAGGTTCTGACCGAGGTTGACGTGCATGTACTCGACGACCCGGCGGACCGCGTCCTCGATGGTGTTCGTGGTCACCGTAACTCCCTGTCGAAGTAGGCCGTCAACGGCGAGGTGGCTGAGTGGTACGGAGTTCCGGGCTGTCGGCCGCGGCGCTGTGCCGGCGCCGGACCATCTCCTCGGCGAACCGGCGCCAGGCGTCCGAGCAGTGCTGCGCCAGGTCCGCCATCGAGTCGACGCAGTGGGCGGGGACCGCGTCCGCGCGCCGGCGCCAGGCCTCGTCGACGACGAACCGGTTGTGCAGCCAGCGCATGAGTTCGCGCCCCTGGTCGGAGTGGCGCATGGA
>NZ_JBHVRK010000070.1:0-1873 GCF_042885845.1 Kitasatospora sp. NPDC058032 | reverse complement strand
CAGAGAGCTGTGTTTTTGATAAACAGTTGCTTGGGCCTATTCACTGCGGCTTTCCGTTAAGTCAGCACCCCTTCTCCCGAAGTTACGGGGTCATTTTGCCGAGTTCCTTAACCAGAGTTCTCTCGCACACCTTAGGATTCTCTCCTCGCCTACCTGTGTCGGTTTGCGGTACGGGCACCTCTCACCTCGCTAGAGGCTTTTCTTGGCAGTGTGGAATCAGGAACTTCGCTACTATATTTCGCTCGCCATCACAGCTCAGCCTTATGGGAAACGGATTTGCCTATTTCCCAGCCTAACTGCTTGGACGCGGATATCCAATACCGCGCTTACCCTATCCTCCTGCGTCCCCCCATTGCTCAAATGGTGAGGAGGTGGTACAGGAATATCAACCTGTTGTCCATCGCCTACGCCTTTCGGCCTCGGCTTAGGTCCCGACTAACCCTGAGCGGACGAGCCTTCCTCAGGAAACCTTAGGCATTCGGTGGAGGGGATTCTCACCCCTCTTTCGCTACTCATACCGGCATTCTCACTTCTAAGCGCTCCACGAGTCCTTCCGGTCTCGCTTCACAGCCCTTAGAACGCTCTCCTACCACTGTTCGTAAGAACAGTCCGCAGCTTCGGTGATACGTTTAGCCCCGGTACATTTTCGGCGCAGAGTCACTCGACCAGTGAGCTATTACGCACTCTTTAAATGGTGGCTGCTTCTAAGCCAACATCCTGGTTGTCTAAGCAACTCCACATCCTTTTCCACTTAACGTATACTTTGGGACCTTAGCTGGCGGTCTGGGCTGTTTCCCTTTCGACTACGGATCTTATCACTCGCAGTCTGACTCCCAAGGATAAGTCATTGGCATTCGGAGTTTGACTGAATTCGGTAACCCGGTAGGGGCCCCTAGTCCAATCAGTGCTCTACCTCCAAGACTCTTACCTTAAGGCTAGCCCTAAAGCTATTTCGGGGAGAACCAGCTATCTCCAGGTTCGATTGGAATTTCTCCGCTACCCACACCTCATCCCCGCACTTTTCAACGTGCGTGGGTTCGGGCCTCCATTCAGTGTTACCTGAACTTCACCCTGGACATGGGTAGATCACCTGGTTTCGGGTCTACGACCACATACTAAACGCCCTATTCAGACTCGCTTTCGCTGCGGCTCCGCCTCTTCAGCTTAACCTTGCACGGGATCGTAACTCGCCGGTTCATTCTACAAAAGGCACGCCATCACCCGTTAACGGGCTCTGACTACTTGTAGGCACACGGTTTCAGGATCTCTTTCACTCCCCTTCCGGGGTGCTTTTCACCTTTCCCTCACGGTACTGGTTCACTATCGGTCACTAGGGAGTATTTAGCCTTGGGAGATGGTCCTCCCGGATTCCGACGGAATTTCACGTGTTCCGCCGTACTCAGGATCCACTCAGGAGAGAACGAAGTTTTGACTACAGGGCTGTTACCTCCTATGGCGGGCCTTTCCAGACCTCTTCATCTACCTCGTTCCTTTGTAACTCCGTATAGAATGTCCTACAACCCCAAGAGGCAAGCCTCTTGGTTTGGGCTATGTTCCGTTTCGCTCGCCGCTACTCAGGAAATCGCATTTGCTTTCTCTTCCTCCAGGTACTTAGATGTTTCAGTTCCCTGGGTCTGTCCTCAGTACCCTATGTATTCAGGTAAAGATACTACTCCATTACGAGTAGTGGGTTTCCCCATTCGGAAATCTCCGGATCAAAGCTTACTTACAGCTCCCCGAAGCATATCGGTGTTAGTCCCGTCCTTCATCGGCTCCTAGTGCCAAGGCATCCACCGTGCGCCCTTAAAAACTTGGCCACAGATGCTCGCGTCCACTGTGCAGTTCTCAAACAACGACCAGACACCCACCTGAC
>NZ_JBHVRK010000069.1:0-2392 GCF_042885845.1 Kitasatospora sp. NPDC058032 | reverse complement strand
AGTCGAGGTCGGCTTCCTCGCCCTCGCTCGACGGGTGCCAAGCGGTGACCGCCGCCTGGCATAGAGAGCGTTGGAACGAGCTGACCTGCGTTTTTCCAACTCGAGGGGTGTCTGTCCGTATCCGTCGCCGCCTGGAAGCGGGGGCTCCGCCGTTCGCTGGGCGGCCAGTGACACCCCCGTTCCACACGCCCCGGAGTTCCAACGCGGCCCGGAGTTCCAACGCGGCCCGGAGCTCCGGTTGGCGCCGGAGCTCGCTGCGGGCCTTCTGCGGTGGTTCAATTCCAGCGGTCGGCTTCCGGCGTACCGGAGGCCGACCGCTAACCGATTTTCTGTCGCGGGGCTGTGGTTCAGATGCGGGTCATGGTGGACGCGTAGCCGCCCCCACCGGGGTAGACCCAGTCGCCGGTCATCTGAATGCCGTCGGCGTTGAACTTGCCTTCGAAGTAGGCGGGGCTGCCATTCTCGCCCGCCCAGATGGTGAGCTTGTCGTCGACCAGCTCGTAGACGTAGTCGAAGGTGTTGCCCTGGGAGTCGTAGTACCGCGACACCACGTCGTCGCCGGGCTGCTCGCCGAACGGGCGGAGGTGGCCGATCATCTCCATGCCGGAGACCTGTTCGCCGTCCTGGGTGAGGTCCACGTGCTGGATCAGGAAGAATCCGCCGGGCATCCACTCGTACCGGACGGTGCCTTCGGCTCCGCCGGTGACGGCCCAGGTGCCGACCAGGCGGTCGAGAGACTTCAGTTCAGCGCTCGGCGTGTTGGCTTCGGACATGTCGTTCTCCTCGAAAGGTCTCTTCCGGGTTCCACTTGGTCGCCTTCCCGCCCAGCGGGGGAGGAGGCTTCTTTCGCCGGTCGTCAGGAGACGGGCTGCCGGGGAATGGGGTCGGTGGGCCTGCTGGGGGGCTCGCGGTGCCCGCCCCCCCGGGGGGGCGCGGTCTTACGCTGCACGGTCCGGGGGGCGGGGCGGTGGCGACATGCCGTGTCGCCGTCCGACAGAACCCTTCCGCGTGGGCCCGTACCAAGCGGATCGAAAAGTGGATCGAATAGTTCCGGAAGTAACGGTTATCTTCGCAGCGACGGCGGAGGAACCGTCGCTGCGGTGGTTCGGTCGCCGCAGCGACCGGAGAGTCGCTCGGTCGCTCGCCCGCGTGTGCGTGCTACCAGGGCAAACGGGCCTTCCGACGTCCGTAGCGACTCAAGCGACTCAAAGTTCGGGTATATGAAGCCATTTCGCGTGTGCAGGTGTGCGTCATATACAGGTGGGTCGAGTCGCTTCAGTCGCTGTCGGGCATCGGCAACCCCTCCGAACTGCCGCTATGTCGATTCAGAGGTACAGCGACTCACGAGGTTCGGTCGCTGTGGAATTCGTACGAGCGAGTAGAGGCTTCTTCGGCCTCGATACGGTGCAAGATTCGGGAAGAGGAAGCTCCGCACAGGCCGGATGTTTTCGCTAATCTGTGTTGGTCGTTGGGTCGCTTCAGTCGCTACGGGGGAACGGTGTATGGCTCCTGAGCTGCGCGTTCTGGGATTCTCCACCGCACGCCCGGGATCCGTCCTCCCGGCTGGGCCGCGGTCTGTGGACGTTGCCCGGTGGTGTGCGGAGCAGGGTTGGCCGGTTCATCCGTTGGCGGCCGGCCGCAAGACTCCGGCGGGCAACTGCGAGGCCTGCCGGGCTCCCGGTCACGCCTACTCGGGCTGTCCATGCCCGGCAGAAGGGCGTTGGTGCCACGGTTTCCGGGCCGCCACCCGTGACGTCGAGAGAATCGTGCGGTGGTGGGGGAGCGCCCCGGAGTCAGGGGTGGGGGTCTCGTGCGGTCCAGCGGGGCTGGTGGTCATCGACATCGACGCCCACGGGCAGGAGCTTCCCGAGCGCGACCGTCTGCTGCCGGGCATCCCCATCCCGGGGCAGGTGGACCTGACGGGCCTCGCGAACGGCTACCACACGCTGGCTGTTCTGGCGGCCCTGCGGGGCGCTCCCGACCCGGCCGCCGACGAGGGCACCCTGCGGGTGCGGACCCCGTCAGGCGGCCTCCACGTCTGGTACCGGGCACCGGACGCCCGTCCGTGGCAGAGTTCTTCGGGGTCGGGTGGCGGGCGTGCGCTGGCCTGGCAGGTGGATGTGCGCGCCCATGGCGGGTACATCATCGCGCCGGGGACGCGGACCCGGGCGGGGGCCTACAGGGTTTTGGGCTCGTGCACCAGGCCTGCGGTGCTGCCGGCCTGGCTGGCCGAGGAGCTTGAGCGTACGGGCCACCTGCCCCGGGACCGGCCGCCCGGGCCCCGCCCCGTGCCGCCCAGAGCGCTCCAGGCGGTCGTCGAGGCGGGCGGCGGCAGGCAGGGGGCCATCAGCGTGCTCGGCTCGGTGCTGGCCGAGGTGACCGCCTGCGCGGC
>NZ_JBHVRK010000068.1:1679-2482 GCF_042885845.1 Kitasatospora sp. NPDC058032 | reverse complement strand
GGCTCACCCCGAGGGCGCGGGCCACCTGTGCCTTGGACAGCTGAGCCTGCTCGCGCAGGGCGCGGCGGGCTTCGGGTTCCGGGAGGTCGGCCTGGGGGGTGACGGAGTGGAGGAGGGAGTCGATCGCGTCGAAGTCGCTCACCGGAACGCTCCCTTCAGATGTAGGTGACGGGGTTGCGGGAGAGGTGCGGGACCTGGGTGGCGCGGCCGACGCGGTCGTCGCCGCGTTGCAGTTCTCCTTCGAGGGCGTAGCGGTCGCCGGGTTTGGAGATCCCGGTGATCTTCGCGACGGCCAGGACCGTGCCCTCGGTGTTGATGATCTGTACCTCGTCCTGGGAGAGCGCGCGGTCGGCGTTGAACTTCCAGATGCCGCGGCCGGTCTCCCAGACTTCGTCCTCGCTCATGCCGGGGCGCCATCCGATGGTGGATCGCCCGAGCCTGTCATCGGGGTCCGCCTCGCGCTCGGGGCCGATCTGGATCTGCAACACCTGCCCACCTCCTGGAGGCTGAACTGTTCAACTTGTCACCAAGTTACCACCCTTCCATATAACTTTACAACAAGTTAAAAAGTAGTCGGCTCGCTGGCGTCGCCCGTCCCGGCCCGCGGCACTCCCGCGTGGGCGCCCTTCTACGAGCGGGCGGACACTATCTCCCCCGAAGCCTGTGAGCGAGGGGTCTTGGCTCCGACCTCGCCCGCCGCGACGGTTCGAGGGTCGACTGCTTCCAGAGGCGAGCCCACCCGGTAGGGGCACTCGGGGTCGTCGGGCTGGTTGGGGCGGTCATGCGGCAGCAAGTAGAACGTA
>NZ_JBHVRK010000068.1:0-1669 GCF_042885845.1 Kitasatospora sp. NPDC058032 | reverse complement strand
GCGAAGAGGCCGCTGTCGGCGCTGCGCGGCGCGGTGGGCCCCAGGTTGGTGTAGCCGATCATCCGGCCGTCGCGCTCGTATCGGGGTTTGCCTCTGCGGGTGCCGACCTTGTCCAGGGCTTGGCGGACGTAGTCGAGGTCTTCGGTGTCCTCCAGCCAGACGACCTCGGCTTCCTGGACGAGATCGCCTTCCTGCGGAATCGCGCTCATCAGGCCTCCTGGGTCTCGGCGGCCGGGCACCGGCCTGGGGTCGGGGCTTTCATGCTGTTCGTCTTCCCGGCTCGCGCGGCGCGGTGGGGCGGCCGGCCCCGTCCATCGTACGGTCGGGCCGTGCGCCCCTCCCTGGTGCGGAAGGCCCTCATGGCGTCCCGCTTGCGCCATCGGTGTTCCCGTTGTGGAGCAGGGCGAGGCCGGGATAGAGCTTCTTGACGTTGTTCTTGATCATTTCTGCGGGTGAGGTCAGGCCGAGTTCCTGGCGGATGCGGCTGGCGAAGGCGCGGCTGGTGGAGGGCCGGATGCCTTCCTCCGAGCACCACCGGCCGTAGGTCTCGTACAGCAGTTTCTGTTCGACGCGCAGTTCCGGGTTGGGGCGTCCGTTCTCGCCCTTGGTGCAGCATTCGGTGATGAAGCGGCCCACGTGGTCTTCGGTCGTCTCGTAGGCGGCGGTCGCCAGCCGCACGGAGGCCGGTCCAGTGAGCGGGTCGCGGGTCGTCAGATAGCGTCCGGCTCCCTCGATCAGCCAGTGGAGGATACCCGGGCCCTCCTCGTGGACGAGTTCGGCGGCCAGGTTGTCGATTTTCCGTTCGTCGGGGACGCTCCGCTCGAAGGGGATGATCCTCATGCGGCGCCAGAAGGCGTAGCCGCCGGTGCCCACTTCGGGACGGTGGTTGCCCAGGAGCCACAGCTTGTGCGTGGGGGTGAAGGTGAAGAAGTTCTGTCGCATGCGGCGGGCGGTGATGGTGTCGCCGCCGGTGAGGAGCTTGACGCGGGACTCGTTGAACCTGTCGTTGGGCTTGAGCTCGCTGCACACCACGATGCGTCGGCCGTGGAGTTCGGTCAGTTCGGTGGAGTGCTCGGTGAACTTGCCCTTCTCCATGAGGAAGCCGGGCGGGGCCGCGTTGGCGTAGTCGCCCAGGATCTGCATCATCACCTCCAGCAGCACGGACTTGCCGTTGGCTCCGGAACCATAGAGGAAGGGCAGGACCTGGGCACCGACGTCGCCGGTGATGGAGTAGCCGAGGAGCAGGTGCAGGAAGCGGGTGGTTTCCCTGCCTTGGGCGTCGTCGCCGAAGGTGTCGCGCAGGAAGCTGTTCCAGCGCGGGATGGGCATGGGGCGGGGCGCCACGAAAGTGGCCCGCGAATGCATGTCCGTGAGCGGGTCGGGCTTGCGCAGCGTTCCGGTTCTGAGGTCGACGACGCCGACTGGGGTGCACAGGGCGTAGATGTCGCCGTCCAGGACGTCGGGGTCCAGGCGGAGTCCGGGGGCGGCCTGCGCCTGGTAGAGCAGGGCTTTGAGTCCTGAGGTGGATTCGGAGTGCCGTCGGTGCGCGGCCAACTGGCGGGGAGTGAATCTTCCCTGGGGGTCGTGATCGGCGATCTGCTCGGCCATCTCCCCGGCAGCCCAGACCGCTGCCTCGTCGCCGCCGGTCAGTTTCCACCGGTACTCGTCC
>NZ_JBHVRK010000067.1:0-2499 GCF_042885845.1 Kitasatospora sp. NPDC058032 | reverse complement strand
CCGTATCGCCCACGCCCTGGCCACCACCCGCACCCACTTCGACCACCGCGCCGCCACCACCGGCACCACCCACGACGAACTCCTCACCGGCCTACACGCCATCGCCGACGGCACCACGACCGTCAGCACCACCACCCCCGGCGGGAAGACCGCGTTCCTGTTCACCGGGCAGGGATCGCAGCGCAACGGCATGGGCCGCGAACTGTACGACGTCTTCCCCGCGTTCGCCGCCGCCCTCGACGACGTCTGCGACCACTTCACGCCCCACCTCGAACACCCCCTGCGCGACGTCATGTTCGCCCCCGCCGGCACCGACCTCGGCGACCTCCTCCACCAGACCGCCTACACCCAACCCGCCCTCTTCGCCCTCGAAACCGCCCTCCACACCCTCGTGCGCACCTGGGGCGTCCACCCCGACTACCTCACCGGCCACTCCATCGGCGAACTCACCGCCGCCCACGCCGCCGGCGTCCTCACCCTGGCCGATGCCACCACCCTCGTCGCCGCCCGCGGCCGCCTCATGCAAAACGCCCGCACCGACGGCACCATGATCACCATCCAAGCCACCGAACAGGAACTCCTCCCCCTCCTCCAGGCCCACGACGGCGTCACCATCGCCGCCCTCAACACCCCCCACTCCACCGTCATCTCCGGCGACCACGACACCGCCCACACCATCGCCCACCACTTCACCGAACAAGGCCGCAAAACCCGCCAACTCCACGTCAGCCACGCCTTCCACTCCCCCCACATGGACGGCATCCTCGACGCCTTCCAAACCATTGCCGAGTCCCTGACCTACACGGCGCCCACCACCCCGGTCATCTCCAACGTCACCGGACAGATCGCCACGGCGGAGGAACTCACCTCACCCGCCTACTGGACCCGGCACATCCGCGAAGCCGTCCGCTTCACCGACACCCTCACCACCCTCCAGACCCAGGGCGTCACCACCCACCTCGAAATCGGCCCCGACACCACCCTCACCACCCTCACCCGCACCACCCACCCCGACACCACCACCATCCCCACCCTCAACCCCACCACCCCCGAAACCCACACCCTCACCACCGCACTCACCACCCTCCACACCACCGGCACCAACATCAACTGGCCCACCCTCCTCGGCCACCACCCCACCCACACCACCCTCCCCACCTACCCCTTCCAACACCAGAGCTACTGGCTCCACCCCACCCCCACCACCGGCGACATCACAACCGCCGGCATCACCCCCAGCCACCACCCCATCCTCACCGCCACCATCGAACTCCCCGAAGGAATCCGGCTCTTCACCGGCCGGCTGTCCCAGACGACGCATGCCTGGCTCGCGGACCACACCGTGCACGACACGGTCATCCTGCCCGGCACCGCCTTCATCGACCTCGCTCTCCACGCGGCCCAGCACACCGACACCACCACTGTTGACGAGCTCACCCTCCAGGCGCCTCTCGTCCTGCCCTCCGACGGTGCCACTCGGCTCCAACTCGCCCTCACCCCGGCCGACGAGACCGGACGCCGCGCCCTCACCATCCACTCGCGTCCGGACGGCGACGACAACCCCGACTGGACGCTGCACGCCACGGGTCAGCTCGTCGCGGGCCCGTCGGCCGAAGCGCGGGCCGCGGACCTGACGGCCTGGCCGCCGACCGGTGCGAAGCCCGTCGACCTCCACGACCTCTATCCGCGCATCCACGACCTCGGCTACCACTACGGCCCGCTCTTCCAGGGCCTCCAGGCCGCCTGGCAGCAGGGCACCACCACCTACGCCGAGATCGCCCTCCCGGATGCCCCTGAAGCGAAGCCCGACGGCTTCGCCATTCACCCGGCGCTCCTCGACGCCGCCCTCCACGCACAGCTCACCAGCCTCACCGACGCCACCGACCGCATCCCCCTCCCCTTCGCCTGGCACGGCGTCACCCTCCACACCGCCGGCACGCCCACCGCTCTCCGCGTGTCCATCACGCCGACCGACGCGGACGGTTCGGCCACGCTCTCGCTCGCCGACGCGGACGGCACCCCGGTTGCCACGATCCGCACGCTCACCGCTCGGCCCGTCAGCGCCGAGCAGATCGCGGCCGCCGCGCGCACCAGTCCCGAGCACAACGCGCTCCACCAGCTCACCTGGCCGGCCATCACCGTTCCGACCGCCGTCGGCGCGCCCAGCGGGCCGTGGGCGATCCTCGGAGCCGACGGTGGGCGGACAGCCGATGTGCTCCGATCCGCCGGCGTGCAGTCCCAGACGTACACGGACCTCCGGACGATGCTCGACGGGCTGGGAGCCGGGGACCCGAAGCCCGAACTGGTTCTCACCATTCCCTCCGTCGATGGGGCCGCCGAGGTCGGGGAGCTGCTCGTCGGCACGCTGGCGCTGGTACAGGGCTTCCTCGCGGACGAACTGCTCAACAGCACGCGCCTGGTGATCGTCACCCAGCACGCGGTGGCCACCACCGACAACGAGGACATCACCGACCTCACCGCCGCACCCCTGTGGGGCCT
>NZ_JBHVRK010000066.1:0-2835 GCF_042885845.1 Kitasatospora sp. NPDC058032 | reverse complement strand
AGCGACTTCGAGCAGTGGCGCCAGGCCCTCGGGGCCGACCCGGCCGCCGTCGACCACGGCAGCACCGGCCCCCACGCCTGGCTGAGCGTCGACACCGCCTACGCCGGTGTCCCGCTGACCCTGACCGGCTACTACACCCTCGCCCAGGACGACCCGGGCGAGGACGAGTGAGCCGCCCCCGGACCTGGGACCCCACGGGCGAGCGCCACGGCGGAACCCCGACCTACCCGTGGCGCATGGCCCCGGACACCCTGCTCACCCGCCGCCAGCTCCGCGCCCGAGGCCTGCGCCCGGGCGGGCAGGACGTCGCCGCTCAGGTCTGCTGGCGCTCGCGCCGCAGCAAGGGCCAGCGCGCCGCCTACCTCTACCGGATCGACCGGGCCAAGCCGGTACGGCCGATGACCCCCGCAAAGGCCGCCGCCCTCGCCAAGGCCAACAAGGCCCGCCGCACCTGCCCGCAGTGCCACCGCGACGCCGGCTACGTGCTCCCCGCGCACCTGGGCACCTGCCTGCCCTGCGCCGACGCCACCGCCCTCGCGGCCTGAACGACCGAGGAGCCCCCATGCCCTGCCTGACCTGCTACTTCTGCGGCGAGCGCACGCCGGACGTCGAGGAGTGCGCGGACCCGTTCGCGCAGGACGTCTGCAACGAGAAGTGGATCATCCCGATCTGCGCCGCCTGCTACGGCCTGCGCTGCGACGAGATCTGATCCCCCAGCCCCCCTGACCTGCTCCGCTGCCATCAGCACCAGGAGATCCCTGTCATGTCCGTGACCGAAATCTGCGTGATCAGCTTCGGCTACCTGCACGGCGCTCCGCCCGAGGCGCACCTCACCCTCGACCTGCGCAAGCACTTCCGCGACCCGCACGTCGACCCGGCCCTTCGTCACCTGACGGCGCACGACCTGCCGGTGCGCCGGGCGGTGATGGGCACCCCGGGGATCCGGGAGGCCGTCACCGCCGCCGCGCTCGTGGTCGACGCCTACGACGCCGGGCCGACCCACGCGCCGCTGACCATCGCGGTCGGCTGCGCGGGCGGCCGGCACCGCGCCGCCGTCGTCACCGCCGCCCTCGCCCGCCGCCTCACCATGCTCGGCTTCACCATCCGGGTCGTCCACCGCGACCTGGACAAGCCCGTCGTCGAGCGCACCGCCGCCGGGGACGCCGTCGCCCCGGCGGGCGCGTGAGCGGGGGAGACGCCATGTCCGAGACCCTGGTCCCGCCCGAGGCCGCGCCGGTCACCGGCTTGCCAGCTCCGGTCCGGCCGAGCGCACCGGCCCGCCCGGTGCCGCAGCCTGAACCGGCCCCCACCGCAGTGGCCCCGGCGGTGGAGCCCACGACGTCCGGTGCTCCGGCCGTTCGCCGGGCCCCGGCCCGTGCGGGGCACACCCGGGGTGGTCTGCCGGTGGTGCCGCTGGCGGTGGCCGGCGGGAACACCGCCGTCGGCGCCGTGTCCGCCGCCGCGCTGGCGGGCGGGCCGGTGATGCTGGCCCTGCTCGCCGGTGGTGCGGTCGCCGTGACCGGCGCCGCCGCCCTTCGCTCCCGCACCCGCACCGGCAAGACCTCGACCGGCCAGGACACCGGCCAGACACCGAACCACCCCAACGCCGGCCACCGGCCGGGCGGGGGTGGCCTGTTCGGGACGCCCGGCCCGGCGGGCGGCGCCCGGTCGCCGCTGGGCCAGCAGTCCCGTCCCGCGCGGCACGCCGCCGCTTCCGGTGCGGGACCGCGTGCGGGTAGGAACGGCACCCCGGCCGGGGTGCGCAATGCCCAGGTCGGCGCCGGTTCGTCGGCCCGCCGTGGCCCGGCCGCCGCGTCCCGCGTCCGGTCCGGCGGAGCCGCCTCGACCGCACCCTCGACCACCGTGTCCGGGCCCGGCGCCCGAGGCCGCGCCACTGGTCAGCGGCCGTCGGCCGGTGGCGGCGCGGGTTCGGGTCTGGGGGTTCGGGCTGCGCGGGTGCGGGCGGCGCGTGCCGAGCGTACCGCGGCGGCGCCGAGCCTGCGCGAGAAGCGGGTGCAGGACACGGCGGCCCGCCGCACCGTCGCCGACGCCCGCCGCGCCGCCAAGGTGGCCGCGCGGGAGCAGAAGCGGGTAGCGAAGGCGACGGCCCGGGAGCTGTCCCGCGCCGGCCACACCGCCCCCGGCGCCAGCACGGCCGGTGGTGCGGGGTCGGTGGCGGGCGGTGCGCGGGAGGTCGCCCGGCAGGCGCGTCGTCAGGCCCGGCAGGACAAGCGCCTGGCCCGGCGTCAGAACCGCGAGGGCAGGCGCCTGGCCGGGCGGCTGGCGCGGGACGGGCGGGCGGATGCGCGGGTGAGGGAGCGTCGGGTGGCGATGCGCAAGGGCGCGGTGGCGCGGGCGGCCCGTAAGCGGCTGCGTCGCTCGGCCGGGCGGTACTTCGCCCGGTGGGCGCTGGCGGCGCTGCTGGCCGGCGCGGTCGGCCTGGTCGGCGCGGTCACCACCCCGATCGGCCGCCGCCTCGACATGCCGTGGCTGATGCACCCGGGACGGCGCCTGTTCGACCGCATGGTCGGCCGGGCCCGCGAAGACCGGACTGTCCGTGACTGGGTGATCGGCGCCGCCCTGGACGCCGACCTCGCCGCCGCCGAACACCTCGACAACCCGGACGCTGACACCGACGAGGGGCGGGTGGCGGACACGGTGCCGCGCGCTCCCCGCAACCACAACTCGACCGACAGCACCGCCGTCCCCTTGGGAGGGATCGTGACCACCGCCACCAGCGCGTTCAGCTTCGCCCAGGTCGCCGCCGAGATGGAGGCCCTGGCCAACACCTTCGACCCCGACGGGATGATGGAGGTCCTCGCCATGTGCGAGGAG
>NZ_JBHVRK010000065.1:0-3249 GCF_042885845.1 Kitasatospora sp. NPDC058032 | reverse complement strand
CCCCTTCCAACACCAGAGCTACTGGCTCCACCCCACCCCCACCACCGGCGACATCACAACCGCCGGCATCACCCCCAACCACCACCCCATCCTCAGCACCACCATCGAACTCCCCGAAGGGGAAGGGGCTGTCTTCACCGGTCGGCTGTCCCAGACGACGCATGCCTGGCTGGCGGAGCACGCCGTGCACGACACGGTCGTCCTGCCCGGCACCGCCTTCATCGACCTACTGCTGCACGCCGCCGAGCAGGTCGGCTGCAGCGAGATCGACGAGCTCACCCACCATGTCCTTCTCGCCGTCCCCCAGCGCGGCGCCCGCCACCTGCGGCTGACCGTGGGTCCGGCGGACGACTCCGGGCGGCGGCCCTTCACCGTCCATTCGCGTCCGGAGGAAGCGGGCGAGGGCAACGAGTGGACGCGTCACGCGAGCGGCTTCCTCGCGGTGGGGGCCTCCACCACGCCGCCGGATCTGACGGCCTGGCCCCCGGCCGGCGCCGCGCCGCTCGAACTCGACGACTTCTACGCCCGGTTCACCGACCAGGGCTACCACTACGGCCCGACGTTCCAGGGCCTGCGGGCCGCCTGGCGCGACGGCAGCACGACGTACGCCGAGATCGCGCTTCCCGAGGAAGCCCACTCCGACGCGGCCGCATACGGCATCCACCCCGCGCTGCTGGACGCCGCGCTGCACCCCGGGGCGTTCACGCTCGCGGCCACGGCCGGCGACGCCGACCACCCCGGGCCTGTACGGCTGCCGTTCTCGTGGAGCGGGGTGTCCCTGCACGCAGTGGGAGCGACGGCGCTGCGCCTGCAGATCACTTCGGCGGGTGACGACGTGGTGTCGCTCGCCATCGCCGACGCCACGGGCGCGCCCGTGGCGACGATCCGTTCGCTGACCATGCGTCCGGTGTCGGCCGAACAGCTCGCCGCCGCCGCACGCGGCCCGCAGCGTGACACGCTGCACCGTCTCGACTGGACGCCGGTCACCGTTCCGACCGCGCAGGCCGACGCGCCGCGCTCCGGCGGCTGGGCGGTCCTGGGCGCCGACGACTCGCGGCTGTCCGCCGCTCTTGAGACGGGCGGGGTTCCCGTCGAGCAGTACGCGGACCTGGACACGCTCGGCGCGGAGATCGCGGCCGGCGCCGCCGTACCGGCAGTCGTGGTCGCCACCGTCGCCGGCGGTGCCTCGTCCGTCGCGGCCACGCACGACGCCGCCCGCAGGATGCTCGGGTTCCTCCAGCAGTGGCTCGCCGATGACCGGTTCTCCGCCACCCACCTGGTGGTCCTCACCCAGGATGCTGTCGAAGCCGATCTCACGGGTGCCGCGCTGTGGGGCCTGATCCGCTCCGCCCAGGCCGAGCACCCCGACCGGATCACCCTGATCGACACCGACGGCCACGACGCCTCCCACCGCGCCCTCCCCGCCGCCCTCACCACCGAGGAACCCCAACTCGCCCTCCGCGAAGGCCGAGCCCACGCCCCCCGCCTCACCCGCGCCACCCTTCCGCACGACACCGCCGCACCCGCCCTGGACCCCAACGGCACCGTCCTCATCACGGGCGGCACCGGCGCCCTCGGTGCTCTCGTCGCCCGCCACCTCGTCACCGAGTACGGCGCGCACCACCTCATCCTCACCAGCCGCCGCGGCCCCCAGGCGCCCGGCGCCACCGAACTCGCCGACGAACTCACCGCACTCGGTGCCCAGGTGACCATCACCGCCTGCGACACCGCCGACCGCGAAGCGCTCGCCGCCCTCCTCGCCACCGTCCCCGGCGAGCACCCCCTGACCGCCGTCATCCACACCGCCGGCATCCTCGACGACGCCACCATCACCTCGCTGACCCCCGACCAGCTCAGCGCAGTCCTCCGGCCCAAGGTCGACGCGGCCTGGCACCTCCACGAGCTCACGCTGGACACCGACCTCTCGGCGTTCGTCCTCTTCTCCTCCATCGCGGGCGTCATCGGCAGCGCGGGCCAGGCCAACTACGCCGCCGCCAACACCTACCTGGACGCCCTCGCCCAGCACCGCCACACCAACGGACTCCCCGCCACCTCCCTCGCCTGGGGCCTGTGGGACACCGAGACCGGCATGGGCGGCCTCGGCACCACCGACCGCAGCCGCCTGGCCCGCACCGGCCTGATGCCGATGCCGAACGAGCAGGGCCTGCGGCTCTTCGACCTCGCCCTGTCCCTGGGAGAAGCGTCCACGGTCGCCGCCGCGATCGACACCGCTGGACTGCGCGCCCAGGCTGCGGCGGGCACCCTCTCCCCCGTGCTCCGCGGCCTCGTCCCCGCGCCCTCCCGGCGCGCGGCACAGTCCGGCGGGGGCGCCACCGGTCATGCCTCGGCAGTGACGCGTCGGCTGGCGGGGCTCCCCGAGGCAGAGCAGCAGGGCATTCTGCTGGACCTCGTGAGGTCGGCCGTCGCCACCGTACTGGGCCACTCCGACCCCGGTTCGATCGCCGGCGAGCGCCCGTTCCAGGACCTGGGACTGGACTCACTCACGGCCGTCGAACTGCGCAACACGCTCAACGCCACCACCGGTCTGCGCCTGCCGGCCACCCTCGTCTTCGACCACCCCAGCCCGGCCGCCCTCGCGGACAAGCTGCGGACCGACCTCGTCGGCGCCCAGACGGAGACCTCCCGCTCAGGTGCGGTCTCCCGTCCCCTGACCGGCGACGCCGACGAGCCGATCGCGATCGTGGGTATCGGCTGCCGGTTCCCGGGCGGCGTGAGCTCGCCCGAGGGACTGTGGCAGCTGGTCGCCGACGGCGTCGACGCGGTCGGGGGGTTCCCCACCGGGCGCGGCTGGGACGTGGAAGGCCTGTTCGACCCGGACCCGGACGTCTCCGGCAAGACGTACGCCCGTGAGGGTGGCTTCCTGCACGACGCCGACCTGTTCGACGCCGGGTTCTTCGGGATCAGCCCCCGCGAGGCCCTGGCCATCGACCCGCAGCAGCGTCTGCTGCTCGAGACCAGCTGGGAAGCGGTCGAGAACGCCGCGATCGACCCGGCCCTCCTCCGGGGCACCCGGGTCGGCGTCTTCGCCGGCATGATCGCCCAGGAGTACGCCTCGATGTCGGCCGACGAACCGGATGTCGAGGGGTACCTCGTCACCGGCCTCGCCGCGAGCGTGGCGTCGGGCCGGGTGTCGTACAGCTTCGGGTTCGAGGGTCCGGCGGTCACGGTCGACACCGCGTGCTCGTCCTCGCTGGTCGCGCTTCACCTGGCCGCCCAGGCCCTGCGCAA
>NZ_JBHVRK010000064.1:0-3284 GCF_042885845.1 Kitasatospora sp. NPDC058032 | reverse complement strand
TGGCCGCGCTGCTCACCCGGCTCGGCGCCGGCACCGACGTGCCGATCGGTTCGGTGGTCGCCGGCCGCTCGGACGAGGCGCTGGACGACCTGGTCGGCTTCTTCGTCAACACCCTGGTGCTGCGCACCGACACCTCGGGCGACCCCTCCTTCGCCGAACTCCTCGGCCGGGTACGGGAGACCGGCCTCGGCGCCTACGCCCACCAGGACGTGCCGTTCGAGCGGCTGGTCGAGGAGCTCAACCCGGCCCGGTCGCTGGCCCGCCACCCGCTCTTCCAGGTCGCGCTGGTCCTCCAGTCCACCGGTGAGGGCGAGCTGACGCTGCCCGGCCTGGGCGTCGAGGCGCTGCCCTCGGACACCGGGGTCGCCAAGTTCGACCTGAACGTCACCCTGGAGGAGTTCCTCGGCCCCGACGGCGAGCCCGCCGGCATGGACTGCGCGCTCGACTACGCCACCGACCTGTTCGACCGGGAGACCGCGCAGGCGATCGCCGCCCGCTTCGGCCGCCTGCTGGCCGCCGTGGTGGCGAGGCCGGATCGGCCGATCGGCCGGGCCGACCTGCTGGACGGGCACGAGCGCGCCCAACTCCTGAGCGGCCACCGCCCGTTGCCCGAGAACCTGCCGCTCGTCCCGGCCGCCTTCGCCGAGCGGGTCGCGGCCGACCCGGAGCTCACCGCCCTGGTCCACGGCGACCTCCGGCTCAGCTACGCCGAACTGGACGCCCGCGCCAACCGGCTCGCCCACGGCCTGCTGGCCGCCGGCATCGGCCCCGAGTCGGTCGTGGCGCTCGCGCTGCCCCGCTCGGTGGAGACGGTGGTCTCCCAGCTCGCCGTGCTCAAGGCCGGCGCCGCCTTCCTGCCGCTGGACGCCGAGTACCCGCTGGAGCGCACCGCCCACATGCTGGCCGACGCCCGGCCGGCCGCCGTGCTCAGCACCGCCGGCTGGCCGCTGCCCGAGGCGCTGGACGGCCTGACCGTGCTGCCCGCCGAGGCCGCCGCCTGGGCCGGGTTGCCCGCCGAGGCGCCGGCCGTCCGGACCGACCCGGCCCACGCCGCGTACGTGATCTACACCTCCGGCTCCACCGGCCGCCCCAAGGGCGTGCTGGTGAGCCACGGTTCGATCGCCGGCCTGCTGGCCGCCCACCGGGCGGAGACCTTCGGTGAGCCCGAGCGCGTCCACGGCCGGCTGCGCGCCGCGCTGACCGCTTCGCTCTGCTTCGACGCCTCCTGGAACAGCCTGCTCTGGATGGTCGCCGGCCATGAACTCCACCTGATCGGCGACGAGTTGCGCCGCGACCCGGCCGCCCTCGTCCGGCACCTGCGCACCACCGGCATCGACGCCCTCAACCTCACCCCCAGCTACGCCGAACAGCTCATCGCCGAGGGGCTGTTGGACGACGCCTCCCGCGAGGGAACGGCGCCCAGGGTGGTCCTGCTCGGCGGCGAGCCGATCGGCCGGGCGCTGTGGACCAGGCTGCGCGAGGCCGCCCCGCACACCACCGGCCACAACCTCTACGGCCCCACCGAGGCCACCGTCGACACCCTGCTCCAGTCCTACGCCGGCTCCGAGCGCCCCTCGATGGGCCACACCGTGCTCGGCACCCGCGCCTACGTGCTCGACGAGCACCTGACCCCGGTCCCGGCCGGCGTCCCCGGCGAGCTGTACCTCGCCGGCCACAGCCTGGCCCGCGGCTACCTCGGCCGCCCGGCGCTGACCGCCGAGCGCTTCGTCGCCGACCCCTTCACGCCCGGCGAGCGCATGTACCGCACCGGCGACCTGGTCCGGCGCACCCGCGACGGCGGCGTCGACTACCTCGGCCGCACCGACCACCAGGTCAAGGTCCGCGGCTTCCGGATCGAACTCGGCGAGATCGAGCAGGTACTGGCCCGCCACGAGGCCGTCCGGCAGGCCGTGGTCACCCTGCACGAGAGCGCCGACGGGGACCGCCGACTGGTCGCCCACTGCGCCACCGCCGTCGAACCGAGCCCCGAACTCGCCCTGGAACTGCGCCGGTTCGCCGCCGAGACGCTGCCCGGCCACATGCTCCCGGCCGCCGTCGTCCCGCTCGCGGCGCTGCCGCTGACCGGCAGCGGAAAGGTCGACCGGCGCGCCCTGCCCGCCCCCGACTTCACCCTCTTCGCCGGCGGCCGGGCACCCCGCACGGCCCGCGAGGAACTGCTCTGCGGACTGTTCGGCGAAGTCCTCGGCCTCGACCGGGTCTCCATCGACGACGACTTCTTCGCCCTCGGCGGCCACTCGCTGCTCGCCATGAAGCTGGCCGGCCGGGTCCGCTCGGTGCTGGGCACCGAACTCGGCATCCGGGACGTCTTCGAGGCGCCGACCGTCGCCGGCCTCGCCCAGCGGCTGGACGGCGGTGCCGAGGCCCGGCTCGCCCTCACCGCCGGGCCGCGCCCCGAGCGGCTGCCGCTCTCCTTCGCCCAGCGGCGGCTCTGGCTGATCGACCGGATGGAGGGCCCCAGCGCCCTCTACAACCTGCCGCTCGCCCTGCGTCTCGGCGGCCGGCTCGACCCCGCCGTGCTGGAGGCCGCCCTCGGCGACCTGGTCGCCCGGCACGAGAGCCTGCGCACCGTGATCACCGTGCAGGACGGCGAGCCCCACCAGCGGATCGTCCCGGCCGACCGGGCCCGCGTCCCGCTCGACCACCGTACGACGGCCCCGGCCGACCCCGCCGCCGCGGTCGCCGCCTGCGCGGCCGTCCCCTTCGACCTCGCCGCCGACCTGCCGATCCGCGCCCACCTCCTCCCGGCGGGCGAGGGCACCGGGGAACAGCTGCTGGTCCTCGTCCTGCACCACATCGCCGGCGACGGCTGGTCGATGGACCCGCTGCTGCGCGACCTCGCCGCCGCCTACGCCGCCCGCCGCGACGGCACCGCCCCCGAGTGGCGCGAACTGCCCGTCCAGTACGCCGACTACGCGCTCTGGCAGCGCGAGCTGCTCGGCGACGAGGCCGACCCGCAGAGCCCGGCCGCCCGTCAACTCGCCTTCTGGCGCGAGACCCTGGCCGGCCTGCCGGAGGAACTGTCGCTGCCCGTCGACCGCCCCCGGCGCGCCGACACCGGCCACCGCGGCGACCGCGTCGTGCTGCCGCTCGGCGCCGAACTGCACCGCGACCTCGTCGCATTGGCGCGCGAGCACCGGGTGACGATGTTCATGACCCTGCAGGCCGGGCTGGCCGCGCTGCTCACCCGGCTCGGCGCCGGCACCGACGTGCCGATCGGTTCGGTGGTCGCCGGCCGCTCGGACGAGGCGCTGGACGACCTGGTC
>NZ_JBHVRK010000063.1:0-4058 GCF_042885845.1 Kitasatospora sp. NPDC058032 | reverse complement strand
CCGCGGAGACCACCACCGTGTGCGACACCCCTGGGGTGTTGTCCACGAAATTGGTGATCAGCCAGTTCAGGTTCTGTGCGGCCTGGCTCATCTGACTCAACTCAACGCTCCTGGTGGTTCGAGCCGCCGAAGAGATCGGTGCTGCGATTCTGCTGTCCGTTGCCGGACGGGTCTACCTGATCGGGGTCGATCCGGAAGCTTCCGGTGGTGCCGGCACTGCGGCCCTGCTCGACGCCGCGGCGCAGGTTGGTGAGCCGGCCGCGGACCTCCTCGGGCGCGCGGGAGACCTGCGGTCCGTCCTGCGGGGTGGGCTTGGCGTTGCCCGCCACCAGGTTCTGCTTCGGCACGCGCCGGGGCAGGCCGGCGGGGGTGGTGCCGCCGGAGGAGGGCTCGCGCAGCTTCTCGGCCCGCTGCCAGTCGCCGTCGTTGGGCGACTGCCAGTCGGCGTTGCCGGCGGCGGTCGGGCCGGTGGGCCCGTAGCCGCCGAGGGCGGACACGTCGTGGCCGCGGGGCTCGGCCGGGGTGACGGAGGTGTCCTTGGCGCCGGTGAACCAGTTCGGGCTGTCGCCGCCGCCGTTGCCGTCCTGGCCGGCCGGGAAGCCACCGCCGGCCAGCTGCTGGCCGGGGCGGCGCTGCGGCAGCCCGGACGGCAGGGTGGTGGGGGCGGCGGGGGCGGTGTCGGCGGCCGGGAGGGCGGGCTGCTCGGGGGCGTACGGGTGGCCCGCCGGGGCCTCCTCGGTCGGCCGGCCGTACTGCTCGTCGGCGTAGCCGGACCCGTCGTAGCCGGTGTCCTGGCCGTACTCGTCCGTCCGGCCGTACTCGTCGTAGCCCTGCTGCGGGTACTGGCCGTAGCCGTCCTGCTGGTAGCCGTCCTGGCGGTAGCCCTCGGCGTCGTAGCCGCCGTCCTGGCCGTACTCGTCCCGGTAGCCGTACTGGTCGTCGGCGTAGCCGGACTGCCCGTAGCCCTGCTGCGGGTACTGCTCGTCCTGGGCGTAGGCCTCGTCGTTGCGGCGGCCGTAGGCCGGGTAGTCCTCGTCGACCTCGGCGTCCAGCACCGGCGGCTGACTGTCCTGCGGTCCGGCCTCCAGCGCGGCGCGGCGGACCTGGTCCAGGCGCTGCGAGCGCTGGACGGCCTCCAGGGCCGGGCTGAAGCCGGTGGAGCCGGCGTTGCCCATGCCGGTGAGGTGGTCGTCGAAGCCGAGTTCGGCGGCGCTGCGGACCGGGTCGTGGTCGACGGGCCACTGGGGGGCCGGCTCCTGCTCGGCGAAGATCCGGGAGACGGTGAACTGCTCCTCGGGCTCCGGCGCCGCGGCCATCTGGGTCACGAACGGCGGCAGCATGACCAGCGAGGTGGTGCCGGCCGACTCGCCGGACGGGCGGAGCTGGACGCGGATGTCGTGCCGCTGGGAGAGCCGGCCGACCACGAACAGGCCCATGCGGCGGGAGATGGTGGCGTCGACCGTGGGCGGCTCGGCCAGCTTCTCGTTGATCTCCGCGAAGTCCTCGGCGGTGAGGCCGATGCCCTTGTCGTGGATCTCGACGAGCACCCGGCCGTCCGGCAGCCGGGTCGCGTTGACCAGCACCCGGGTCTGCGGGCTGGAGAACGTGGTGGCGTTCTCCAGCAGCTCGGCGAGCAGGTGGACGAGGTCGGTCACGGCGGCGCCGACGACCTCGGCCTCGGGGATGCCGGAGAGCTCGACGCGCTCGTACTGCTCCACCTCGGACGCGGCGGCGCGCAGCACGTCGACCAGCGGGACCGGGGTGTTCCAGCGGCGGCCGGCCTCCTCGCCCGCGAGGACGAGCAGGTTCTCACCGTTGCGGCGCATACGGGTGGCGAGGTGGTCCAGCTTGAAGAGGTTCTCCAGCTGGTCCGGGTCGGCCTCGTTGTTCTCCAGGTCGGTGATCAGCGCCAGCTGGCGCTGGATCAGGCTCTGGCTGCGGCGCGACAGGTTGGTGAAGATCGCGTTGACGTTGCCTCGCAGCAGCGCCTGCTCGGCGGCGAGCGCGACCGCCTGCCGGTGGACCTGGTCGAAGGCCCGGGCGACCTCGCCGATCTCGTCCTTGCCGTGCAGCGGGATCGGGGTGACGTTGGTGTCCACCCGGTCCGGGTCGGTCTTGGAGAGCCGCTCGACCAGCTCGGGCAGGCGGTGGTCGGCGATGTCCAGGGCGGCGTTGCGCAGGGTGCGCATGCCGAGGATCATCGAGCGGGCCACGTAGCCGGTGAGGACACCGGCCAGGATCAGTGCGGTGAGCACGATCAGCGAGTTGAGGATGGCGTCGAAGCGGGCGTTGTCGCGCAGCTCGGAGGCGTCCACGAGCACGTCGTCCAGCAGCGCGACCTCGGTCGCGCGGAGGCTGGCGATGTGGGTGTTGGCGGCCTGGTTCCAGTTCTCCGGCGTCAGACCGGAGTCCTTGGCGTCCTTGTAGGCGCGGTCGGCGATCTCCTTGCCCTGGGACTGGCCGTTGGCGGCCGCCTGGGTGTAGGCGGTGCCGAGGTTCAGCAGGCCCTGCATGGTCGGGACGCTGCCGTTGGGCATCCGGTAGGCCGCGCGCTGGTCGGCGTTGGCCTGGACGACCTGGGCGTCGGCGTACTTCCTGGCGTCCTCGGGGGCGCTGCCGATGTTGAACTCGGAGATCGCGGTCTGTTCCAGGCGCTGGGCGACCAGCAGCTGCTGGATGAGGTCGACGTTCTCGTACCGGGTGGTCTTCTGGGCGGAGATGCCGACCAGCAGCTGCAGCATCAGGGCGCGCTGGGTCGAGGCCGAGGCCTTGGCCAGCGACATGGCGTAGATCGAGCGGCCCTTGCTGGTCAGGTTGGACGAGCCGAGGCCGACCGAGTTGTCGTAGGAGAGCAGCGGCGCGAACATCACCGAGTAGGCGCTGACGGTCGCGGAGGCGAACAGGTTGTCGGCGTAGGCGGTGGCACGCAGCTGCGGCAGGTGGACGACCACCTGCTGGAAGGCCTCGTGCCGCCGGGGGAGTTCGCCGGACTTGTCGCTGGCCTCGTAGGCCGCGTTGTAGGCCTTGAGGGCGGCGTCGGTGGTCGAGCGCGCCTTGGTGACGTCGTTGTTCGGGTCCTGCTTGGTGATCAGGGGTATGAGCGTCTTGTCGCGCTCGCTCTCCAGCGCTTCGGCGAGCTCGGTGGCGGCCTTGGCGAGGGTGGCGGTGCGCTGGGCGCGGTCGGCCTTGATGAAGCCGTCGATCGAGGTGTTGACGCGCAGGCCGCCGAAGACCAGGGCGATGACGACCGGGATCAGCAGGATCGCGATCAGTCGGGCGGGCACGCGCCAGTTGCGCGGGCGCACGAAGTCGTACCGGCTGCTCTTGGGGCCGTTGTCGTTCGTGTCGCCGCCGGGGCCGGTCCCGGCGGTGGAGCCGGTGTCCGGGCCGGACGCGCGGTCCTTGCCGGGGTTCGGCTGCTGCGGTGCCGGGGCCGTTGGCGGCCGTTCCTCGACCGGCGTGAACGCCGAGAACCCGCCCGGTTCCGGTGCGGTGCCGTTCGGCTCGCTCTGGCGGGGCTCGGAGCGCCGCTGCGGGGCGACCTGCTGCTTACGCCTCACTCGACAACTACCTCTCGGCCGACAGCCGGCCATGGATCAATCCAGCGCTACCCCGGGGGCCGCCCGCTCCGGGGAACGGCAGCCGTATGGGATCCAGGGGTAGCTGGAATTTCAGCACGTGCGGGGATGGGGGACAAACAGCTGCTGGTGGGCGGAGTGGGTGGTGCAATTCAGGACAATCACCGACATGTTGGAGCAAAACTGTGGTCTTCTGGCGCTGAGTGGTGCCGATTCGCTACAAACAGTCATTGTTGATCACGAAATGCCTACCGAACTGTTATCCGCCGCTTATGCGAGGGTCTTGCGCGAGGCGCCCGGACGACACCTCTCCGCAAGCGAACGTGCCCCGGTACCCCGTCGGCGCGACGGGGTACCGGGGCCGCCGGCCTCGGTGTCCGCTCAGCGCAGGCGGGCGAGGAGGGCGTGTTCGACGAGGGTGATGAGGGCGCTCTTGGCGCTGTCGCGGCGTCGGGCGTCGAGGGTGATGACGGGGGTGTC
>NZ_JBHVRK010000062.1:0-4069 GCF_042885845.1 Kitasatospora sp. NPDC058032 | reverse complement strand
CACGCCCTCCCGGTCGGTGGTGTGATCGTCCGAGAAACGACGGTCACCCGTCGCGTCCGGCACGTACTTCACACAGACAACGATCCTCAAGCTCACGGCCTGTCTCCTGTACTGGTCTCGTCCGGCGGCTGCGGCAGTGCACGTGGGCGCGTACACGGCTCGCACCCACTCCCGGCAGCGTGTTCCCGTGCCGGTCCGGAACTTGCTGGCAGCATACCCGCCAGTAGCCCGACGGTCACTACTCACCAGTAGCTTACGTCGCGCCCCCGGCCGGCGTGCCTCGTCAGGGCCATCCTGCCCCAGGCCACCTCGGGCTCCACCCGACGGGGCTGCCCTCGAGCCACCGGATTCACCTCGGCGGCATCCCGCACGCCCCCGCCCGCACCCCGGCGCCCACGGCCCGGGCCACCCCGGACACCCCGGACACCCCGGACACCCCGGACAGGGCTCAGACCGCCGCACCCAGCGCCGCGATCACATCCGCCTTCCGCGGCTGCCCGGCCGCCCGCCGCACCACCCGGCCACCGGCGTCCAGCACCAGCACGGTCGGCGTCCGCACGATCTCCAGCCGCCGCACCAGCTCCAACCGCTCCTCGGCGTCCAGCTCGACGTGCGCAACCCCGCCGACCATCCCCGCCACCTCGGCCAGCACCCGCCGGGTGGCCCGGCACGGCTGGCAGAACGCGGTGGAGAACTGCACCAGCGTCGCCCGCTCCCCGAGCGCCTCCCCCAGCTCCGCCGCCGACAGCCGCACCGCCCCGTCCCGCTCCCGCACCCTCAGCCTCCCGTCACGCTTCGCTCGGATCAGCCCGAACGCGCTCGCGGCCACGAGCACGACAACACACACCACCAACCCGGTCATCCCCCCAGTCTGCTCCGCCCCCGCAGCGCGCCGACGACGGGGGCCCGGCCCTCCCGCAACCCCCCTCGACCCGTGTCACCGGGCCCGCGTACGATCGGCCCGTGGACTCCGACCGCCCCGTACAGCCGCTGCTGACCACCCGCCGGGTGGTCGACCTGTGCCGGGCCACGGCCTCGCGCTGTCGCTGACGCGCGCCCCGGCCCTCCCGGACGCCCGCGCGACCCCGTCGCCGCGCGCCCCGCCGCCCTCCCCGCCCCGGAGTCCCCGTGCAGATCGACCCCCGCGGCCCGCGCTTCGCCGCCGCCCTCACCACCCTCGTCCTGATCGCCGTCCTGCTCACCGGCAGCGGTGCACTGCTCGCGGCCCAGACCCTCGTCTTCGCCCTCGGCGCCCTCGGCGGCCTGCGCCGCTCCCCCTACTCCTGGCTCTACCGCACCCTGGTCCGGCCCCGGCTGGCACCACCCGCCGAGACCGAGGACGAGCGCCCGCCGCGGTTCGCCCAGGGGGTCGGCCTGGTCTTCGCCGCCGTCGGCACGGCCGGCCTCCTGACCGGAGTCGCCTGGCTCGGCCTGCTCGCCACCGGGTTCGCGCTGGCCGCCGCCTTCCTCAACGCCGCGTTCGGCTACTGCCTCGGCTGCGAGGCGTACCTCCTGGTCCTGCGCGCCCGCACCCGGACCGACCTGGCCGCCTGAGCCGGCCCGGGCCGGAGAAAACCGACCGGACGCCCGGCCGGGAAAAGTTCCCGGCCGGGCTCATCACGCACATCACACCTCCCGATCGGGCCCCGCGGGCACCGCTCAGGTGACAGCGGGTACCCGTTCGGGGGATCATCTCCGTGTATCGCCCGTGGCCACCGCGGTGTGCCGCGCCCCCGGTCGGCCCCCACCTACGGCACGCGGGTCCCCGCCGTACCGGGCCGCCAGGCCCGTCGAAGTCAGGACTGACCGTGGCAGAGCTCGTGTACCCGCCGGTGATCGGCGCCGCGCTGACCGTCTTCCGCGCACTCGACGTGCGCATCAGGATCGTCGGCGCCGAACACATCCCCGCCAAGGGCGGGGCGGTGCTCGTGAGCAACCACATCAGCTACCTCGACTTCCTCTTCGCCGGCCTCGGCGCCTACCGCGGCGGCAAGCGCAAGACCCGCTTCATGGCCAAGGACGACGTCTTCAAGCACGCCGTCTCCGGCCCGCTGATGCGCGGCATGAAGCACATCCCCGTCGACCGCACCGACGGTCAGCCCGCCTACGAGGCCGCCGTCCGCGCCCTGCGGGCCGGCGAGGTGGTCGGTGTCTTCCCCGAGGCGACCATCAGCCGCTCCTTCATGCTGAAGAAGTTCAAGACCGGCGCCGCCCGGATGGCCGCCGACTCCGGCACCCCGCTGCTGCCCGTCGTCCTCTGGGGCACCCAGCAGCTGTGGACCAAGGGCCGCCCCAAGACCCTCACCAAGCGGCACGTCCCGGTCACCATCATGATCGGCGAACCGATCGTGCTGACGCCCGAGGACAAGCCCGTCATGGTCACCCGCCGACTGCGCGCCGCGATGACCGAGATGCTCGACCGGGCCCAGCGCGAGTACCCCGGCAAGCCCTCCGGCCCCGACGACACCTGGTGGCTGCCCGTCCACCTCGGCGGCACCGCGCCCACCCTGGAGACCGCCGAGGCCGAGGACGAGGCGGAGGCCGTCGCCAAGGCCGAACGCCGCGCCGCCCGGGGCTGACCGAAGTCCGGCCACGCGCCCCGTCCACGCCCCGCGAACGGATGACTCCCCGTCTCCGAGCGGACGCGGCCCGTTGCGTGTCTCCCCGCCCGCCTCTCTCCGATCTGACACAGTGACAGCTCCTTCGGGGGGCTCACGCCCGGCCGCGCCGGGCGGATCGGAGACGGAGATGAGACGCGGATGACCCGCACACGGACACGGCTCTCCCACACCACCCCCACCACGGCCCGCACCCGCCACCGCGCCGGTGCGGGCCTCCTGCTCGCCGGGACCCTGCTCACCGGCTGCGGCGCCCAGCCCGGCGACATCCCGCTCAGCGAGATCCGCGCCGAAGCCCCCACCCCGACCCCGACCCCGGCCGCCGAACCCGCCGTCGCCGACGCCACCGCGGGCGTGGTCGGCGCCGCCGCGGCCACCCCCACGGCCCCACCGGCGCACAACGGCCTCATCGCCGGCCGGGTCTTCCTCGACCAGGACCGCCTCACCAGCGCCATCTTCGCCGTCACCCCCGACGGCAAGACCCGCCGGCAACTCACCCAGCCGGCCGACCAGACCCGCGACGACCACCCCGCCTGGTCCCCCGACGGCACCACCCTCGCCTTCGACCGCACCGGCGGCGACTCCCCCGGCCGGATCTGGACCACCGCCACCGACGGACAGAACATCCACCCACTGGGCTCGCTCTGCGAGGCCGGCGCCCCCGACTGCCTCAACGAGACGGAGACCATGCCCGCCTGGTCCCCCGACGGCAAACAGCTCGCCTTCACCCGCGGCTGGGGCACCGCCGACCCGACGAGCGAGCAGATCCAGTACAGCGACCTCTACCTCATCGCCCCCGACGGCACCACCGCCCAGCGGCTCACCTTCCTGACCAACGACACCCCTTACTCCGGCGTCGTCACCGACCCGGCCTGGTCCCCCGACGGCAAACAGCTCGTCTTCTCCTACCGGACCAGCGCCACCGGCCAGCCCGCCAACAGCCGCGCGCTCTACATCGTCAACGCCGACGGCACCGGCCTGCGCCGCCTCACCCCGTGGGAACTGCGGGCCGGCGACCGCGCCAACTGGTCCCCCGACGGCAGCCGCATCGTCTTCACCACCTACCCCGCCGGCCCGGACAACGCCCCCGGCGGCGGCATCTACACCGTCCACCCCGACGGCACCGCCGTCGAAGCACTCACCCCCGGACCGTCCGACACCACCTACGGCATCGCCTCCTACTCTCCCGACGGCACCACGATCGCCTTCGCCCAGGCCCCCGCCGGCGGAACCTCCGAGCTCTACACCATGCGCGCCGACGGCTCCGGCGCCACCCGGATCACCGACACCACCGGCCACGGGGAGAGCCGCCCCAGCTGGGGCACCGCCCAACCACCGAGCTGAGAGATTTTCGGTAAACGCAAAGAACCCCCGCCGGACAACCGGCGGGGGTTCTTCTCAAAATTTGTTCGGCGGCGTCCTACTCTCCCACAGGGTCCCCCCTGCAGTAC
>NZ_JBHVRK010000061.1:0-4299 GCF_042885845.1 Kitasatospora sp. NPDC058032 | reverse complement strand
TCGAGGATGATGTGGGCGTTGGTGCCGCTGATGCCGAAGGAGGAGACGCCGGCCCGGCGCGGGCGGTCGCTCTCGGGCCACGGGGTGGCCTCGGTCAGCAGGGAGACGGCCCCGGCCTCCCAGTCGACGTGCGGGGAGGGCGCGTCGACGTGGAGGGTCTTGGGGAGCAGGCCGTGCTGCATCGCCTGGACCATCTTGATGACACCGCCGACACCGGCCGCGGCCTGGGCGTGTCCGATGTTCGACTTCAGCGAGCCGAGCCACAGCGGCTGGTCGGCGGGGCGGTCCTTGCCGTAGGTGGCGAGCAGGGCCTGCGCCTCGATCGGGTCCCCGAGCCTGGTGCCCGTGCCGTGCGCCTCGACGGCGTCCACGTCGGCGGGGGTCAGCCGGGCGTTGGCGAGTGCCTGGCGGATGACCCGCTGCTGCGCGGGCCCGTTCGGGGCACTGAGCTGGCTGCTCCTCCCGTCCTGGTTGACCGCCGAGCCACGGATGACGGCCAGCACGCGGTGACCGTTGCGCTGGGCGTCGGACAGGCGCTCGAGCAGGATCATGCCCGCGCCCTCGCCCCAGCCCACACCGTCGGCCGCCGAGGCGAACGCCTTGCAGCGGCCGTCGGGGGACAGCCCGCGCTGGCGGCTGAACTCGACGAGGGTGGTGGGGATGGCCATGACCGTCGCGCCGCCGGCCAGCGCCAGGTCGCATTCGCCGTTGCGCAGGGCCTGGGCGGCGAGGTGCGGGGCCACGAGTGAGGACGAGCACGCGGTGTCGACGGTGACCGCGGGTCCTTCGAGGCCCAGCGTGTAGGACACCCGGCCCGAAGCCACGCTGAACGCGCTGCCGGTGCCTATGTACCCCTCGAATCCGTCGGGGATGTTCTGGAACAGCCGCGTGCCGTAGTCGCCGTACATGACGGCCGCGAAGACACCCGTGCGACTGCCGCGCAGGGTGGTCGGAGCGATGCCCGCGGACTCGATCGACTCCCAGGCGGTCTCCAGGAGGAGACGCTGCTGGGGGTCGATGGCGAGGGCCTCGCGCGGGCTGATCCCGAAGAAGTCGGCGTCGAAGAGGTCGGCGTCGTGCAGGAAGCCGCCCTCACGGGTGTAGGACTTGCCGACGGCGTCGGGGTCGGGGTCGTACAGGCCTTCCGCGTCCCAGCCGCGCCCGGAGGGGAAGCCGGAGATCGCGTCCGTACCCGACGCCACCAGCTGCCACAGCTCCTCGGGCGATGTGACACCGCCCGGGTAGCGGCAGGCCATGCCGACGATCGCAATGGGCTCGGACGACGCGTCAGCGAGCTGCTGGTTGCGATTCCGCAGCCGCTCGTTCTCCAGCAAGGAGGCGCGCAGTGCCTCAACGATCTTGTCGGACGCCGTAACCATGGTCAGCTCCCCGCTTGAGTGGAATCAGGAATCGGTCTGGGCAAGGGCGATACGGATGAGGTCCTCGGCGTCCGCGTTCTTGATCGCGTCCGCCGCGTGCTCGCTCTCCGCCCGTGTCGGTGCCGGGTCTTCGCGTACGCCGGCCAGGCGCATCAAGACCTCAAGCACACCGGCCTCGCGGAGACGCGCCAGCGGTACGTCGGCGATGGCCCGCCGCAGGGCGGCCTCGTCCTCGCCCGGCGCGGCGGAGGTGTCCGCGGCGGTCGAGGGCGCGAGCTCCGTCCGCAGGTACTCGGCCATCGCCGCGGGCGTCGGGTAGTCGAAGACGAGCGTGGACGTCAGACGCAGGCCCGTCGCCGCGGACAGGCGGTTGCGCAACTCGACCGCCGTGAGCGAGTCGAAGCCCATGTCCATCAGCCCGCGCTCGGTGTCGATCGCCCCCGGCTTCTCGTGGCCCAGCGCCGCCGCGATGTGGGTACGGACCAGATCCAGGACGACGCGGCCCTGATCCGCCACACTCAGCCCGCTCAGCCGCCCTCGCAGCGCCTCTGCCTCCCCGGCGCCGCCGGCTCGACCCGCGCGTCGTGCCGGAGTGCGGACGATGTTGCGGAGCGTGGTCGGGAGTGTTCCGGCGTTTGCCTGTGTGCGGAGTGCTGCTTGGTCGAGGCGGACGGGGTGGAGGACGGGGTGGCCTGTTTTGAGGGCGGTGTCGAAGAGGGTGAGGCCCTGTTCGACGGTCAGTGGGGTGATGCCGGTGCGGGCCAGGCGGGTGCGGTCGGTGGTGTCGAGGGTGCTGCCCATGCCGCTGGAGGTTCCGTTGTCGGTGTCCCACAGGCCCCAGGCGAGGGAGGTGGCGGGGAGTCCGTTGGTGTGGCGGTGGTGGGCGAGGGCGTCGAGGTAGGTGTTGGCGGCGGCGTAGTTGGCCTGGCCGGGGGATCCGAGGGTGCCGGCGATGGAGGAGAAGAGGACGAACGCCGAGAGGTCGGTGTTCTGGGTGAGTTCGTGGAGGTGGCGGGCCGTGTCGGCCTTGGGCCGGAGGACTGCGCTGAGCTGGTCGGGGGTCAGCGAGGTGATGGTGGCGTCGTCGAGGATGCCGGCGGTGTGGATGACGGCGGTCAGGGGGTGCTCGCCGGGGACGGTGGCGAGGAGGGCGGCGAGCGCTTCGCGGTCGGCGGTGTCGCAGGCGGTGATGGTCACCTGGGCACCGAGTGCGGTGAGTTCGTCGGTGAGTTCGGTGGCGCCGGGGGCTTGGGGGCCGCGGCGGCTGGTGAGGATGAGGTGGTGCGCGCCGTACTCGGTGACGAGGTGGCGGGCGACGAGAGCACCGAGGGCGCCGGTGCCGCCCGTGATGAGGACGGTGCCGTTGGGGTCCAGGGCGGGTGTGGCGGTGTCGTGCGGGAGGGTGGCGCGGGTGAGGCGGGGGGCGTGGGCTCGGCCTTCGCGGAGGGCGAGTTGGGGTTCTTCGGTGGTGAGGGCGGCGGGGAGGGCGCGGTGGGAGGCGTCGTGGCCGTCGGTGTCGATGAGGGTGATGCGGTGGGGGTGCTCGTTCTGGGCGGAGCGGATGAGGCCCCACAGGGGTGCGGCGGTGAGGTCGGTGATGTCCTCGTTGTCGGTGGTGGCCACCGCGTGCTGGGTGACGATCACCAGGCGCGTGCTGTTCAGCAGTTCGTCCGCGAGGAAGCCCTGCACCAGCGCCAGCGTGCCGACGAGCACCTCCCCGACCGGCTCGGTGGAGCCGTACACCGAGGCCGGAGCCACCACCACGACATCCGGTGCCGGGGTGTCCGCGTCGACCGAGTCGACCAGCGCGGTGAGGTCCCGGTGGACTCTCACCTCGATCCCCGTCGCGCCCAACGCCGCTTCCAGCGCGTCGTCCCCACCGAGTACGGCCCAACTGCCCTTTGCCGCACCGACCGGAGCCGGGGCCGGGAGAGCCGGCCAGGTGAGCTGGTGGAGCGCGTTGTGCTCGGGACTGGTGCGCGCGGCGGCCGCGATCTGCTCGGCGCTGACGGGCCGAGCCGTGAGGCCGTCCACGGTCGCGACCAGGGCGCCCGAGGCGTCGGCGAGCACCAGCGACACAGTGTCGTCGCTCACCGGCGTGATGGACACGCGGAGGGCGGTGGGCGTGCCGGCGGTGTGGAGGGTGACGCCGTGCCAGGCGAAGGGGAGGGGGATGTGGTCGGTGGCGTCGGTGAGGCTGGTGAGCTGGGGGTGGAGGGCGGCGTCGAGGAGCGCCGGGTGGATGCCGTATGTGGCCGCGTCGGAGTGGGCTTCCTCGGGAAGCGCGATCTCGGCGTAGGTGGTGGTGCCCTGCTGCCAGGCGGCCTGGAGGCCCTGGAAAAGCGGGCCGTAGTGGTAGCCGAGGTCGTGGATGCGGGGGTAGAGGTCGTGGAGGTCCACAGGGGTGGCCGCGGTGGGCGGCCAGGTGGTGAGGTCACGGTCCGGCGCGGCGGCGGCGTCGGTGGTGGTGAGGTGCCCGGTGGCGTGCAGTGTCCAGTCGGCGTCGTCGGTGGCGACCGGACGCGAGTGGACGGTCACCGCGCGGCTGCCCGTGTTGCCGGGCGGGGCGAGGTTCACCTGGAGTTGCACGGTGCTTTCGGCGGTGAGCGCCAGGGGTGCGTGGAGGGTGAGCTCGTCGATCGTGGTGGTGTCGGTGTGCTGGGCGGCGTGCAGCAGTAGGTCGATGAAGGCGGTGCCGGGCAGGACGACTGTGTCGTGCACGGTGTGGTCCGCCAGCCATGAGGGCGAGTTCTGCGTCAGGCGGCCGGTGAAGAGTTGTGTGCCTTCGGGGAGTTCGATGGTGGCGGTGAGGATGGGGTGGTGGTTGGGGGTGATGCCGGCGGTGGTGACGTCGGTGGCGGGAGCGTGGTGCAGCCAGTAGCTCTGGTGTTGGAAGGGGTAGGTGGGCAGGTCGGTGTGG
>NZ_JBHVRK010000060.1:693-4365 GCF_042885845.1 Kitasatospora sp. NPDC058032 | reverse complement strand
CCTGTCCGCTGCGCTCCCAGGCCGGGCCGGGCTGCGCCCGGCCAGAGTGGCATGGCGGTTTCCCACCTGGTTCGGGTCACCCCCGTCCGCCCGGCTGTCGCCGACGCGGTCGCATTCGGCAAGGGTCCCCTCCAGCAGGACGAACTCCGGATCGTGCTCACGCAGCGTCTTGAGGAGGCCAGGGGCTTGTTCGGCGAGCAGGCCGGTCACGACGGTGACGTACGCGTGGGCGGTGCCGACGGATATTCCGAACCCGGCCGCGATCCTGGTGGGAGTATCGTGGCGGCGCAG
Source organism: Kitasatospora sp. NPDC058032 (assembly GCF_042885845.1). Lineage (NCBI taxonomy): Bacteria > Bacillati > Actinomycetota > Actinomycetes > Kitasatosporales > Streptomycetaceae > Kitasatospora > Kitasatospora sp. NPDC058032. The sequence continues at coordinate 4,074 of NZ_JBHVRK010000060.1, read as the reverse complement.
GTACACCAGAGCGGCGAGCGCACGTTGGTGCGGCGGGAGCTTGCAGCGGCGGTCACCCTCGCGGGTGACGACGAGCATGGTGACCCACTCGACCAGAGCGTGAGGAAAGTCGAGTACGGCAGGACAGGGAACCAACAGGGCTCCTGTGCCGATGGGTTGAGACCTCGAACACCTCCCTCAACGGCACGGGGGCCTTGTGCGTTGCGGCCCCCACCTCGACCTGACCGGCGTCACCCGATCAGTAGCCACGCTGAAAACGCTCACTCCGCTGTCACAAAACCGAAAGATCACGCCTGGCGATCCCTGGTCCGCAACAGCCATCCCACGCCGGCCAACGTCAGGAGAAGTCCGGCGACGGCCCCCGGCCAGCGCCATGTGTCGATCACTGCGTAGTTGCGGGGTGCGACGAAGGCCAGGTACCAGATCACGTTCATCGTGGCGGGCAGGAGTGTGGCCAGGATGAGGCCTGCCCATTTGCGGGCTGCCGTCCAGTAGCGGGAGCGGCACACCATCACTACGGCCGTGATCTTCATGGCTATGCTGATCCAGCTCAGGAGCACATGGTCTCCCGCGTAGGGCAGCACGGTGCTGATTATCAAAAGGAGCAGCGGGAGCCAGGCGGGGGAACGGTGACGCTTCGGTGTGCGTGTGGGGGATGTGGTGGTGTGGCCGAGTTCGTGGAGGGCGGTGTTGGCGATCGTGCGGGGGTCACCCACTTCGTGGAGGATCGCGCGGACGTCGCCGGGCCGTTCGGCGCGCGCGACCTCTATGTGCTCGCTGAGGTCGGCGAGGAGTTCCTGACGGGCTGCCGGGGGCAGTGCCGTGCTCTCGCGTTCCACGGTCGCGAGGTACTCCCGAACCAGGGTGTTGTCGTCGGTCTTCAAGGTGCGCCCCTCAGGGGTTGTGCCGGCGCCCGTTGGGGGGCGAAAGGAGGTGGTCGACGGTGTCGCGGAATGCCGGCCAGAGGCCGGTAAAGGAGTCGAGCGCGGTGCGTCCCGCATCGGTCAGCTCGTAATAGCGGCGCGGCGGGCCGGTGGAGGACTCCTGCCAGGTGGTGACGACGAGTTCGTCGCGCCGGAGCCGTGAAAGCAGGGGGTAGACGGTGCCCGGGCTCGTGGCGAGCACGGTCTCCTGCAAGTCCTTCAGCAGCTCGACCCCGTACTTGGGCCCGTCTCGCAGAAGGGCCAGGACGCAGTACTCCAGGACCCCTTTACGGAGCTGGACCTCGATCTTCTCCGGAACCTGATTACTTGCTTCACCGGCTACCATGCAGCACAAGATACCAGGTCTCGCATGTATTTGTCCGTGAGCAGGTGTGCGCAGCCGCTCCACGGCGGCCGATCAACCGCTTCCCAGCTTCATGCCACGAACGCGCCCGCTCAGAGGGGCGACCCGCACGCGCTTGCTACGCGGCCGAGACGACCGCGCGCATCGCGGCCAGGCGGTCACCTGGACCACCCGCCAGACCGAAACCCACAGCTGGAACAGCCTCAACGACGAACAGCGCGCACGCCTGGAAGGTCTCGGGCTCACGCCCCGGACCACACCGGCCACGAAGGGGAAGGGCGCTGGGGCGTTCGAGCGGGGCATCACTGCACTCACCTAGGCACTGTCCGGCGGATCATGTGACTTTCCGGCCGGTCGCTCATTGGTTGGGTCATGGGTCGGGGGGATCTGACGAATCGAGAGTGGTTGCTGCTGGAGCCGCATCTGCCCTCGCTGGGTGGCCGGGGCGGCCGGTGGAACGATCACCGGACCGTGCTCAACGGGATTCTGTTCCGGGTCCGCACCGGTGTTCCGTGGCGTGACCTGCCGGAACGCTATGGCTCGTGGAAGATCGTGTATGAACGGCATCGCCGCTGGTCGGCGGATGGTACCTGGGACCGGCTCCTGCAGGCGGTCCAGGCCGACGCCGACCTTGCCGGGCGGATCGACTGGTCGATGGTGGGCGTCGACTCGACGTCCTGCCGGGCCCATCAGCACGCGGCCGGCGCCCGCAGGGTCGGACCGCGGGTCCCGAAAAAAGGACGAGGCCCCGGCACCACCGCCCCGATGAGGGACTCGGACGGTCCCGGGGCGGTCTGACCTCCAAGATCCACCTCGCCGGTGAAGGCGGCTGCCGCCCCATGGCTCTACTGATCACCCCAGGCCAGTGGGGTGACGCCCCGCAGATGATCGAGGTCCTGGACCGGATCCGGGTTCCCCGGCCGCTGGGCGGACGGCCCCGGACCAGGCGCGACCATGTCAGCGGCGACAAGGCTTACAGCTCACGCCGAAATCGCCGCTACCTGCGAAGACGGCGCATCACACACACGATCCCCGAGCCGAAGGACCAGCGGGCCAACCGCCGGCGCAGAGGCAGCGCGGGCGGCAGGCCAGCTGGCTTCGACCGCGAGCGCTACCGGCGCCGCAACGAGGTCGAGCGGACCATCAACCGGCTCAAGAACTCCCGCGCGGTCGCCACCCGTTACGACAAAAGGGCCTACGTCTTCCACGGCACCGTCACCGCAGCAGCAGTCCGCCTATGGCTCCGCCCATGATCCGCCGGACAGTGCCTAGGACTGGAAGCGAGAATGCCGGCCGGAAAAGGGTGACATCAGGCGGCGAAGCCGATGTTCGTCACCTATTCGTACTGCCCGCTGGCCCCCTAGATCCAGCAGGACACCGGTGGTCCAGGCATCCTCCAGGACACGGCCGTCACCGGCACTCCAAGCAGTCACAAGGGAATCCCAGCAGCGACTATTGATGTACCGGTAAACGAGAGTGCACCGGTAAAACACGAAAACCTGGGCCTGATCAAGGAAACAAATCCCCACTCGGACGTCGCCGGAGGAACTGAGACTCTTCAAGAGACAGCAGGGCCAGGACACGTTCCACACGTTCACCCTGACCATCCTCAAGACGAACGACCTCGCCGAACAAGCCTGGACCATCCTGCACCGCACCGTTCTCGACGAGGTCCTGGGGACCTCCCACGAGAGCCTGTCCTTCATGGACAGCGACATAAGTGTGAGCTGCTGGCTGGGCTGCTCGGTCGACGGCGGCAGCCACGATGGTGCGGGCGAGCAGGGCGGATTTGTGGACGCCTGTGTAGTCGACTGCGGTCAGGGCCATGGCGGCGCAGGAGGCAGTCTTGCCGAGAGGGAATGCCCGTCGGCCAGGTAGCCCTCAGAAGTCGCCGAGGCGCTTGCGACCATAGGCATAGGTGCCCCCGAGGCGGGATAGAGGGTAGCGAGCCAGGCGGAGGAGGTGGCGTTGCAGTAGGCCACGACCACTGCCGGGGCGAGGCTGAACAGCAGGCTGGAGCCGGCCGCACGGGCGCGGTCTGTTCGTCGTGGAGTTCGGCCCCCGAGCGTGATGGGACAGGCTGAAGGTGTGGAG
>NZ_JBHVRK010000060.1:0-683 GCF_042885845.1 Kitasatospora sp. NPDC058032 | reverse complement strand
CGGCGGCTCGGCAGACCCGGAGCCGTCGTCGATGCTCCTGCCGCAGGAGCCGATGATCCTGTCGTGCCACGCGTCGTGAGCCTCCTCAGCGACCGGATGAGCCAACCGGAAGCTCTTTGGGTTTCCTCGGTTTACGGCGCATGGCATGGGCATGCTTCCAGGCGAGACCGTTGCGGCACAGGGAGAGCGCACGTGGCAGGAGCGTCGGCCGCAGCCATTGACTGATAACGCCGTTATCAGTGCCGCTCCGCAGCCCGAGCCGATCCGGTGTGTCGCGCAGTCAGTGAAGTGCAGCGACACGCGTGTTGAGCAGGGCGTTGAACACAACTCTCCGCAAAGTTAGTAAGCTGACCTCATGGTCACTTCAAGTACTGCTGGAGATAGAGAGAAGGTTGTCTCCAAGCTGCCGTCCTGGCTGCGCCAGGACCTCAAGGTTCGTGCTGCCGAACTCGGCGTCGACATCCAGGACGCTGTTTCCGCCGGCATCACCGCCTGGCGTGAAGCGGCACCCGATGAGTGCCCCACTGTCGACACATCAGGCTCCAGTTCCTTTTCCACGTGGCTTCCGCCGGGCCAGTGGCAGGAGCTCAAGAGCACCTGCCACGAGCGTGGCGGCATGCCGTTCGTCCAAGGCCTCGCTCAGTCGGTACAGAGTTGGCTGAGGGCCAACCCCTCCCCCAGGC
>NZ_JBHVRK010000059.1:0-4390 GCF_042885845.1 Kitasatospora sp. NPDC058032 | reverse complement strand
TGGTCGAGCGGCTGTCGGACGCGGAGCGCAACGGGCACCGGGTGCTGGCGGTGGTGCGGGGCTCGGCGGTGAACCAGGACGGTGCGTCGAACGGGTTGACGGCGCCGAACGGGCCGTCGCAGCAGCGGGTGATCCGGCAGGCGCTGGCGAACGCCGGGCTGTCGGCGGCGGACGTGGACGTGGTGGAGGCGCACGGTACCGGGACCACGCTGGGCGACCCGATCGAGGCGCAGGCGCTGCTGGCGACCTACGGGCAGGACCGTGAACAGCCGCTGTGGCTGGGCTCGTTGAAGTCGAACATCGGTCACACCCAGGCCGCGGCGGGTGTGGCGGGTGTGATCAAGATGGTGATGGCGATGCGGCACGGGGTGCTGCCGAAGACCCTGCACGTGGACGAGCCGTCGTCGCACGTGGACTGGTCGGCGGGCGCGGTGGAGCTGCTGTCGGAACCGGTGGAGTGGTCCGTGAACGGCCGTCCGCGCCGGGCCGGCGTCTCCTCCTTCGGCGTCAGCGGCACCAACGCCCACGTCGTACTGGAGCAGCCCCCGGCGGCGGTCGTCGATCAGCGGCTGGAGGACGAGTCGATGTCCGGCCTCGCCGTCGCCTGGCCGCTGTCGGCGAAGGATCCGGCCGCCCTGCGGGGCCAGGCGGAGCGCCTGCTCGCGCACCTCGCCGAGCGTCCGGAGCTGGGAATCGCCGAGGTCGGCCGGTCGTTGGCGACCTCGCGCGCCGCGCTGACGCACCGCGCGGTGGTGGTGGGCCGCGACAGGGAGGAACTGCTCCTGGGCCTGTCGGCGGTGGCGGAGGACCGGCGGTCGGCCGCCGGCGTCGTGACGGGCGAGGCGGGGTCCTCGGCCGGTCGGCCGGCGGTGCTCTTCTCGGGGCAGGGGAGTCAGCGGGTGGGGATGGGGCGTGAGCTGCACGCGTCGTTCCCGGTGTTCGCGGAGGCGTTCGACGAGGTCTGCGCGCATCTGGACGTCCACCTCGAACGGCCGTTGCGTGAGGTGGTGTTCGGGGAGGACGCGGAGCTGCTGGGTCGGACGGAGTTCACGCAGCCGGCGTTGTTCGCGGTGGAGGTGGCGCTGTTCCGGTTGGTGGAGTCGTGGGGTGTGCGCGCGGACTTCCTGGCCGGTCACTCGATCGGCGAGTTCGCCGCCGCTCATGTCGCGGGAGTGTTCTCGCTGACCGATGCCGCTGAACTGGTGGTGGCGCGTGGTCGGTTGATGCAGGAGCTGCCGCCCGGCGGCGTGATGGTGGCGGTGCAGGCCTCGGAGGACGAGGTGCTGCCGCTGCTGGTCGGCCGTGAGGACCTTGTGGGTATCGCGGCCGTCAACGGTCCGACGTCGGTGGTCATTTCGGGCGCCGAAGAGGCCGTGGCGGAGGTCGTCGGCCTGCTCGCCGCCGACGGTCGTCGAACGAAGCGGCTGGCGGTCTCGCACGCGTTCCACTCGCCGCTGATGGAGCCGATGCTGGCGGGCTTCCGCGAGGTCGCCGAGCGCATTACGTTCGCCGAGCCGACGAGGCCGATCGTCTCGACGCTCACCGGACGGCTCGTCACCGCCGAGGAGTTGGCCGACCCGGACTACTGGGTGCGCCACGTCCGCCACGCCGTCCGGTTCGCCGACGCGGTGAAGACCCTGGAGGACCAGGGGGCGACGGCATTCCTGGAGATCGGCCCCGGCGGCCTGACGCCGATGGTCCAGGAGACCCTGGCCGAGACCGTCGCCGTCGCGGCCCTGCGTGCCGACCGTCCCGAGGCCGAGGCCTTCACCGCCGCCCTCGCCCACCTCCACACCCACGGAACCACCCTCGACTGGGACACGGTCTTCGCCGGTCGCGGCGCCCGGCGGGTCGATCTGCCGACCTACGCCTTCCAGCGCCGCCACTACTGGCTGGAGGCGCCCGCGACCGCCGGGGACGTGACCTCCGTCGGCCTGGCCGCCGCGGAGCACGCCCTGCTGGGCGCGGCGGCGAGCCTGCCCGACGGCGGCGTTCTGCTCACCGGCCGCCTGTCGCTTCCCACCCACCCCTGGCTGGCGGACCACGCCGTGTCCGGTGTGACCCTGCTGCCCGGCACGGCCTTCCTGGAGATGGCCGTCCGGGCCGGCGACGAGGCCGGGTGCGACCGGGTGGACGAACTGACCCTCGCCGCACCGCTGGTGCTCCCCGCGCGGGACGCGGTGCAGCTGCGGGTGACCGTCGGAGCCGCCGACACGACCGGGCGGCGGGCGCTGGAGATCCACTCGCGCCCCGAGGACGGCACGGCGGCGGATGCCCCGTGGACGAGCCACGCCACCGGCCTCCTCGCGCGGGCCGTGGACGCGGCCTCGCCGGACACCGTCGACGCGGCCGTCTGGCCGCCGGCCGGTGCGACGGCGGTGGACATCGAAGGCTGCTACGAGCGACTGGAGGAGGCCGGCTTCGGCTACGGCCCGGTGTTCCGGGGCCTGCGTGCCGTGTGGCGGCACGGGTCGGCGCTCCTGGCCGAGGTCGCGCTGCCCGAGGACGTCCCGGTGGCCGGCCTCGCGCTGCACCCGGCCCTGCTCGACTCCGCCCTGCACGCGATGGCCCTGGGCGGGTTCCTCGCCGACGGCCCCGAGGGGCGGTTGCCCTTCTCGTGGACCGGGGTGGGCGTGTCCGCCACCGGCGCGACCGCGTTGCGGGTCCGGCTGGCCCCGGCGGCCGGCTCCGCTGCCGGAGCGGACGCCGTGTCGCTGTCGATCGCGGACGGCGAAGGCCGGCCGGTGGCCTCGGTGGAGGCGCTGGCCCTGCGGTCGGTGACGGGCGAGCAGCTCGCCGCCGCCGGATCGGCGGTGGCGGGCGGGCTCTACCGGGTGGACTGGGTGCCCGCGCCGGTGGTGGTGGGTGAGGCTGCCGAGGTGGAGGTCCGGGAGGGCCTGGAGGCTCCGGGGGCCGATGCGGAGGTGCCCGGGCTGCTGGCGGTCGTGTGCCCGCCGTCGGGTGAGGGTGCCGAGGGTGCGCGTGTTGCCGTGCTCGGTGTGCTGGGCCTGCTCGGGCAGTGGCTGGGAGAGCAGCGCTTCGAGGGTTTGCGGTTGGTGGTGGTGACCCGTGGCGGGGTCGCGGAGGGTGCTGTTGATGCGGGTCAGGCGGCGGTGTGGGGCCTGGTGCGGTCGGCGCAGTCGGAGCATCCGGGCCGGTTCGTGCTGGTGGATGTGGAGCCGGGGGTCGGGGACGTCCGTTCGGCGGTGTCGGTGGCCGTGGCGTCGGGTGAGTCGCAGGTCGCGGTGCGCGGCGGTGAGGTGCTGGTGCCGCGTCTGGCGCGGGTCGCCGCGGTTGAGGGCCCTGCGGTTCGCTTTGCCGAGGGTGGCACGGTGCTGGTGACGGGTGCTTCGGGCACGTTGGGGCGTCTGGTGGCGCGGCACCTGGTCGTCGGGCACGGGGTGCGCCGGCTGCTGCTGGCGAGCCGCCGTGGGGCGCTGGCGCCGGGCGCGGCGGAGTTCGAGGCCGAACTCGCCGCGCTGGGCGCGGAGGCGGTCACGGCGGCGTGCGACGTGGCGGACCGTGACGCGCTGGCCGCGTTGCTGGCGGCTGTCCCGGCCGAGCACCCGCTGACGGGGGTTGTGCACGCGGCGGGTGTGACGGACGACGGGCTGATCGAGTCGTTGTCGCCGGAGCGGATCGACCGGGTGTTCCGTCCGAAGGTGGATGCGGCGCTGCATCTGGACGAGTTGACGCGGGACTTGGAGCTGTCGGCGTTCGTCCTGTTCTCCTCCGCCGCCGGCGTGCTGGGCAGTGCGGGGCAGGGCAACTACGCGGCGGCGAACGTCTTCCTGGACGCGCTCGCGCGGCGACGCCGGGCGGCCGGACTGCCGGCGGTGTCGATGGCCTGGGGGCTGTGGGCTCAGGACAGCGCGCTCAGCGGTGAGTTGAGCGAGGTGGACCGACGCCGGATCTCCCGGTCCGGGATGACCGCGATCGAGACCGAGGACGGCCTCGCGCTCTTCGACGCCGCCATACGCAGCGCCGAACCGGTGGTCGTGCCCACCCGGCTGGAGGCCGCCACGCTGGCGGCCCAGGCCCGCTCCGGGGCGCTGCCGGCGCTGCTCAGCGGCCTGGTGCGCACCCCGCTGCGGCGCACGCTCGACGGCTCCGCCACGGCGGCGACCGGTTCGTCGCTGATCCAGCGACTGGCGGGCCGCCCCGCGGCCGAGCAGTTCGACATCGTCCAGGCCCTGGTGCGCGAGCAGGCGGCCACGGTCCTGGGCCACGAGTCGGCGGCCACCGTCGCGGTGGACCGCCAGTTCAGGGAGCTGGGCTTCGACTCGCTGACGGCGGTGGAGCTGCGGAACGCGTTGAACGCGGCCTGCGGGGTGCGGTTGCCGGCGACGCTGGTGTTCGACCATCCGACGCCGGAGGCGCTGGCGCGCCA
>NZ_JBHVRK010000058.1:0-4769 GCF_042885845.1 Kitasatospora sp. NPDC058032 | reverse complement strand
CGGCGGGGGCGAACATGACGTCGCGCAGGGGGTGTTCGAGGTGGGGCGTGAAGTGGTCGCAGACGTCGTCGAGGGCGGCGGCGAACGCGGGGAAGGTGTCGTACAGTTCGCGGCCCATGCCATTGCGCTGCGATCCCTGCCCGGTGAACAGGAACGCCGTCTTCCCGCCACCGGTGGTGGTGCTGACGGTCGTGGTGCCGTCGGCGATGGCGCGCAGCCCGGTGAGGAGTTCGTCCTGGGTGGTGCCGGTGGTGGCGGCGCGGTGGTCGAAGTGGGTGCGGGTGGTGGCCAGGGCGTGGGCGATACGCGTGATGCCCTGGTCGGGGTGGCTGGTCACGTGCTCGGCCAGGCGGGCGGCCTGGTCGCGCACGGCCTGCTCGGTCTTCCCCGACAGCACCCACGGAACGACCGGCAGAGCAGGAGACGGCTCGGCCGCCGTTTCAACCAATACGGGTGCTTGTTCGAGGATGATGTGGGCGTTGGTGCCGCTGATGCCGAAGGAGGAGACGCCGGCCCGGCGCGGGCGGTCGCTTTCGGGCCACGGGGTGGCCTCGGTCAGCAGGGAGACGGCCCCGGCCTCCCAGTCGACGTGGTGGGTGGGGGTGTCGACGTGGAGCGTCTTGGGCAGCAGGCCGTGCTGCATCGCCTGGACCATCTTGATGACACCGCCGACACCGGCCGCGGCCTGGGCGTGTCCGATGTTCGACTTGAAGGAGCCGAGCCACAGCGGCTGGTCGGCGGGCCGGTCCTTGCCGTAGGTGGCGAGCAGGGCCTGCGCCTCGATCGGGTCCCCGAGCCTGGTGCCCGTGCCGTGCGCCTCGACGGCGTCCACCTCGCCCGGCTTGAGGCCGGCACCGGCCAGCGCCTGGCGGATGACCCGCTGCTGCGCGGGCCCGTTCGGGGCACTGAGCTGGCTGCTCTTGCCGTCCTGGTTGACGGCGGTGCCACGGATGACGGCCAGCACGCGGTGGCCCATGGCCTGGGCGTCGGACAGGCGCTCCAGGAGGAGCATGCCGGCGCCCTCGGCCCAGGCGGTGCCGTCCGCCGAGTCGGCGAAGGACTTGCAGCGGCTGTCCGGGGACAGGCCGCGTTGGCGGCTGAACTCCAGGAACATGCCCGGGGTGGCCATCACCGCGGCGCCGCCGGCGAGGGCCATGGTGCACTCGCCGTTGCGCAGGGCCTGGGCCGCCAGGTGCATGGCCACCAGTGAGGACGAGCACGCGGTGTCGACCGTGACCGCGGGGCCCTCGAACCCGAAGCTGTAGGCGATGCGCCCGGAGGCGACGCTGATGGTGTTGCCGGTCAGCAGGTAGCCTTCGACGCCTTCCGGGCCCTGGTGGGTGATGGAGGCGTACTCGTGCCCCGACACACCGGCGAACACGCCGGTCGTGCTGCCGCGCAGTTCGGCCGGGTCGATGCCGGCGTCCTCCAGCGCCTCCCAGGTCGTCTCCAGGAGGAGACGCTGCTGGGGATCGAGGGCCAGCGCCTCGCGCGGGCTGATTCCGAAGAAGCCGGCGTCGAAGCCGTCCGCCTCGTAGAGGAAGCCGCCCTCGCGGGCGTACGTCCGGCCGAGCGTTTCAGGGTCGGGGTCGTACAGGTTCTCCACGTCCCAGCCGCGGTTGGCCGGGAACGGGCCGACCGCGTCGACGCCGTCGGCGACCAGCTGCCACAGTCCCTCGGGCGAGCTCACGCCGCCCGGGAACCGGCAGCCGATGCCGACGATCGCGATCGGCTCGTTCCTGCCGGACTCCGACTCGGCCAGACGCTGGCGCGTCTGGTGCAGCTCGGCGGTGACCCGCTTCAGATAGTCGCGGAGCTTGTCCTCATTCACCATGAAACGCCAATCCCTGCGAAGTAGCCGGCATCAATTGCGATCACCACGTCAAGAAATCCCGAGTTCTTTGTCGATGAAGTCGAAGATCTCGTCGTCGGTAGCGGAGTCGAGCTTTTCCGCGGTGTCCGTGCTGTCGTCCAGTTCGCCCAGCTTGAGCAGGACTTCCTTCAGCCGGGCGGCCAGTCCGGTGCGCGCGTCGGGTACGAGAGCCGCGAGGTCGGATTCGATCCGGTCGAGCTCCGCCATGACCGGCAGGTCGACGGACGACGACTCCTCGGGGACGACCTCGGTCCGCAGGTGTGCGGCGAGCGCGGCCGGCGTCGGGTAGTCGAAGAGGACTGTGGCGGGCAGGCGCAGTCCGGAGCCGGAGTTGAGGTTGTTGCGGAGTTCGACGGCGGTCAGCGAGTCGATGCCCATTTCCAGGAATCCCCGATCGGCGTCGATCGTTCCCGGCGAGTTGTGCCCGAGGACGGCGGCGACCTGCGTACGGACGTGCTCCAGCAGCAGGACCGCCTGCTCTTCCTCGCTGCGACCCGCGAGAGCCTTGGCGAGGGCGTTGGTGACGACCGCGGTGCCCGCGCGGGCCGTGCGGCGGGCGGAGCCGCGCACCAGGCGGCGCAGCACTGCGGGCAGGCCGTCGCCGTCGTCCCGCGTGACGAGGCCAGCCGTGTTGATCTTGGCCGCGACCATGAACGCGTCGTCCAGGGACAGGGCGAGGTCGAAGAGCCGCAGGCCCTGCTCGCTCGGCATCGGCACCAGGCCGGTGCGGGCCAGGCGGGCCTGACCGGTGGCGTCGAGGGCGCTGCCCATGCCGGCCTCGGTGTCCCACAGGCCCCAGGCGACGGAGGTGGCGGGGAGTCCGTTGGTGTGGCGGTGCTGGGCGAGCGCGTCCAGGTAGGTGTTGGCGGCAGCGTACGTGGCCTGGCCCGCGCTGCCGATGACGCCCGCGATGGAGGAGAAGAGGACGAACGCCGAGAGGTCGGTGTCCAGGGTGAGCTCGTGGAGGTGCCAGGCCGCGTCGGCCTTGGGCCGGAGGACTGCGCTGAGCTGGTCCGGGGTCAGCGAGGTGATGGTGGCGTCGTCGAGGATGCCGGCGGTGTGGATGACGGCGGTCAGGGGGTGCTCGCCGGGAACGGCGGCGAGGAGGACGGCGAGCGCGTCGCGGTCGGCGGTGTCGCAGGCGGTGATGGTCACCTGGGCACCGAGTGCGGTGAGTTCGTCGGCGAGTTCGGTGGCGCCGGGCGCCTGGGGACCGCGGCGGCTGGTGAGCAGCAGGTGTTGCGCGCCGTACTCGGTGACGAGGTGGCGGGCGACGAGAGCACCGAGGGCGCCGGTGCCGCCCGTGATGAGGATCGTGCCGTCCGGGTCGGGGAGGCGGGTGGTGCCGGCGGCCTCGCCCCGGTCCGGGAGGACCGCCTCGGCGAGCCGGGGGGCATACAACTGACCGTCACGTACGGCCAGGTGAGGCTCGCTCACGGAGAAGGCGGCCAGGGCGTCGGGCAGTGCCCGGTAGGAGTCGGGCTTGTCGTCCACGTCGATCAGGACGATCCGGCCGGGCTGCTCCGACTGGGCGGAGCGGATCAGGCCGCAGACGGGAGCCGTCGCGAGATCGACGGCGTCGCCGTCCCGGGCGGTCACGGCTCCTCCGGTGAGCACGACGAGCCGGGCCGAAGCCAGCCGGTCGTCGGACAGGAACTCCTGAACGGTACGGAGCACGTCCTGCCCCACCGCGTGGACCCGCGCCGGATCGGTGCTGTCGGTGCGCGCCACTGCGGTCACGACCAGTTCGGCAACGTCCGCGCCCTCTGCGAGGGCGGCCGAGAGGGCAGCCGGACCGTCGTACACCCGGACCGCCACCCCGGACGCGACGAGCGCGGCGGTGGCCTCGGAGTCCTCGGCACCCAGGACGGCCCACGGGACGGTCGGGGCCGCGTCCTCACCCGCCGGGCTCGGCACCTCGGTCCACTCCAGCCGGTACAGCGAGTCGCGCCGGCCGGAACGCGCCGCGGCCGCGAGTTGCTCGGCCGAGACCGGACGCATGGTCAGCGAGTCGATCGTCGCCACCGGCATGCCGGTGGCATCGGCGATCTCCAGCGTCACCGCGTCCTGGGTCGACCGCGTCAGCTTGACGCGCAGCCGCGTCGCCCCGAAGGAGTGCAGGGCCACGCCGTTCCACGAGAACGGCAGCCGGACGCCGTGCTCCTCGAACCACAGCATCAGCGGGTGCAGCGCGGCGTCCAGCAGCGCCGGGTGGATGCCGTACGTGGCCGCGTCGGAGTGGACCTCGTCGGGGAGGGCGATCTCCGCGTAGATCGTGTCGCCCTGCCGCCAGGCCGCCCTGAAGCTCTGGAACGCCGAGCCGTAGTGGTAGCCGCGGGCGGTGAAGCGGTCGTAGAACTCTGCGAGATCGACCGGCAGCGCTCCGGCCGGAGGCCATGCCGTGAGCTCCCTCGGCGCGCGCCCCGACCGGTCGGCGGAGAGGTGGCCGCTGGCGTGGTGCGTCCACTCGGCACCCTCGGCCGCCGCATTCTCCGGGCGGGAGTGCACATCGAACGATCGCAGGCCTTCCGCGTCCGCCGCGCTGATCACCACGCGCAGCTGACGGGCCTCCTGATCCGGTACCGCGAGGAAGGAGTGATGCGTCAACTCCTCGATCCGGTCGCAGCCGACCTGCTCGGCGGCGTGCAGCAGCAGGTCGATGAAGGCGGTGCCGGGGAGGACGACCGTGTCGTGCACGGCGTGCTCCGCCAGCCACGAGGGCGAGTTCTGCGTCAGGCGGCCGGTGAAGAGTTGTGTGCCTTCGGGGAGTTCGATGGTGGCGGTGAGGATGGGGTGGTGGCTGGGGGTGATGCCGGCGGTGGTGACGTCGGTGGCGGGAGCGTGGTGCAGCCAGTAGCTCTGGTGTTGGAAGGGGTAGGTGGGCAGGTCGGTGTGG
>NZ_JBHVRK010000057.1:0-5456 GCF_042885845.1 Kitasatospora sp. NPDC058032 | reverse complement strand
GCCTTCATCGACCTCGCCCTCCACGCCGCCCACCACACCAACACCCCCACCATCGACGAACTCACCCTCCACACACCCCTGACCCTCACCACCGAGACCACCCTCCAACTCCAGGTCAACATCACCCCGCCGGACGAGACGGGCAACCGCGCGGTGACCGTCCACTCGCGCCCGGTCGCCACCGATGACGCCGACAACCCCGACTGGACACTGCACGCCTCCGGCCGGCTGACCGCGGACGCGGGCACGCCGCTCCCGGCGGCCGAGGCCTGGCCGCCGCCGGGAGCGACGCCCGTCAACACGGCGACGCTCTACGACGACCTGGCGGACATCGGCCTGACCTACGGCCCGGTCTTCCAAGGCCTGTCCGCCGCCTGGCGGCAGGGCGAGGAGGTGTACGCCGAGATCCGGCTGCCGGAGGGGACGGAAGCGCAGGCCGACGGCTTCGGCATCCACCCGGCGCTGCTGGACGCGGCGCTGCACGCGATCGCGCTCGGGTCCCTCGGAGCGGACGCCACCGCCCCGGTGCGGCTGCCGTTCTCGTGGGGCGGGGTGGCCCTGCACGCCACCGGTGCCACGACGGTGCGCGTGCGCGTGGTCCCGACCGAGGGCAACGACACGGTCGCGTTGGAGCTCACCGACACGGCGGGCGCGCCGGTGGCGTCGGTGCAGTCGCTCGCGCTGCGGGCGGTGGACGCCCAGCAGTTGTCGGCGGCGCGGGGCGGGGGCCAGAACTCGCTGTTCCGGCTCGAGTGGTCCGCGCTTCCCGTTTCCGAGGGTTCGGCCACCGCGTCCGCGACCTGGGCGGTGCTCGGCGAGGCCGCGGGGCTGGTCGGAGCCCTGACCGCCACCGGGGCGGAGGTCTCGGCCTTCGCCGACCTGTCCGAACTGCTGGCCGCCGTGACGGCCGGCGAGGCGCCGGTGCCGCAGCTCGTGCTCGCGCCGCTGGGCTCGCCCTTCGTGGCGGCTCCGGCGCTCGACACGGCGTCGACCGCCCACGCGCTGACGCACCGGGCGCTGGCCCTCGTGCAGGAGTGGCTGGCCGCCGAACAGGTGCTGGACGCCCGGCTCGTGGTGGTCACCCAGGGTGCCGTGGTGACTCGGCCCGGCGAGGACACGGCCGATCTGGCCTCGGCGACGGTGTGGGGACTGGTGCGTACGGCCCAGTCGGAGAGCCCGGACCGGCTGATGCTGCTGGACGTGGACGGGCGCGGGACGTCGCTCGACGCGCTGGCCTCCGCCCTGGCGGGTGTCGACGAGCCGCAGCTGGCGTTGCGCGACGGCGCCGTGCATGTGCCCCGGCTGGCGCGCGCGGCGTCGGGCAGCGCCCTGGCCGTACCGGCGGAGGGGCCGTGGCGGCTCGACGTGACGAGTATGGGCACCCTGGACAACCTCACGCTGCGGCCGGCGCCCGAGGCGCTGCGGCCGCTGGAGCCGACCGAGGTGCGGCTGGCGGTGCGGGCGGCGGGCCTGAACTTCCGCGATGTGCTGATCGCCCTGGGGATGTACCCGGGCGAAGTGCCGATCGGCGGCGAGGCGGCCGGTGTGGTGACCGAGGTCGGTTCGCGGGTGACGCGGCTGGCGCCCGGTGACCGGGTGATGGGCCTGGTGCCGGCGTCGATCGGCCCCGTGGCGATCACGGACCACCGCTGGCTGACCCGGATGCCGGCCGGGTGGAGCGCGGCGCAGGCCGCCACGATCCCGGTGGTGTGCCTGACGGCGTACTACGGCCTGACCGACCTGGCGCGCCTCGAACCGGGCGAGCGGGTGCTGATCCACGCGGGTACCGGCGGCGTCGGCATGGCGGCGATCCAGCTCGCCCGGCACCGCGGGGCGGAGATCTTCGCGACCGCGAGCCCCGGCAAGTGGGACACGCTGCGCGCGCTCGGCCTGGACGACGACCACATCGGGAACTCCCGCACCCTGGAGTTCGAGGACCGCTTCCTGGCGGCGACGGGCGGCGAGGGCTTCGACGTCGTACTGAACTCGCTGGCCCGCGAGTACGTGGACGCCTCGTTGCGCCTGCTGCCGCGCGGCGGCCGCTTCCTGGAGATCGGCAAGACCGACATCCGGGACGCGGGCGAGGTCGCCCGGCGGCATCCGGGCGTGGTGTACCGGGCGTTCGACCTGACGGACGCCGGGCCCGACCGCATGCGGGAGATGCTGGACGAGCTCCTGGAGCTGTTCCAGGCCTCGGCGATGCGTCCGCTTCCCGTGCTCGGCTGGGACGCCCGTTACGCACCGCACGCCTTCCGCCAGCTGCAGCAGGCCCGGCACACGGGCAAGCTGGCGATGACCGTCCCCCGTCCGATCGACCCCGAGGGCACGGTCCTGATCACCGGCGGTACGGGCACGCTGGGATCGCTGGTCGCCGAGCGGCTGGTGACCGGGCACGGCGTGCGGCGCCTCCTCCTGACGAGCCGTCAGGGTCCCGACGCTCCCGGGGCCCGCCGGCTCGTGGACGAACTGGCCGCGCTGGGTGCCGAGGTGACGGTCTCCGCGTGTGACGCCGCAGACCGGGAAGCGCTCGCGGAACTGCTGGCCGCCGTCCCCGACGAGTACCCGCTGACCGCCGTCGTCCACGCGGCCGGTGTGCTCGACGACGGTGTCCTCTCGTCCCTCACGCCCGAAAGCGTGGACCGGGTGCTGCGCCCGAAGGTCGACGCGGCCTGGAACCTCCACGAGCTGACGAAGGACGCCGACCTGGCGGCATTCGTGCTGTTCTCGTCGGTCGCCGGCACCGTGGGCGCTCCCGGGCAGGCCAACTACGCGGCGGCCAACACCTTCCTCGACGCGCTGGCACAGCACCGACAGGCGTGCGGACTGCCCGGCGTGTCGCTGGCCTGGGGGTTGTGGGCACAGGCGAGCGGCATGACGGGAGATCTCGACGGCGCCGACCGGTCGCGGATGGCGCGCGGCGGGTTCGCGCCGCTGCCCACCGAGGAGGGGCTGGGCCTGCTGGACACCGTCCTCCGTACCGGCGCGGACGCCCTGATGGTGCCGACACGACTGGACCTCACGGCGCTGCGGGCCCAGGCGGACACCGCACCTGCGGTGCTGCGCGGCCTGCTGCCGACGACCGCGCGGCGGGCGGCGGGCGGTGCGGGTCCGGCCGGCGCGTCGGCCCTGCTGTCCCGGCTCGCGGGGCTGACGGAGGCGGAACAGGACGACGTCCTCCTGGAGGTGGTGCGCGGCCACATCTCGGCGGTGCTGGGCCACGGGTCCCCGGACGGGATCCCGCCGAGCCGCCCCTTCCAGGACCTGGGGTTGGATTCGCTGACCGCGGTGGAGCTGCGCAACCGGCTCTCGGCCGCGACGGGGCAACGCCTGTCGGCGACCCTCGTCTTCGACTACCCGACCCCGACCGCGCTGGCCGGCCGGCTGCGGACGATGGTCGCCCCCGGCGCCCCGTCCCCCGGCGACGCCGCCCTGGCCGAACTCGACCGCCTGGAGCGGACCTTCCTCGCCATCGCCCCCGACGACGAGACGCACGCCAGGGTCACCGGTCGGCTGCAGGCACTGCTGCGGAAGCTGACCAACGGGCTGGACACGCCGGGCGAGCCCACCGCCGACGACGAGGACCTGGAGTCGGCGACCGATGACGAACTGTTCGACGTGCTCGACAACGAGTTCGGGATCCGTTGAGCCGGTCCGTGGAATCAACACTGCTTCGTGGAAAGGTGTCAACGCCGGATGAATGAGAACAAGCTGCGCGACTATCTCAAGCGGGCGACGGCGGATCTGCGCCAAGCGCATCGCCGCCTGCAGGAGATGGAAGCCAAGGACCACGAGCCCATCGCGATCGTCGGCATGGGCTGCCGCTACCCGGGCGGCGTGAGCTCGCCCGAGGAGCTGTGGCAGGTGGTCGCCGAGGGCCGGGACGTGGTCGGCGACTTCCCGACCGACCGCGGCTGGGACATCGAGGGCTTGTTCGATCCCGACCCCGACGCACCCGGCAAGACGTACGCCCGCCAAGGCGCCTTCATCGACGGCGCCACGGTGTTCGACGCCGACTTCTTCGGGATCAGCCCGCGCGAGGCCCTCGCGATGGACCCGCAGCAGCGACTGCTGCTCGAAACGGCGTGGGAGACCCTCGAACGGTCCGGGATCGCCATCGCGTCGCTCCACGGCAGCCGCACCGGCGTGTTCGCCGGTGTCAGCAGCCAGGACTACCTGCGGCGCCCGCCCGGCGGCCTGGCCTCCGTCGAGGGCTACCTCGGCACCGGCGGCCACCCCAGCGTCACCTCGGGGCGCATCGCCTACACCTTCGGCTTCGAAGGCCCCGCCATCACCCTGGACACCGCGTGCTCCGCCTCGCTCGTCGCCGTCCACACGGCGGCCCAGGCCCTGCGCAACGGCGAGTGCACCATGGCCCTCGCCGGCGGCGTGACCGTGATGGCGACCCCGGGCATCTTCACCGAGTTCAGCCGCCAGCGCGGCCTGGCCCCCGACGGCCGCTGCAAGTCCTTCGCGGACGCCGCCGACGGCACCGCGTGGTCCGAGGGCGCGGGCATGCTCCTGCTGGAGCGGCTCTCGGACGCCCAGGCCAACGGCCACCACGTCATGGGCGTCATCCTGGGCTCGGCGGTCAACCAGGACGGTGCCAGCAACGGCCTCACCGCCCCCAACGGCCCTTCCCAGGAACGCGTCATCCGCCAGGCGCTCGCCAACGCCCGGCTGACCCCCGCCGACGTCGACGCCGTGGAGGCGCACGGCACGGGCACCAGGCTCGGGGACCCGATCGAGGCGCAGGCCCTGCTCGCCACCTACGGCAAGGACCGCCCCGCGAACCAGCCGCTGTGGCTGGGATCCATCAAGTCCAACCTCGGGCACGCCCAGGCCGCGGCCGGCGTGGGCGGCATCATCAAGATGGTCCAGGCGATGCAGCACGGCCTGCTGCCCAAGACCCTGCACGTCGACACCCCGACCCACCACGTCGACTGGGAGGCCGGGGCCGTCTCGCTCCTGACCGAGGCCACCCCGTGGCCCGAGAGCGACCACCCGCGCCGGGCCGGCGTCTCGTCCTTCGGCATCAGCGGCACCAACGCCCACATCATCCTCGAACAAGCACCCGCGACGACCCCCGCAAGCGACTCGCTTCCGGTACTTCCGGTCGTCCCGTGGGTGCTGTCGGGCAAGACCGAGCAGGCCGTGCGCGACCAGGCCGCCCGCCTGGCCGAGCACGTCACCAGCCACCCCGACCAGGACATCACCCGCGTCGCCCACGCCCTGGCCACCACCCGCACCCACTTCGACCACCGCGCCGCCACCACCGGCACCACCCACGACGAACTCCTCACCGGGCTACGCGCCATCGCCGACGGCACCACGACCGTCAGCACCACCAGCGGTGGCACTGGCAAGATCGCGTTCCTGTTCACCGGGCAGGGCTCCCAGCGCAACGGCATGGGCCGCGAACTGTACGACGTCTTCCCCGCGTTCGCCGCCGCCCTCGA
>NZ_JBHVRK010000056.1:0-6510 GCF_042885845.1 Kitasatospora sp. NPDC058032 | reverse complement strand
CCTGATCGCGGCCTACACCGCCCGCCTGACGGGTGCCGAGCCGGACTGGCCGCAGCTGCCGGTGCAGTACGCCGACTACACGCTGTGGCAGCGTGCGCTGCTCGGTGACGACGGCGACCCGGAGAGCGCGTTCAGTCGCCAGTACGGTTACTGGGCTGAGCAGCTGGCCGGTCTGCCGGAGCAGGTCACCGTCCCCACCGACCGGCCCCGCCCCGCCGTCGCGGGCAACGCCGGTGCCGCGTGCAACTTCAACTTCGGCGCGGACCTGCACCGGGACCTCGCCGAGCTGGCCCGCAGCACCGACACGACCGTTTTCATGGTGCTGCAGGCCTCCCTCGCCGTCCTCATGACCCGTCTCGGTGCCGGTACGGACATCCCGATCGGTTCTCCGATCGCCGGGCGGACCGACGAGAACCTCGACGACCTGGTGGGCTTCTTCGTCAACACCCTGGTCCTGCGGACCGACACGGCCGGCGGCCCGGCCTTCACGGACCTGCTGGCGCAGGTCCGCCGGGCCACCCTGGCCGCCTACGCGCACCAGGACGTCCCGTTCCAGCACCTGGTGGAGAAGCTCAACCCGCACCGCTCCGCTTCGCACCACCCGCTCTTCCAAGTCATGCTGGCTCTGCAGAACAACGAGCAGGCCGACTTCCAGCTTCCCGGGCTGCGAGTCAGCCCCGAGCCGATTCCCACCGGCACCGCGCGATTCGACGTGTTCATCACTGTCGGCGAGGAGCATGGCGAAGACGGCGCGCTTGCGGGAATCAACGGGTTCGTCGAGTTCGCGACGGAACTGTACGACCGGTCGACCATGGAGGTCATGGCCGAGCGGTGGGCACGCCTGCTGCGGGCCGTCGTTGCCGATCCGCAGCTGACCGTCGACACGGTCGAGATCCTCGACCAGGTCGAGCGCCGGCGCATCCTCAGCGAATGGAACGACACCGCCGCCGAGGTGCCGTCCGCCACGCTGCCCGGGTTGTTCGAGGCCAGGGTGGCGGTTGCGCCGGACGTGGTGGCGTTGGAGGCCGGGGATGAGACGTGGACGTATGCGGAGTTGAACGCGCGGGCGAATCAGGTCGCGCACTGGCTGATCGGCCGGGGTGTCGGGGCTGAGGATCTGGTCGGTGTGGCGTTGCCGCGCGGTGTCGAGCAGGTCGCGGTGATCCTGGGTGTGGTGAAGGCGGGTGCGGGTTATCTGCCGGTGGATCCGGAGTACCCGGCGGATCGCATCGCGTACATGCTGGCGGATGCGGCTCCCGTCCTGTTGCTCAGTACGGGGCGGCTGGCGGAGGGGTTGCCGGAGGGTCTGGCGGTCGAGGAGTTGGCCGTGGAGGGGCTGGCCGGGGTCTGGGACGGGCAGCCGGCGAGTGATCCGACGGATGCGGAGCGGGTTGCGCCGCTCGCCCCGGCGAACACCGCGTACACGATCTACACCTCGGGTTCCACGGGTCGGCCCAAGGGTGTCACTGTCGCGCATACGGGTCTGGCGTCGTTGGTCGCCACGCTGGTCGAGCGTTGCGCTCTTGGTGAGGGCAGTCGTGTGCTGCGGTTCACCTCGGCGAGTTTCGATGTCTCCGTCATCGAGTTGATGCTCGGGTTTGCCGTGGGGGCCACGTTGGTGGTGCCGCGGGTTTCCCTGCTGGCGGGTGAGGAGCTGGGCCGGGTGCTGGCCGAGCGGCGGATCAGTCATGTGTTCCTGCCGCCGTCGGCTCTGGCGAGTCTGCCGTCCGGTACCGAGGGTGCGTTGCCTGATCTGGGCACCGTCGTGGTGGCGGGTGAGGCGTGCCCGCCCGATCTGGCGGAGCGGTGGTCGGTGGGGCGTCGGATGATCAACGCTTATGGGCCGACCGAGACCACCGTCTATGCGTCGACCGGTGGTCCGCTGTCGGGTGCCCATGTCCCGATCGGGCGGCCGGTGGTCAACACCCGGGTGTATGTGCTGGACGAGTATCTGCGGCCGGTGCCGCAGGGTGTCGCGGGTGAGTTGTATGTGGCGGGTCGGGGTTTGGCGCGTGGTTATCTGGGGCGTGCGGGTCTGTCGGCGGAGCGGTTCGTGGCGGATCCGTTCGGTGCGGCGGGCGACCGGATGTATCGCACGGGTGACCTGGTGCGGTGGAACCGGGACGGTGAGCTGGAGTACCTGGGTCGTAGTGACGATCAGGTGAAGATCCGTGGGTTCCGGATCGAGCCGGGTGAGGTCCAGTCGGTGCTGGCGCGGCATGCCGAGGTGGCGCAGGCGGTGGTGGTTCCGCGTGAGGACCAGCCCGGTGACACCCGTCTGGTGGCTTACGTCGTTCCGGGGGCCGGTGGTGGTGCCGATGTGGGCGCCGGTGCTGGTGAGCAGGTTGAGGACTGGCGGGAGTTGTACGACTCGTTGTACGAGGGTTCGGCCGCGTCGTTGGGTGAGGATTTCGCGGGGTGGAACAGCTCGTACACGGGTGAGGCGATCCCGTTGGAGGAGATGCGGGAGTGGCGTGCGGCGACGGTGGAGCGGATTCGTTCCTTCGCGCCGCGGCGGGTGTTGGAGATCGGTGTCGGTTCGGGTCTGTTGATGGCGCCGCTGGCGGGGGAGGTCGAGGCCTACTGGGGTACCGATCTGTCGCAGCCGGTGGTGACCCGGTTGGTGGGGCAGGTCGCGGAGCGGGGCTGGGAGCACGTCCAGCTGCGCTGCCGGCCGGCGGAGGACTTCACGGGGCTGCCCGCCGGTTACTTCGACACGATCGTGATCAACTCGGTCGCGCAGTACTTCCCGAACCGGGAGTACCTCACCTCCGTCCTGCGTCAGGCGCTGGAGTTGCTGGCGGACGGTGGCCGGGTCCTGCTGGGTGACATCCGTCATCTGGGACAGCTGCGGATGTTCCAGACGGCCATCCATGCCCCGAATGCCGCCGGCAGCGCTCAGCTCCATGCTTCGGTGGAGCACGCGTTGGTGGTGGAGAAGGAACTGCTGGTCCACCCGGACTATTTCACCGCTCTTGCCGCCGAGTGCGGTGCGGGTGTGGACATCCGCCTCAAGCGTGGTGAGGCGCACAACGAGCTGACCCGTCACCGTTACGAGGTCGCCCTCCACAAGAATCCGGCGGAGCTGACCGACGTTGCCGGTTCGGGCGACCAGGCCGGCCAGCCGGTCCTGCGCTGGGGGAGCGACGTCACGACCTTGGAGCAGCTCGGGGAGCGGCTTGCCGGTGGTGTGCCGCTTCGTGTGGTGGGTGTTCCCGACGCGCGTCTGTCGGGTGAGGCGGCTGCCGTCGAGGCGCTGGACGCCGGTGAGGACCTGGACGCGGTGCGGTCGGTGCTCGGCTCGGTGGCCGGGATCGATCCGGAGGCCTTCCACCGGTGGGCCGAGGGTCTCGGGTTGCGGGCGGTGGTCACGTGGAGTGCCGGTCTTCCGGGCGGGTTCGACGCGGTCCTGCTGGACACGGCGGACACCCGGGCGGTGACCGGTGTCTACCGGTCCTCCGGTGGCGGTTCCGCTTCTCTGACGAACTCCCCGGCTCGGGCGCGGACGAGCGGGGCACTGGTGACGGCGCTGCGGCAGGTGTTGCAGGCGCAGTTGCCGGAGTACATGGTCCCGTCGGCGATCGTCACCCTGGACCGCATTCCGCTGACGCCGAACGGCAAGATCGACCGCAAGGCCCTTCCCGCGCCGGAGTACACGTCCGCGGGTGGTGGCCGTGCACCGCGCACGCCGCAGGAGGAGATCCTCTGCACCTTGTTCGCGGAGATCCTCGGTCTGCCCGGCGTCGGGATCGACGGCGACTTCTTCGAGCTCGGCGGTCACTCCCTGCTGGCGACCCAGCTCTCCAGCAGGATCCGGGCCACTCTCGGCACCGAGATGCCCCTCCAGACACTCTTCGAGGCGCCCACGGTTGCCAGGCTCGCGCCGCGCCTGACCCGGAACAGCGAGCTGCGCCCGCCGCTCCTGCCCGCCACCCGGCCCAACCCCCTTCCCCTCTCCTACGCCCAGCAGCGGCTGTGGTTCCTGCACCAGCTGGAAGGCCCCTCCGCCACCTACAACATGCCGCTCGCCCTGCGGTTGACCGGTGACCTGGACCAGCAGGTGCTGCGGGAGGCCATCAACGACGTCATCGCGCGGCACGAGGCGCTGCGCACGGTCTTCGAGGAGGTCGACGGGCAGCCCCGTCAGCGCGTTCTCGACCCCGAGCACGCCCGGATCGACTTGCGGATCGGCACCACGAGCGAGGACGGTCTCTCCCACCAGCTGCGTCAGGCCGCTCGGCACGAGTTCGACCTGTCGGTCCAGGTGCCGTTGCACGCCGAACTGTTCACCGTCAGCCCGAGCGAGTCGGTGCTGATGCTGGTGCTGCACCACATCGCCGGTGACGGTTCGTCGCTCGCCCCGTTGGCCCGCGACCTGGTCGCCGCGTACTCCGCCCGACTGGAGGGTTCCGCGCCGCAGTGGCCGCAGCTGCCGGTGCAGTACGCCGACTACACGCTGTGGCAGCGCGACCTGCTCGGTGACGACACCGATCCCGACAGCCTGTTCGCCCGCCAACAGGATTACTGGGCCGGGCAGTTGGCCGGTCTTCCGGAGCAGGTCACCGTCCCCGCCGACCGGCCCCGCCCCGTGGTGGCCGGCTACGCGGGTGACGTGAGCACCTTCGGCATCGACGCGGAGCTGCACCAGGCGCTGTCCGAGCTGGCCCGTTCGACCGGCACCACCATGTTCATGGTGCTGCAGGCGTCCTTCGCCGCTCTGCTGACCCGTCTCGGTGCCGGAACGGACATCCCGCTCGGCGCACCGATCGCCGGACGCACCGACGAGAACCTCGACCAGCTCATCGGCTTCTTCGTCAACACCCTGGTGCTGCGCACGGATACGGCGGGCAACCCGTCCTTCACCGACCTGCTGGCGCAGGTCCGCCGGACGAGCCTGGAGGCCTACGCCCACCAGGACATCCCGTTCGAGCACCTGGTGGAGAAGCTCAATCCGCACCGCAGCACCACGCACCACCCCCTGTTCCAGGTCATGCTCGCCCTCCTCAACACCGAGCAGCCGGACTTCGAACTGCCCGACCTGCAGGTCGCGGCAGACGGTGTCGCCATGGGCACGTCCAGGTTCGACATGTTCATCAACATGGGGGAGCACCGGGACGACAACGGCACCCCGGCCGGCATGTCCGGCACGGTCGAGTTCGCCACCGACCTGTACGACCGGTCGACGATCGAGGCGCTGACCGCACGCTGGATCCGACTGCTCAGGTCGATCGCCGCCGACCCGTCCCGGCCCATCGGATTCCTGGATGTCCTCACCCATGGTGAGGCTGCCCAGCTCCGGGACTGGGCGAGCATTCCGGGTGTGGGGATCGGTGCGGCCACGCTGTCGGAGCTGTTCCAGGCCCGGGTGCAGGCCACTCCCGACGCCATCGCCCTGGAGGCCGGGGACGCGGCTTGGACGTATGCGGAGCTGAACGCGCGTGCCAACCGGATCGCGCACTGGCTGATCGGCCGGGGCATCGGGGCGGAGCAGCTCGTCGGTGTGGCCCTGCCCCGCCGCATGGAGCAGCTCGCCGTGATCCTGGGCATCGCGAAGGCGGGCGCCGCCTACCTGCCGGTCGACCCGGACTACCCGGCGGATCGCATCGCGTACATGCTGGCCGATGCCGCTCCCGCCCTGCTGCTCACCACCGGGCGGCTGGCGGAGGAGTTGCCGGAGGGGCTGGCCGTCGAGGAGCTGGCCGGGGTCTGGGACGGGCAGCCGGTCACCGATCCGACGGATGCGGACCGGGTCGCGCCGCTCACCCCGGTGAACACCGCCTACGTCATCTACACCTCGGGTTCCACCGGCCGGCCCAAGGGCACCGCCGTCCCCCACACCGGACTGGCCGGTGTCATCGCCAGCCTGATCGAGTGCTGCGCGACCGGTCCTGACAGTCGCGTCCTGCAACTGGCCTCCCCCAGCTTCGATGTCTCGATCATCGAGATCCTCATGGCCATCAGCCGTGGCGGCACCCTCGTCGTGCCCCAGCCCGGCCGCCTCGCGGGGGAGGAGCTTGCGCGTACTCTGGCCGACCGCCGCGTCACCCACGCGTTCATCCCGCCGTCGGCGCTGGCGAGCATGCCCGAGGCCACCGCGGCCTCGCTGCGCTACCTGCACACGGTGCTGGTAGCGGGCGAGGCGTGCCCGCCCGAGGTGGTGGAGCACTGGTCGCAGGGCCGCCAGATGATCAACCTGTACGGGACGACGGAGACGTTCGTCAGCTCCATCAGCTCACCGCTGGCGGGCAGGAACGTCACGATCGGGCGGCCGATCGTCCACACGCAGCTCTATGTGCTGGACGAGTACCTCCGGTTGGTGCCCCCGGGTGTCGCCGGTGAGCTGTACAACGCCGGTACGGTCATGGCGCGTGGTTATCTCGGGCGTGCGGGTCTGTCGGCGGAGCGGTTCGTGGCGGACCCGTTCGGTGCGGCGGGTGGCCGGATGTACCGCACGGGTGACCTGGTGCGGTGGAACCGGGACGGTGAGCTGGAGTACCTGGGCCGTAGTGA
>NZ_JBHVRK010000055.1:0-6828 GCF_042885845.1 Kitasatospora sp. NPDC058032 | reverse complement strand
CCGGCGGCGCAGCAGCGCGTCCAGCGCTTCGAAGCCGCTCTCCTCCAACAGCTCTTCCGCGTCCTGGAGTTCGCCCGATCCGGCGGCGTCGGCGGTGGTGGCGGTGGCGGTGCCGGTGCCGGTGCTGATGCCGGTTCCGGCGCTCCGGTCATCGTCGGGGGTCTCGGCGGCGGCGGCCCGGGCGGCGCGTTCGAGGAGGTCGGCGGTGCGGGTCGCGAAGTCCAGCACGCGGGCGTGGGACGGGGCTTCGGGGCGGGTCGGGGTCATGAGGGTTCTCCCGTGGCGGGGTCGGTCCGGTCGGCGGAGTGGACGGAGTCGACGGGGTGGGCGGGGTCGGCGGGGTCGGCGGGGTCGGCGGGGTCGGCGGGGTCGGCGGGGTCGGCGACCGGGGCTGGGGTCGTCGGTGCGACGGGCGGCGGTACGACGGGCGGCGGCTCGGGCTCGTCGTCGAACTCGCCGAACATGCCCGACAGGTTGGCCTCTTGCGGGTCGACCGACCGGGTCCGCCAGCGCGGCACCGGGTGCCCCACCGGGCGCGCCGGTCCGGTGCCCGGCTCACCCAGGCCGTCGTACGGGTCACGACCGTTGTCCGGGTACGGGCCCGCCGCCGGGTGCGGGCCGGTGACCGGGTGCGGGCCGGTGACCGGGTGCGGGCCGGGCGGAGGCTCGCCGCCGGGGCGCTTCCCGGCGGCCGGCCGGTCCGGCGCCGGCCGCCCCCAGCGCTTCGGTGCGGCGTCCCGGCGCTCCGGTTCGCCCCGCCCGGCCTGTTCCTCCTCGGGATCCTCCGACCAGAAGGCGTCGACCACGGCCCTCCGCAGCTTCCCGAGGCCGCGCGCCCCGCGCACCCACCCGGACGAGCCGGGCCTCGCCTCCGGCCCCTGCTCGGGCGCCGGTCCGGGCTCCGGTGGCGTCGGGGGTTTCGGCGGCGTCGGAGGCACGGGCGGGGTCAGGGACGGCGGGGGCCGCAGCAACTCGTACCCGTGGCAGTCCGCGCTGGTCAGATGGGTGATCCGCCCGGCGTCGGCGTCCGAGCGCCGCCGCCAGCCGGTGACCAGCACGCACCTGCCGAGCCCTGCAGCGGCCGCCGCCCAGAGGCCGGCGGCGTCCGCCTCGGGCAGCAGGTGGCTCCCCGCCGGATGGGCGGGCCGCCAGGCCGGCGGCAGCAGCACCGGAGCCGCCGTCCCCGCTACCCTCGCCGTCCCCTCCGCGTGCTCCGCGTGGTCCGGCCATGGGGCGGCGACCGGCCGGGTGGTGCGCGGCTCGGCCTCCTCGCGGCCGACCGCCTCCCAGGTCGGGGCGATCCACTCGGTGTAGACCGGTCCGGCCCAGTCGGCCAAGTGGCCTGCCAGCTCGTCGAGTTCGGGGATCCGCCCACCCGTGTCGGCGGGCGCGGCCCGGTACCAGCCGACGAAGCCGTACAGCGGTCGCCCGAAGCGGTCCTGCACCATCACCCGGCTGATCAGGCCCAGCTCGCAGGCGACCCCGACCAGGACGCCCCGGCCGTCGCGGTGCAGCAGGAAGCGCGGGCCGTATTCCAATCGGCTCCCGCCGGCGACGGCGGCGCGCACGGCGTCCCCCACCGGCCCCTGCCGGTCGACCCCCGCGGGCAGCGCCCGCCACCACTGGTCGACCTGCAGGGTCCGGCCGTAGACGACCGCCGACCAGCCGCCGGGCGCGGCGCCTCCCGCCGCTTCGGTGTCGGCGGCGGCGGGCTCGGACTCCGGCCCGTGGTTCGTCGTACTCGTCATGGCATTCGTCCGTCCGTCAGTCCTCGGTTCCACGGCCCGTCCGTCCCATCCCGCCCGTCCTGCCCATCAGTCCGTCAGCAGCCGGCCGTCGCGGAAGATCGCGACCCCGCGCAGCTCCTCGTCCAGCTCCCGGCAACGGTCCTGGGCCCTCTCCAGGTCGGCCGAGGTCGCCGAACTGCTCGCGACCAGCCGGTCGATCTCCTGCCGGGCGCTGTTCTTCTGCGCGCCCTTGAACAGTCCGCCGAACAACCCCTGGCTGAGCGCCGCCAGTTCACCGCGTGAGGCGTCCAGGCTGCCGGCGAGCCGGTTCATCTCCTGCCGGTTCCGCACGATGCCCTCGCTGAGGTAGTGGCGGAGACTGAAGATGATCGGCAGGTGGAGGTTCTTGGGGGCGATCCGGCTGGCGTCCACGGTGGCCTGGGCCGCCGCGCCGAAGTTGCCCAGCTGGACGGCGCAGAGGGCCACCGTGACACCCTCGGCGTCGTCGCCCCCCAGCACCGGGACCAGCCTGGGGAAGTTCCGGCCGGCCGTCTGGAGCGCCTCGGCGGCCCGCAGTCCGGTGCGCTCGGCCAGCAGGTCCGCCTTGGTGAGCAGCACGGTGACACCGGGGACCGGCTCGCGCTTCGCCAGGCGCTCGCTGAACACCCGGGAGATCGCGCGGCTGAAGCGGGAGATCTCCATCGGGTCGTCGTCCCGGTCGAGGTTGCCCGGCGCGCCGTGCTTGATCCACTCGGCCACGTGCTCGGAGTCCAGCGCCAGGATGATGCTGTCGGAGCGCATGAGCCGGTCCTCCAGCAGCGCGACGTCCTCGGCGGCGTCGCGGCGGTCCAGGGCGGCGTTGCCGCGGAAGTCGACGCAGTCGATCTTCATGAGGTCGCGCATGCCCCGGCGGAACACGAATTCGTAGGAGATCGGCCGGTCCGAGGTGGCCTTGGGCATGGTGCCGGTGCGGCGCAGCCGGGCCCAGTCCTCGGCGAGGTCGAGGTCGAGGTCGGGGTCGGTGGTGTAGAGGTAGTAGCCCTGCACGCCCATGGAGAGGCGGTTGTACATGCCGTGCAGGTAGGCGGTCTTGCCGGAGCCGCTGGCACCGAGCATGGTCATGGTGAGGGTGGGAACCGTCATGGTGCGCTGTCCTTCGTCTCGCGGGGTCGGGGGTGGCGCTGTTCGGTGTCCGGGGGGGCGGCGCGGGGGCTCGGCCGCTGCGGGTTCTCGCCCGCCGCGGGTGCTCGGCCGCTCGGTGGCCGTCAGAACGAGAGGACGTCCTCCAGCAGTTCGCCGAGCCGGTCGGCGGGCTCCACCAGCGGTTCCAGGAGTGCCAGTTCGGCCGCGGCCCGGGCGCGGTCGCGGTCACGGATGGAGGCCCAGGACGGCTCCTCCTCCCACCAGCTGCTGATCCGGTCCCAGAGGGTGTCGCGCTGATCGGCGAGTCGCGCCGAGGCCATCAGCCGCTCGATCGAGGCGGACAGCTCCATGGCCCGGCCGATGATGCCGAACCGCAGCGTCCACAGCACCGGCAGCGCCACGCCCTCCGGCTCCGGCCCGCAGACCAGCGGGATGAAGGCCCCCTGGATGTGCCGGGTCTCCTGGACCGCCTCGATCAGCGGGAGGAACGGGGCGAGGAAGCGCTCCTCCGCGTCGGGGGCGCCGAGGTCGACCAGGTCGGTCTTGGTGAGCGCGATCACCAGCGGGGTCACGCTCTCCTCGCGGTCGGTGACGGCCTGGTGGACGCGGATGACGAGCCGGCGGACGTCCTCGGCCGCCTCAGGGTCGGTGTCCAGGCGCAGGGCGTCGACGAAGAGCACGATGCCGTCCGCCGCGACCAGGTCGTCGTGCAGTTGGGCGGCCTGCCGGCTGGAGCGGCGGTGTTCGGTGAGCGCGCCGCCGCGGTGGTCGGTCCAGCGGAACGGAAAGATCCCGTCGCCGTCGTGGCAGAGCACGAACTCGTAGCAGCGGGGCCGGTCGCTGGCACGGGGGTAGCGACCGCGCAGGATGGCGCGGGCGTCGGCGAGCAGCGAACGGTGGGCGTCACGGTCGGCGGTGCGCAGGGTCATGCCCTCGACCCCGTCGCACATGGCGGCGTACATGAGGGAGAGGTAGCTGGTCTTCCCGGCCGCACTATGGCCGAGCATCACTATGTCCATGCGGTTCCTCGCGATTCTCGCGGGTCCTCGGGCGGGCGGTCGTCGTCGGGCGGTCCGCGCTCGTTCCGTCCGTTTTCGGGCAGGGCGGGGCCAGGCGGGATGGCGTGAGGTCAGGTGAATGCGGTGACGCGGACGGCGGACGCGCTCAGAACCAGAGCTCGGGATCGACCTCGTCCGGGTAGTGGGCGACGGTCCAGCGGCGGGAGCCGTCCGCCGACGCGGCTTCCTGTGCGGCCCCCTCCCCCGCATCCGATCCGGTGTCGACGCCGGCCGGGGCGGGCGGGTCGGTGAGCGCCCCGAGGGCCACGGCGGCCTTCGGGTCGGCGGCCAGGTCGGGGATCCGGCCCAGCCGGGCGGCGACCAGGTCGGCCACCGGCGGCGTCCTGCTGGCCGCACCGCAGAGCACGACGGCCCCCAGCTCGGCCGGGGTCAGCCCGGCCCGGGAGACGGTGCGCTCCAGCAACACGATCGAGGCGGTGAGCGCCGGGGTGACGGCCGCCCGGTACTCGCCGCCCTGGACCACGAACGGCTCCGGGTAGCCCGGCACCGCCAGGTACACCGTCCCGGTGCTCGACAGGGACTCCTTGGCCAGGGTCAACTCACGGGCGAGCTGGGAACGTTGATGGGCCGAGGCGGGCGTCCGGTCGGCCCAGAGCCGCCGCCACGGTTCGGGATCGAGGTCCAGCGCCCGGTCGCGGAGCAGTTCGAACAGGGCCTGGTCGAGGTCGCGGCCACCGAAGTCCGGGTCCCCTGCCACCGCGACGGCCCGGAAGCCGCTCCCCTCGCGGCGCAGCACGGCGGTGTCCACGGTGCCGCCGCCGAGGTCGTAGACGGCGATCGGCCCGTCGCCCTCCGCCTGGACCTCCGCCGCGTGGAAGCGGGCGGCGGCCACCGGCTCGGGCAGCAGTTCCGGCGCGCCCAGCCCGGCCAGACGGGCGGCCTCGACCAGCCGGTCCAGATCGCCCGGGGACCAGTCGGCCGGGTGGGTGAGCACGGTGCGCACCGGTTCCGTCCCGCCACGCCGCGCCCGCGCCTCGCCGGCGGCACGGGCGAGCACGGCGGCGGCCAGCTCGGCGGTGGCCACCTCGCCGCCGTCCAGCAGCACGGCCGGCTGCCGGAGCAGCGCCCGCTTGGGGTGCAACTCGGCGCGTTCCGGCCGCTGGGCGGCGAGTTGGACGGCGGCCCGGCCGGTGAGCAGCCGGCCGTCGTCGTCCAGGCAGACCAGGGACGACAGGTAGCGGCTGTTCTCGATCTCGACCGCCGTCACCACCACGCCGGATGCCGCCGTGCCGGCCTGCTCGACGCGTACGGCCGCGGTGGTGAAGCAGGTACCGAAGTCGATAGCCAACGACCAGTCAGACACGTGACCTCACAGGTGGGTTGCTGCGGCGCACGGGCGCACGGGCGGAGCGGGAAGTCGGGCCTCCGGCACTCCCGCCAGGATGGTAGGGCCCCGTGGGCAACTGTGGAGAAATTCGGCACATCTTGTAACAATGGCATGGCCATTGCCGGTTGAGCACGACCCGGACGCCGCGGTGAGCAGCCTCTGGGTCCCCTCGGGTGGCACCCCGCTCCCCCGGGCCGGGGTGCCGCGACCAGTCTCGGCACAGCGTTCGACCGAAACACCGTCAGGTGACCGAATCCGCGCAGATTCTTGTCAACTCGGCCTCTCAACCGGACAACGCGGGACACACCGCCGCCCTGCGCAGGGAGGTTCCGATGAGCACGCCCGCCCCGACCACCGTCCCCGGGGGGCGCTCGCCACCGCGTACGGCGCCAGCAGACCCGCCGAACGCCGCTGGATTCGCGAACTCCTGTTTTTCTCACCGGAGTTCTTCGCCTGCTGGACGCTACACCCGCCCATCACATGGCCTCCCTCGCCCTACCGTTCCGCGGCGCGGACGGCTCACCGGCCGTGCTGCGGTGCATCACGTCCGCCCCGAGACCGCCGGAGTCGTCCTGTTCCTCGACCACGACAAGGCGAGCGGCGCCCAGTTGCCGGAACGCCTCGACGTGTCCCGCCCATGCTCCGCACTGGCCGACGACCGCGCCGCACTGCTCGTCCTCGCTGGCCCGGAACCACTGCTCAGCGCCAGGCTTCGACCCCTCCACCGAACCCTCGGGTTGGACCCTCGCCCACGTCCTCCAGAACGCCCTCCAGGACATCGAAGCTGGCCGCACCACCCTCGCACCCACCCAACGCCATCGCCACCACCCTCCTACGCCACCCCAGCGGATGGCGCCGCAGGTGGGCTGCACAGGAAGTCGGCCCACCCGACTTCCTGTGCAGCCCACCCGCCACCCAAACCCGGCCACACTCCTCCCACCGCCACAGCACACCCGATTCCCAGCAGGTTGCAGACCCCCCGCCCCACACACAAGCCCCCAGCTCCCAGACCCCGCTCACCACACACACGGGGGCTTCCAGGTCAGCTGATCGACCTGGCTGGACTATCCCCGCGTGCGCGGGGAGCAGATCATCAACGCCTACGACAGCCGGCGGGGGAAGGGACCATCCCCGCGTGCGTGGGTAGCAGGGCATGCGCAACCCGGTGTGCGTGATCACGAAGGGACCATCCCCGCGTGCGCAGGGAGCCGAGGATGCGGCCGTGGAGGCCGGTGATCTCGTAGGGACCATCCCCGCGTGCGCGGGGAGCAGGCGGCCGAGGCCGGCGCGTTCGAGGAGGCCGCGGGACCATCCCCGCGTGCGCGGGGAGCAGATCTGTCCGCCGCCCATGAACGGGAGGTACATGGGACCATCCCCGCGTGCGCGGGGAGCAGCCAGTTCGCCCCGGTACAGGGGCAGGCCGACAGGGACCATCCCCGCGTGCGCGGGGAGCAGGAGGGGCTTCCCCCGGGAATGTGGACACCGAGTGCTATGCAGCGACGGCCAGCGTAACTGATCTCTGCTCGTAGGCGATCGGGGTCATGTGGCCGAG
>NZ_JBHVRK010000054.1:0-9552 GCF_042885845.1 Kitasatospora sp. NPDC058032 | reverse complement strand
TGGGGTTGGGGGCAGGTGCTCGGGAAGGAGGGGAGGGGTGGGCTCGGGCCCGGAAGAAACGATTCTTCGCGGCCGGCCCGAGCGGTGCGCTCGGGCCGGGCGAACACCGAGTGGGTGTGGGTGTGAGCTGCGGACGGTGGATCCGGGTGAGGGAGTGAACGGTGACATCGGCGCTCCGGCCGAGGCCCAGGGCGCCGATGAGGGGCCTCTTCGCCCACCAGCCCGGCCGGCAGGACCCTCCCATCCGACAGCGGTGTCCCTCAATCCGCCCCGACATCCACTCCCAGACCATCCCCACGGCCCCTGTGTACCGGCTGCCCGGGTCCATCCCGGCGCCCCGACCTGGATTCACCGCAGGAAGCCTGGGTTCAGCGGGGTGGCAGCACCATGGCGTCGTACTCCGGAGACTCGGGGGCGTGCTTGATGCGTCCGCCGATCACTCGGTAGCCCCAGCGTGGGTAGGCGTCTCGGGCGGGTTGGTTGTCCCAGATGCATGTCAACGTGGTCCACGGTTCTGCCCGCCGGGTCACCGTCTCGTCGTGGAGACGGCGGCCGATCCCTTGGTTGGTGAACGCGGGGCGGACCATCAGCTCCCGCAGCCAGAACACCCGGCCGGCCTCGGCCGCCTCCTGGACCTCGGTCGGCCGGGCGTCGCCCAGGGACAGCCACCAGGCCCGGTCCGCGGGCAGTGTCACGCCGTGGACGTAGCCGACCAGGTCACCGTCATGGCGGGCGGTCACGGTCTCGAAGCCGGGCATCTCCAGCGCGCCGCGAAGGCGCTCAGCGAACGTCTCGGCGGCGAAGAACGGATCACCTGCGTACGGCGGCACCGCGTACACCTCCGCGTATACGGCCACCAGTTCTTCAAGGACTTCCTTCGCGGCGGTGCCCCGGTAGTGGGCAAACCCAATGTCGATCAAGGTCGGCGTCCCTGTTCTCGCGAATGGATCAGGCGATGTACGCGGTGAGCCGCTCCACGGCGTCCCGTGCCTGCCCGCTGTGCTGGTAGCGCTGGAGGCTGTCGCGGACCAGGAGGAGCTGCCTCAGATTCCGGGTGGAGGTCATGCCGCCTTCGATCAGCCGCAGCGACTCGGTGGCGGCGGCCACGGTCCGGTCCACGTCCTGCTCCTGGATCGCCGCGTACGACAGCCGAGCCAGGCACATGCCCCGGTTGCGGGAGTGCTCGATGTCCTGCAGCGTCGCGGAGCGTTCCAGCAGCCGCACGGCCAAACGGTGCTGCCCGAGATCGCTGCGGCACATCCCCTCCAAACATGTCAGCTCCGCCTCGTTCAGGAAGGCCACCCACCCCGGGTCGCGGTCGGTGGTGCCCTGGCTGAACGACCGCCACGCGCGCTTGATCGCCCCGGATGCCTGCACCTCATTGCCGCCCTTCGCATACCCCTGGGCCTCACGGATCGCCAGCAGCGCGGCTACCCGCGGCGGCGCCTGCCACTCGGCGGCCTTCTCCCTGGCCAGGCGCGCGAACTGCACCGTCTCGCGCGGCTTGCCCAGGTCCACCGACTGGCGGGCCATGTTGGACAGGGTGCGGGTCGCCAGCGGTCCGTCCCCGGTGAGCATCGCGGTGTTCAGCGCCTCGGAGAAGTACACGCGAGCCTCGGGCTGCCGGTCCGCGTCGTAACAGAACCATCCCAGCGACGTGGTCAGCTGACCGGCGATCTGGTGGAGTTCCTGCCCCACCTCGTCGGGGTAGGTGCTGTGGTTTATCAGATGGTGGACCCACATCAGATGTGACCGGGCTGAGCGCCACAGGCGGTCACCGCCGAATCGCTGGTCGATCGCGTCGAGATCGAAGGCTGTCTCCCGCAGCATGTCGATCTCGTCATGGCTGATCCGCAGGTCACCGGAGCGAGCGGACGTGGGGGTGAGAGGGGACAGCCAGGGAAGGCCGAGCATGGCGGCCCCGGCGGTGAAGGCGCGGCGGTTCACGGGCGTGATGATCGCCTCATCCGTATCACCGGTGTCAACCTCGTCAGCCGCGAACCCGCCAGGAGGGGTGAAGCCCAGGTGCTCGGGCCCACGGCCGAACGCCTCGCGTAGCGCTGTCGCGCAGTCAGGACGTGGCCACGGTGGATCGACCGACTCCCACCTGCGGTAAGTCCGCACGCTGACTTGGAAGTTCGTATCGCGTAACGCCCGCCGCCCGGCATCGCTCACACCGTCGGCGGCCCCCTCCTGGGAGAACCAGCCCTTGGCCAGCCTGGCGGCGAAAAGCCGCTCGTTCCCGGGTGTCCGCGGCGTCATCCGTCTCCCTGGTGGCTTGTCACACGGGCCAACGTAGGCCCTCACGGCGCGTGTGCGCCCGTTCTGGCCGGAAAACCATCCGTTGCCGCTTCTCGCGGCCACTGAATGTCCTCTGAGTGGCCGCTTCACGTCCTCGTCCGCCGCGACCGGGGGCGGTGCAATGGTCTCTCCGCCACTCGTAGCGACCGTACGGTCACACGCCGATCTTGGATCATCCCGGGCGGCGGAGGGACAAAGCTGTGCCGGTCACGTCTTCCATCGGGGCCGGCACGGCCAGCGTGCACCCCCGAAGCGCCGCACCACACCCGGAGTGCCTCTGTCGGTGGCAGTTCGTAGGCTGGCCCGCCCCAACTAGTCACCATCACTGAGTAGTTGAAAGATCATCACATGAGAGAGAAGCCCGCATGACGAACACCGTGGAGGCGGTCATCAGCCCCGAAGCCACTCCCGAGCAGCTGCGTGAGCAGATGATCAGCGAGCTGAAGCGCTCTGGGGACCTCACCTCGCTCGAGGTGGAGACCGCGATGTGCAGGGTGCCCCGGCACGAGTTCACCCCGGAAGCGCCGCCGAAGAAGGCCTACGCCGCGTTCGACGCCGTGGTGACGAAGGTCAACGAACAGGGCATGGCGATGAGTTCGGTGTCCGCCCCGCAGATCCAGGCGTTCATGCTGGAACAGGGTGGCGTCGGCCCCGGCATGAGGGTGCTGGAGATCGGCTCGGGCGGCTACAACGCCGCGCTCATCGCGGAACTGGTCGGTGAGGACGGCCAGGTCACCACGATGGACATCGACCCGGACGTCACCGAGCGGGCCGAACGGCTCCTCAAGCAGCACGGCTACGACACGGTCCGGGTCGTGACCGGGGACGCCGCGGTGGGCGTCGCCGATCGCGCGCCGTTCGATGCGATCCTCGTGACGGCCGGGGCGTGGGACATCGCCCCCGCCTGGCGCGACCAGCTCGCCGAAGGCGGCCGACTCGTGGTGCCCCTGCGGGTGCGCGGACTGACCCGTTCGATCGCCTTCGTCCGCCACGGCGACCGGTTTGTGAGCGAGTCGGTGCGGGTGTGCGGCTTCGTGCCCATGCAGGGCACGGACGAGCACCACACCCAAGTGCTGCTGGTGACCGGCACCGAGGAGATCGCCCTCAAGTTCGACGACGAGGTGATGGGCGACCCCAGCGACCTCGACAACGCCGTGAACACGCCCAGGTACGAGACGTGGACCGGGGTGACCATCGGCCGGCAGCAGCCGTTCGACACCTTGCAGCTGTGGCTCGCGACGAAGCTGGACGGCTTCTGCACCATGGTCGTCCGCGACGACCTGGACACCGGCATCGTCACCCCCGCGAACAAGTGGTTCTCCATGGCCGCTGTCGCAGGCAACTCCTTCGGCTACGTCACCTGGCGGCGTATCGAAGGCGACGACGGCGGTGTGGAGCTCGGCGTCCACACACTGGGGCCGCAGGCCCCGGAGCTGGCCGAAGAGCTCGCCGACCACGTCCGCTCGTGGGACCTCGAGCAGCGCGGTGGCAGCGGCCCCCGATTCGCCGTCCACCCGGCCGGCACCCCCGACGACCAGCTGTCCGGCGAGCGGGTCGTGAACAAGCGCAACAGCCGGATCACGATCTCCTGGCCCGCGGCCTGAGCGCCACAGGGGCAGGCGTCCCGCACCACCCCAACGATCAAGGAGTAGGAACACCATGACGGCTGCACTGCTGGCTGAGGCCCCGACCGTCGAGGTCGAGGACGAGCTGTTCGACCTGGACGTGAAGGTCGTGGTCGCCGCGCACCCGAGCGGGAAGCTCATGTGCTCCACCGGCGACGGCTGCGGCACCACCTGCTCCACGGGTGCCAGCGCCTGCCCCTCGGCGATCTGAGACAAGCGGCGCGCGGGTGGGCCGAAGCCTTCGGCCCACCCGCGCGACCCGGGGCAACAGCCGCCACCCGCAGAGCAGGAGGGGAACCCATGAGCGAGGCGATACCGGTCTACCGGGCAAGCGGCGCGGCCATGTTGCGCGCCAGCACCTACCCGGCCGGCCTGGAACTGCCGGCCGCCGCCGATCTGGCCGCGAGCAACGCCACTGAGCAGGCCAGGCAATGGCTTGCGACGGTGTGGACCCACCCCGAGGTCCGGACAAGCGTGACGCTTGCCAGCCCCGTGCTCGGCCCGCAGATCGAGCGCGCGACGCAGGGCGCGGGCAGCCCGCGGCGGGTGAACCGCCTCGTGCTGTCACTCGCCACCTACCTGGCACGCTGGCAGCGCCGGGCGACACCGTTCGGCGACTTCGCGGGCGTCACCGGCGTCGAGATCGGCGGCACGGCCGCCGCCGTGTGGGGGCAGCGCCACCAGCGCACGGTGCGCACGGACGCAGGCTGGCTCGCTGGGATCATCGCCCGGCTGGAGAGCGAGCCCCACCTGCTGGAACGGCTGCCGGTCCTGGCGAACAACACCGCCACCACACGCGGGGACCGCATCGTGATGCCCGGTGTCCCCGCAGGCAGCGACGCCCTGCTGATGCCGCCCGTCGAGGTGTCCGTGCGCGCCACCGCGCCCGTGCGGCTCGCCCTGGAACTCGCCGCAGGCGTCCCCGTGCCCTACCGGTCGGTGCGGGACGCACTGGCCGGCCGCTACCCGGCGGCGCGTCGGGAACGACTGGACGCCCTGCTGACGGGGCTGGTCGAGCAACAGTACTTGGTGACGGCCTTGTGGCCGCCGATGACCAGCGCGGACGCGCTCGGCCACGTGTGCCAGGTCCTGGACGCCGCCCACGCCGGCGACCTTCCCGAAGTGGCTGACCTGACTGCCGAGCTGGAGCACGCCAAGGCCGCGCTCACCGAGCGCGGCACCGCACCCGCTGTCGTGGCGGAGCGGATGCGGGCGGTGCACCAGAGCGGCACCGTGCCCGTGATGGCGGACGTCCGCCTCGACGCCCAGGTGCGGCTTCCCACCGCAGTGGTCCGCGAAGCCGAGAGCGCTGCCGCCGCCCTGGTCCGCACCTCCGCGCACCCCTACGGCCCCGCACGCTGGCGGGACTACTTCTTCCGGTTCCGCGACCGGTACGGCGTCGGCGCGGTCGTTCCGGTGATGGACCTGATCGCCGACAGCGGACTCGGCCTGCCGGCCGACTTTCTCGGCTCCTCCCGGCGCACCGCGCCGCGCCCGGCCACCGACCGCGACAAGACGATGCTGACGCTGATCCAGCAGGCCATGGTGGACGGGCGCGACGAGATCGTGCTGACGGACTCCGTGATCGGTGACCTGGCCGACTGGCAGGACGAACCCGTACCGCCGGGCCGCATCGAGCTGTGCTTCGAGGTCCACGCGCCGACCCTCGCGGACCTGGACCGGGGACGATTCGAGCTCGCCGTCACCGGCGCTCCCCGCCCCGCCAGCAGCATGGCCGGCCGGTTCACCCACCTTCTTGACCCGTGCGAGCGGCAGCGGTGGGCGGACAGCTTCACCATGGGCACCGACGCCACCGCGGTTCAGTTGTCCTTCGCCCCGCGCCGACGCCGCGACGACATGCTCGTGCGCTGCCCCCAACTGCTGCCCCAGGTCATCCCCCTCGGAGACCATCACCCGCACGGCCCCGGCGTAATCCAGATCGCGGACCTGGGCGTGACCATCGACGCCCACCGGTTCCACCTGGTGGAGCTGTCCACCGGCCGCGAACTCGAGCCGCAGGTCCTTCACGCCCTGGAGCCCGACCGGCACACCCCTCCACTTGCCCGGTTCCTCGCCGAACTGACCACTGCCCGCTGCCAGGTCTACATCGCGTTCGACTTCGGCACCGCCACGAAGATGCCGTTCCTGCCCGGCATCCGCTACCGGCGCACGCTCCTCACCCAGCCCCGATGGCACCTGCCGCCCACCGCGATGCCCGCAGCCTCCGCCCCGCCCGCAGCGTGGGACGAGGACCTTGCCGCGTGGCAGGTGCGCTGGCGGATGCCGGACCGGATCGCGGTTGTGGAAGGCGAGCAGCGTCTTCCACTCGACCTCACCCAGCCCGTGGACCGGCAGCTCCTGCGCTCACGGCTCGCCCGCACCACCGAACCACTCGAGCTGCGGCGCGCCCCCGATCCGAAGATGTCCGGCTGGCTCGGTCGGCCTCACGAAGTCCTGCTCGCGCTCCACCACCAACCCACCATCCCGGCGGAGACGAAGCCGACCCCGGCACGACCCGTGGTCACCACGAGCCCGCTCCAACTCCCCACGGACGGCTGCGTTCTGCACACCCGCCTGCTGGGGCACCCGGACCGCTTCGATGAGATCCTGACCCAGCACCTGCCCGCCTTGCTGGAAGCCCTGGGCTCTGATGCCGAATGGTGGTTCCAGCGGCACAACGACACCGCCCGCCCCGACGCTGACCAGCACCTCGGCCTGTTCCTCCGCCTGCCGCATCCACGACACCGTGACGCGCTGGAGCGGATCGGCGGATGGGCGGCACAGCTTCGTGACCTGCGGCTCCTCGCGCAGCTGGTTCTGACGGGATATCAGCCTCCGGTCGGCCGATACGGGCACGGCCCGGCGCTGGAGGCCGCCCAGGCCGTCTTCACCGCAGACAGCGCCGCCGCCCTCACCCAGATCCGCACCGCCCGGAAGACCGACACCCCCGCGCAGGCCCTCGCCGCCGCCAGCATGGCCGACATTGCCACCGCACTCGCCCCAGCCGACGGCTTGCGGCTGCTGTGCGAGGTGCTGCCCCGTCGAACCGGCCCCCTCGACGCGGAGCTACGCGAGGCCGCCGAACATCTGGCCAGCCCGGGCGGGCCGTCACCCGCCATTCGTGACCTGCCGGGCGGTGACCTGATCGCCGAGGCCTGGCGGCACCGGCCCGCCGCCCTCGCCGCCTACCGGGCCCACCTCGACCAGCAGGTGCGAGACCCCGCCCCGGTGCTGCGTTCCCTGCTGCACGAGCACCACCTGCGCGCGGTCACAGCCGACCGCACCCGCGAGCGCATCACCGAGCGCCTGGCGCGGGCCTGCGCGCTGGCCGGGACCGCCCGGAGGCCGGCGTGACGACCACCAGCGCCGCCGCAGACGAGCAAGCCTGGGCCGCACAGAGCCTCGACAGCGGGGCGGCCGGGACAGCGCTGCTGCACATCGAGCGCGCCCGCACCGGCCACGGCGACTGGAAGCAGGTGCACGCCTGGATCGCCCGCGCCACCGCCCACCAGGTGAACGGCAGCACGAGCGCGGGACTGTTCATCGGCGCACCAGCTGTCGCGTTCGTCCTGCACGCCGCCACCGACCCGCCCGAGCGCTACCAGCACGCCCGCCAGGCCATGGACGGGCACGTGCGCGACATCGCCCACCAGCGCGCCCATGCCGGCCTCGCCCGCATCACCTCCGGACAGCCCCCGCGCTTCCACGAATACGACCTGCTGTACGGACTCACCGGGATCGGCGCGCTGCTGCTGCGCACCCAGCCGGGCAGCACAGCCCTCGAACACGTCCTGACCTACCTGGTCGCGCTTACCCGCCCCCTGAACCATCAGGGGCAGCGGCTGCCCGGCTGGTGGGTCGGCCACGGCCCACGCTGGCACGACGGCGCCTATCACGGCCCCCAGCACCTCAACCTCGGCGCGGCCCACGGCATCACCGGCCCGCTGCTGCTGCTCTCGAAGGCCGTCCGCCAAGGGCAGACCGTGCCCGGACAGCTCGACGCCATCCGGACCATCTGCGCCTGGCTGGACCTGTGGCGGCATCACGGCCAGGCAGGGGCGTGGTGGCCGGAGACCGTCACCATGGCGGAGACCACCACCGGGCGACCTGAGCGATCGCGTCCCGGCCGACCGAGCTGGTGCTACGGCACCCCCGGCATTGCCCG
The DNA here is from genome assembly GCF_042885845.1 of Kitasatospora sp. NPDC058032. Lineage (NCBI taxonomy): Bacteria > Bacillati > Actinomycetota > Actinomycetes > Kitasatosporales > Streptomycetaceae > Kitasatospora > Kitasatospora sp. NPDC058032. Next base: position 1,461 of record NZ_JBHVRK010000054.1, on the reverse strand, counting down.
AGCCGGGCAACTCGCCGCCCTCGCGCTCGGCGACGAGCACCAACAACGCGACTACGAACAAGCCCTCGCCGACTGCGCGACCGACCCGCCCAGCTCCAGCAGATCACCGACCCGGGCCTTTGCCACGGCTGGGCCGGGCTCTACCAGACCGTCTGGCGTGCAGCCAGGGACGCCACCACCCCTGCCCTGCACCAGGTGCTGCCCGCTCTGGGCGAGCAACTGCACCAGGCCGCCGACACCGGCCACAGCGACGGCTTCCTCGATGGCAGGGCGGGAACCGCGCTCGCCCTCGCCACCCACACCACGAACCAGCCACCCGCCACCGGATGGGACGCATGCTTGCTGATCGACTGACCACCCTCCCCGAACACCCCCTCACGCCGCCGACCGACCCCGTCGAGGCCGCCATCTGGCGCGTCCTCGCCGGGACATCCGTCACCGACGCGGCCACTCTCGCCGGACTCGACCCGCAGCAGCTGACCGCCGCCGCCGAGGTCTACCAGCAGGCCGGCCGGTACGCCCTCCACCAGCAGACCGCCGCCACCTGCTGGCAGGCATACATCCATTTCACCGACTGGCCAAGCGCCGAAGCCATCGCCGCCCGGCACCTCGCACCCGCACTCCACGACACCGAATCCGCAGGTGCCACCTGGTGGTTCATCCGCAAGCACCCCTGCTGGCGACTGCGCATCCACCACGACCCCCGCCACGGCGACGTGACCGCCGCCGTTGCCGCAGCCCTGGACGCCCTCACCACCAGCGGAGCGGCCCGCTGGTGGACGGGCCTGTACGAACCGGAAGCCATCGCGTTCGGGGGCAACCACGCGATGGCCACCGCACATTGCCTGTTCCACGCCGACAGCCATGCCATCCTCCACCACGCCGCACGCGAACCCTGGCCGCTCGGCCGCCGCGAACTGTCCGTGCTGCTGTGCACCACGATGTTCCACGCCGCCGGACTGGAGTGGTACGAGATGGGCGACGTCTGGCAACACGTCAGCCACGAACGCCCACTACCGGACCACGTGCCGCTGGACCAGCTGCCCCGAACGGCGGACCAGATCAGGCAGTTGCTCCTCGCCGACACCGAACCGTCCGGACCCGTGTTCAGCCACCAGGGCCCCGCCGCGTTCGCCGCACCCTGGGCGGACGCATTCCGCCAGGCCGGGGCCACACTCGGAGCCGCGGCCCGATCAGGCACACTCGACCGCGGCCTTCGCCGTGTCCTCGCCTACCACGTGATCTTCCACTGGAACCGGCTCGGCATCCCGTACACGGCGCAAGGAGTCCTGCCCCGCGCAGCCCGGGACGCCGTCCTCACGTGACAGACACGCCGCTGCCGGGCGTGCTGCACGGGCGGCGGGTGGGGGTGGTGCAGGGGACGACGGTGAACGATCCACCGGGTGAGGCCGCCCGGGTTGCGCAGTGGGCGGCTCGGGCCGGGGTTGCGCTGATGCGGGC
>NZ_JBHVRK010000053.1:0-11362 GCF_042885845.1 Kitasatospora sp. NPDC058032 | reverse complement strand
CGAGACCGCTACTGTCCGCGCAAACACCGCAGCGACGTGATCCGACCACAGTGCGTCACCAACGCTACTTGACAACCTCATTGGGAATCAGTGGCCACTCTGAAAGAGCTCACTGGTACGCGATCACCAAGGACGATGGCAGCGCGGTTGGCTGCCGTGAGGACCTCAATCTCGATGCCCCACCGCCCCGCAGGTCGATGTCCGGGACGGCCTCTCAAGAGAGCCTCGCACTGATCATCCGCCCCGCACCCGCGGGGGTCAGTCGAGCAGAGAATCGCCTTTGAGCAGAGGGAGCTGGGCCTGTTGCGAAAGTGGGTCTGTCTTTGCAACGATCATGGTTTGGCGCAAGAGGGTGACGGACCGCAATGGGGCAAGAGCCGAAGGCGTGGTACAGCGCCAGGACCTTCTACAGATGGCTGACCGGGGAAAACCGTCCCTACGAGGAGCGTGTCGTGCTGTTTCGCGCACGGTCCCTCGACGAGGCCGTGGAACTGGCCGAGCGGGAGTCGGCCGAGTACGCCCGGGAGGGCGACTTCGAAGTCCTCGGCATGGTGCAGGCGTACCGGATCTCCGACGGCGACGGGGAGGTGGGCGCGGGTACGGAGGTGTTCTCCAAGCTTCATGCGCTCGACCTCCCGGCGAACGCGTTCCTCGACCGCTACGACTCGGGACCGGCGCACACTCAGATCAGTGAGTGATGTCGTTCGCGAGGTTCGGTCTGGCAGAAGGGCGTGGATGTCTCCGCTCGACCACCCTCGCCTTTCACCGTTGTGTGCGCCCGTCTTCCCCACGCAGGCGGGGGTCAGTCGGCGGCCAGCGAATCCGGTACCTGGTTCGACGTGGCTTCGCGGTGCTACGTGTCCGTTTACGCTGGGCGGCCATGGGCTACGACCTGCACATCACGCGGAGTGAGTACTGGTGGGACGAAGTGGGTGAGGACTGGGTTCGGGCCTTCACCCGTGAGGGCCCGAACCCACGAGCGAGGGCGTCATACAGCACGATCTGGTTCGCGGAACGGTTGAGGATCCACAGCACGCGATGCCCACGTGGCGTCCCGGCTCCCCCCGGACACATACGCGCCGAATACAGAGGTATCGAGATCCTTGAGGGACTCCAGTACCAGAGTGGCGATCGCAAAGCGAGGATCGCAGCGATCAGCGGCCTCGGGAACGGCGACGACCGTCATCTGGGCCGACACGCCGGCGAGGACGCCGTTGAGCGAGTCCTCGATCACTATGCATTCGCTGGGTGACGCGCCGAGGGCGGCGGCTGCGCGGAGGTAGGCGCCCGGGTGGGGCTTGCCGTGTTCGTCGTCTTCGGCCGAAAACACGGCATCGAAAGATCGGTCAAGCCCGGTGCTCGCGAGCGCATGCCGAATCACCGACTCCGGCGAGGATGACACGACGGCCATCGCCCTCGACGCACGCGCGCACGCCGCGACGGCGTGTTCGGCGCCGGGTTTCAGCACCACTCCCGCCAGCCCACGGCACACGGCGGCCACGATCTGCCGCTCGACGTCGTCGGGGTCGGCTTGAATGGTGGCCCGGTCGAACCAGTAGGCCACCATGTCCCTTTGCCGCAGCCCGCGCGTCGCCGCCTGCATCTCCGTTGTGAGGTGCAGGCCAAGCGGACCGAACACTTCACGCTTTGCCGCGTCCCAGATCGGCTCGGAGTCGATCAGAAGGCCGTCCAGGTCGAATAGGACTATCGGTTGCATCAGTTGCTCTTTCGTTGGCGATCCCGCGAGGCGAGACCGATTCGCTGCCCCGCCGTGCATGAGCAGATGGTGCTGTGGTCGATGACGATACTCATGAGCCGCCGGCCGGCCCGGCGGCGAGCGTGAACCGTCCCGGGGTGGGCTCGTCGGCCCAGCCCCGGTCGGCCGGCCGCTTCATCTTCGACCGAACTCCTTCCACACTTGCCGGAACCGGCTCCAGTCCGAGTACGGCAGTGATCTGACAGGGCATCACTGGCTCCCGGGACGATCGAGCCCGATCGCGCGGCCCTCCGTAGGGGAACCTCGGCGGGCGCGTTCGTCGCCCGCCGTCTCATTCCTCGCTCCCGCGGGGTCAGCCGTGGAACTGGTGGGAGCCGTGCAGGTCGTGGTGTCCTCTCCGCAGGCGCGGGGGTCAGCCCACGCCGGACGGCGGGATCTGAACCCGCGGCCCCTTCACCCCCAGCCCGGGTGGATCAGCCGTCCGTGGTGGATGAGGGACACGGACTGCTTGAGGCGGCGGGCGCGGATGCTGATCTCGTAGCCCCTGATGCCCTCGATGTGGGCCAGGCGGCGGCTGAGGTAGCGGTAGAAGTCCGGGGTGTCCTTGCAAATGACGACGGCCAGGAGGTTGTGCTTGCCGCTGGTGGCCGCGGCGAAGGCGCATTCGTCGTGCCGGTCGATCTCCTCGCCGATCCGGTGGAGGGCGGGCAGGTCGACCTGGAACCAGAGGAGCGCGCTGAACTCGTAGCCGAGCCGTTCGGCCAGGATGTCGATGCCGTAGGCGAGGGAGCCTGCGGCTTCCAGGGCCTCCAGCCGGCGGGCGACGCGGGCCGGGGACCAGCCGGTGGCCTCCGCCAGGCGGGTGTGGGAGGCGCGGCCGTCCTCCGCCAGGGCCGCGAAGAGGGGGAGGTCCTCGTCGGTCGGGGCAAGCGGCGGCCCGGCGGGTGCGGGGCGCTCCGCCATCAGCTGACGCACCTGCTCGTCGGTGAGGGAGCGTTCCCCGCCGGCCCAGCCGGCCGTGGCCGGGGTGGTGAACGTGTGGATGAGCAGGTCCACGCTCGTGTCGAGGAGTGAGGCGGCCCTCGGGAGCTGCCGCAGCAGGACGTCGTCGCGCCCGGTGCCGCTGGCCGAGCGGATGAGGCAGATGACCTCTGACCCGCCTGAGGCGATGCCGGCGTAGCCGACCTCGGGCCTGCGGGCGAGGGACTCGGCGACGGGCCCGGCGGCGTCCGGGCGGCACCGCAGCCGCGCGATCCACTCCGCCCGTCCGTGGGCGGCCGGGCTGCTCAGTCCGACCACGCGCAGGACCCCGCCGCGGCGCAGCGCGTTGTAGCGGCGGGCCACGGTCTGTTCGGACACTCCGATGACCTCGCCGAGGCGGCGGAACGAGGCCCGCGGGGCACAGTGCAGCCCGTGGATGATTTTGCGGTCCAGGTCGTCATACACGGAGGAATCCTGACACAGGCGAGCGCACGGATGGAGGTTCTTCTCCTTCTGCCGAGATCGCTTGGGGACTATCCGCCGGCGGGGGCGAAGCTGGTCGCTGCCCAACCAGCAGCCGGTGCCCGCGCGGCACCCCGCAGTCGAAGGAACCACTTCGTGAACCCCGCAACGGTGCAACGCCCCGGGGCCGGACGAGGCGTCACGCTCGTCATGGCCTGTCTCGGCGTCTTCGTCGCCTACCTTCCCGTGACCACCGTGTCGGTGAGCCTGCCCGCGATCCAGCGGACGCTGGGCGCCTCGACCTCCCAGCTGTCCTGGGTGTCGGACGCGTTCGTGCTACCGATGGCCGCGCTGATCCTGACCACCGGCGTGTGGGGCGACGTCCACGGCCGCAAGCGGGTGTTCCAGGCGGGCATGGCCTTCTGCGCGCTGGGCGCGGCCGTCTCGCTGGGGTCGGACTCGGTGCAGTCGCTGTGGATCGGACAGGCGGCCTCCGGCCTGGGGGCGGCGGCCCTGCTGCCCACCACGCTGGCCCTGATCAGCCACGCGGTCCCCGACCACCGGGAGCGGGGCAGGTTCATCGGCGTGTGGGCGATGTCCATGCTGGCCTCGCTGGCCGTCGGGCCCCTGATGGCCGGGGTGCTGCTGGAGCACGTCGGGGTGCGCTGGATCTTCCTCCTGCCGATCCCGGTGTCCCTGGTCGTGCTGGCCGTCGCGGCCTTCCTGCTGCCTGACTCCCGGGCGCCGCACGGCCGGCGGCTCGACTGGCCCGGGCAGATCAGCGCGGCCGTCACCGTCACCTCCGTCGTCTACGGCGTGATCGAGGGCGGCGCCAACGGCTTCGGCGAGCCCACCGTGGTGGCGGCCCTGGTGCTCAGTGCCGTGAGCGCGGTTGCGTTCGTCCTCGTGGAGCGTTGCAGCAGCAGCCCGATGCTCGACCTGGCCCTGTTCCGCAGCCCGGCCTTCGCCGCCACCACCCTGGTCGCCATGATCAGCTTCCTGGGGCTGATCGGCTTCTTCTTCGTCCTGAGCCTGTACTTCGGCCTGGTGCAGCACCTGACCACCCTGGAGGCCGGACTGCGGATGGTCCTGGTGAGCGGGACGTCCCTCGTCGTCGGCATCCCCGTCGGACGCCTGATGCACCGGGTGTCCGCCCGGGTCATGATCACCACCGGTCTGGTGGTGATGGCGGGCTCACTGCTGTCGCTGACCGGCATCGACGCCGGCACCTCCTACGGGTCGCTCGCCTGGCGCCTGGTCCTGCTCGGCCTCGGCATCGGCGCCGTCCTCACCCCGATGACGGCCGCCGCCGTCTCCTCCGTGCCGCACCACCTGACCGGCATGGCCGCCGCGGGGAACAACGCCTTCCGCCAGCTCGGCGGCGCCCTCGGCCCCGCCGTGCTCGGCGCACTGCTGACCACCCGCGCCCTCGACTCCCTGCCCGGCCGACTCGCCGACGGCGGCGTGCCGGCGGAGGCCACCGGCCGTGCCCTCGCCGCCGCCCGGGACCAGGGCCTCGGCGCCGTGGCCGGGCTCGACCTGGGCCCCGCCACCGAACCGGCCCTGGCCGCACTGGGTGGCTCCTTCCTCGACGGCCTCCGGCTCTGCCTGATCGTGTCGGCCTCGCTCGCCCTGCTGGCCGCCCTCGGCTGCGCCCTCCTCCTGCGCCCGGCCGCGCCCTCGGGCCGTCCCTCCCCCGGCGCCGGGTCCCCGGCCGTGGCCCCGGCCCCGCGGATCGCCGCGGCTGCCGCTGCTTCCACTGATGGCGCGTCCGTCGAGGAACTCCAACGCACACCGTGACATCGGGTGCGCTGCCCCACCCGGGGCGGCGCACCACCCAGCGTTCCGAACCGGCGTCAGCCCGTACTCCCCGCGCCGGCGGGGGTCAGCCGGCGGTGGACGGTAGCGGCGACTGATCGGCTGGGTCCTCCCCGCAGGCGCGAGGGTCGGCCCGGCTTCCCGGCGGCGAATCCGCAAACGCTGTGGTCCTCCCTGCGCAGGCGCTTCGGCGGCCACTGGCAGTCCGCGCCGCCGGCGCGCCGAGCGGAACTGGAAAAGCTCTGAACCGGACCGCTGACCGGCACCGAGGCGATCGGCGCACTGCCCACGAGCCCGTCCGACCTCGTGGTTGACCGGTTCCCCTGCGTCACGACGCCGTCCGCCCCTTGGCTCGCCGGCACGCCGTGGACGAGGAGGGGAACGCCGTGGCCCGCAAGCCCGCACGCCGACGCACCACAACCGCCCGCCACAGCCGCCCGCGACCTGCTCGACGAACGCCCGCCGCCCGCAGGAGACGTCCTCGCACATGAAGCGCCGGACACGAAACCGCAGCACCACCCGCCGTCCCACCGTGGGCACGTCAGCCGGAGACCGCAGGGACGCCGGCGGGCGCTCTCAGTCGAAGTGCTGGATCACCGCGCTGCAGGCCAGGCCGCACAGCACGCTCAGGGCGGCTGCGACGAAGCGCCAGGTAGCCCAGCGCATCCGGTGCGGCAGGATCCAGGCGGCCGTGACGAGCAGCAGCTGTGCGCCCGTCAGGCCGTGGGCGGCGCTGTACTGCGGGCCCCAGTCCCGCCCGCAGGCACCCCGCGGCACGCACTGGTCGACCTCGACCGCGCGCACCAGGACGAAGTACCAGTAGAGGACCTGGCAGAGCGGCAGCAGTACCGTCGCGACGAGCGGGAACTTCCACGCGTCGCGGTCGCGCGATGACGGGTCAGGTCCGGCCGGGAGATTGTCCACAGGCCGATCCCACCGCACCGCACCGAACCGCACATGAGTGCGACTACTCAGTCGGGGGCGGATCAGGTACCCAGCCGTGCCCGGTCGGGTACCTGATCCGCCGCGGTACGGCCTGTCGTCCGGCCGTGCCCGGCCGGGCCGGGAAGGGCGGCGTCCGGGGCCCCGGACACGGACCGACCGTCGCGACCGGGGGGCAGGGGCGCCGCCCGGGCCGCCACTCACCGGGGCCTTCACCGGCCGTGGCCGGCACGAACCCGGACAGGAACTGCGGGCCTCGCAGGGGATCTCGGGCGCATGCCGCTCGCGCTGTCGCAGGCCGCCGTCGACCTCGTCGACGCGGGCCTCCCCTGCGCCACCCGCCGCCTCGCCGGTACCGTCCCCACACTGCTGTCCGACGGCCAGGCCCACGCCGCCGCCGTCCGGGAGCTGTCGGTGGAGCGCGCCGGCGCCCCGCGGGCCTCCGGCCGTCGGGGAGGTGCCAGGCGCTGGTCGTGGCGTGCCGGTGTGCGGGTCTTGGGTCAGGCCGGGTGGGCGAGTTGGGTGTCGGCGGGGTCGTGGTCGGGCGATTCGCCGTCCGGTTCGGGGTGGCCCGCTGTGCCTTCCCGGTGTCGGCGTTCGATGCGCTGTCCCCAGCCGGCGCCGATGATGATCAGCGCCGCGCCCGCGGCGCCGTACGGTCCGAGGTGGTCCCCGCCCAGGAGGACACCGACCAGCAGCGCCCACACGGGTTCGGTGCCGAGCAGCAGGCTGACCCGGGACGGTGACGTGGTGCGTACCGCCCACATCTGGACGAAGAACGCGAAGACCGTGCAGATCAGCGCGAGGTAGAGGAGGTCCACCCACTGCATGGGGCCCAGGCGTGCGGCCAGGGCGGGAGCGGAGTCACCGGCCAGCGGGCCGGCCAGGCAGAACAGCGCCGCCGCCGTCGCCATCTGGAGGAAGGTGAGGGTGAACGAGTCGTAGCTCTTGCGGGCCGAGCGCCGGTGCATCACGGTGATGTGCACGGCCCGTACGGCCGCCGCGGCCAGGATCAGCCAGTCGCCGAGCGTCGGGGCGTGCAGGCCGGAGCCGGAGGCGAGGAGGGCGACGCCGGCCACGGCCATGGCGGCGGCCAGGAAGAACCGGGCGGGCAGCCAGGAGCGGCTCACCGCGCTCTCCAGAAGCGGGGTCATGACGATGGTCAGGCTGATGATGAGCCCGGCGTTGGTCGCGGTGGTGTGGGCGATGCCGAAGGTCTCGAACAGGAAGATCACGGCGAGGATGAGGCCGAGGAGCGTTCCGGTGACGATCTCGTCGCGGCCGGCACCGCGCAGTCTGCGCACGGCGAGCGGCAGCATGGCCACCGCGGTGACCAGGAACCGCAGCGCGAGGACGGCGACAACGGTGGCGGGCGTGACGAGTTCCTTCGCCGCCAGGTAGGTGGAGCCCCAGACGGCTGCCACGAGCAACAGCAGGAGGTCGATCAGACCGGCGCGTGACTGTCCTTTGGGCACGAGGTGCTCTCTCGCTTTCGTGGTGGGGAGTGGGTGCGGCGGGCCGGATGACCGGGGGTTCCCCGGCCACCCGGCCCTGCCCGTCACGCGGGGCCCGGTCAGGCTGCCAGGTACGGAGCCCGCTCGGTGCGGATCGATTCCTTCTCCCACGCCTCACGGTCACGCAGGTAGCGCGGCTCGTCGGCGACGATCGCCCGGGTGTCCGCGCCGCCGCTGGTCAGCCGCCAACGTACCGTCCCGGTCACGCGGCTGGCGCAGGAGTCGATGAAGTGCTGGACGGCCAGGCGCAGTTCGCCGTACCAGCGGCCTTCCAGCGCCTCGCGCACCCACAGCTGTTCCAGGTGCATCTTCTCGCGCATGGTCTCGGCTTCGAGGGTGGCGTTCTCCAGGTGACGGAAGGTGCGCAGCAACAGCCAGGCCGCCGGCATCTCCCGGATCTCCAGGACCTTCTCCCCGTTGTCGAGGTGTTCGAGGCCGCTGTAGCGGCCCAGTCCGTAGGCGCCGACGCGGGTGTTGAGCCCGGCGATCAGGTCGAGGATCGGCAGTTCCTCGCCGTCGACGGCCACCGGGACGCCCTGGTGGAAGCGGATCTCGACGGTCTCCTCGGTGTGTTGCGGCCGGGGGGTGCTCCATGCGTACATGTGGGCGGGTACGGCGTGTTCCTCGGGGTCGTCGAGGATGCCGGACTCGAACTCGCGGCACCACAGGTTGGAGTCGCCGCTGACGATGCGTTCGCTCATCCGGTCCAGGCCGGCCTCCTTGAGTTCGAGGATCTTCTGGTCGCGGTCGACCGGGTCGAGGTCGTACGGGCTGCCGTAGGCGCCGCGGAAGTCGAGCAGGGTGAGCGCGCCGTTCAACCGGCGCAGGGTGTTCTGCGACCGGTTGGCGGTGTGCAGGACGGCGATGGCGTCGAGTTCGCGGGCCAGTTCGACGGCGAGGCGGGCGATGAGGGGGCGACTGAGCGTGGAGCTGACGGGGTGGGTGTCGAGGTAGACCGCCTGGGCCGCGATGGCCGGGCGGACGAACTCCTCGGCGAAGACCTGCCGGCCGTCGATGACGTGCAGCCGCACGCCGAGTTTGTCGGCGATTCGCTGCTTGTGCTCGGTGGTCTCGTCCTCTCCGAGGTTGACGCTCACCGCGTGCACGTCGCGGAACCCGGCGTCGCGCAGGCGCAGCAGCAGGTAGCTGCTGTCCAGGCCTCCGCTGAACAGGGTGACGACGGGTGCGGCGGGGTCCAGGTGGTCCGGGGTGAGCTGGCGGAAGGAGCGGATGATCCGGCTGTGGTTCATGGCCCTCTCCCGGTCAGGCGTCGGCACGGGTGAACATGGCGATCAGGACGTCGCGGTGACCCTGGCCGCCCGGATGGGCGGGGGTCAGCGGGGTGACGCCGTGCACCATCTTCTCGTCGTCGGCGAACAGAAACTCTCCGGGTTCGGTGAGCAGGACCTCGGCGCGGCATTCACGGGTGCGGGCGTCGTAGAGCGCGCTGGTGCCGCCGTCGACGGACTCGCGCCCGACGAGCAGGGTCAGGACGAAGTCGACGCCGTCTCGGTGGATTCCTTCGGGCGTGGGCTGTCCCGCTTCCGTGGAGCGCGCCAGGATGCGGTTCTGGAAGCTCTGTACCTTCCAGTTCGCGGTGCCGGTGGTGCGGGCCAGGATGTCGGCGCACCACTGGAAGATCGCATTCAGCACGGGGCTTTCGGCGACGTGCCGATCGAATGGATCGAAGTGTCGTTCGATGCCTCCGTTCAGGTAGTTAATTTCCTTGGTCTGGGAGTAGGGCACGTGCGGGAGCAGGGCCGTGCGTCCCTGGGCGGCGTCGTGCGAGAACTCCGAGTAGCGGCGTTCCCGGTAGGTGCCGCCGTCGGACATGTAGCCGTCCCGGCTCAGGCTGTTCCAGCTGTCGGCGAAGAGTTTCCAATCGGTGCCCTGAATGAATTCAGGACCGATCACGGTGCCGAATCGGCTGTGGACGTACCCTCGCTCGCCGATTTCGAGCGCACCGGCGGGCTGGCTGGACTCGTTCATTGATTCCCCCTCTGCAATGTCCGGCGGAAAGACGTGCTGGATCCACTCGTCGACCGGTTTCGTTCAGATCCGGAGCGTCGGAAACATGCCAGCGGAACCTGACGAGAAGGTTCCCACCCGCGCGGGGTCGAGCTTCCGCACGGCGTCCGACATGCGAGACTTCGGGTGGCCCTCGAAAAAACTATTGGAAACATCGCATTCCCGAAAGATTCTCCGTCCACCCTGCAGCGGCCCGGACGATCTTCAATCGGCGCCGCCGGGAATTACGCGAGACATCCGGCGAGGAGATGTGACCCACCTCACCGCGGTATGGGAATGGGGAAAGATCTCGAAGATTTGTCGATTTCGCGGCTCGCGGCAGGTGCGAAGGCTTCTCCGACCACGAGGCCGAATCGCCGTTCCGATCCGCTCGAGCCACCGGCCGTGGACAACCACGCCACCTTGCGCACCGGCGACACCGGCGACCGCGAACCCGGCCGCTCGGCCGGCCGGGCGAGCGCGGGACCGGCGAGAGGCGCCGGGCCCGCCCCGTCACCACGATGCCTTCGACATCCGGACCCGGGGGCGGTTCGACGTCGCGGTCGTCGAGTTCCAGGTACCGCGCGATCCGCTCGACCCTCTCGTCCCTGGCCTTCGCCGAGATCGCGGCCTTCAACTTCGGCATGGCGCCCTTCCTCACGGACGGCGGATTCCCCCCACGGCGGCGTCTGCACTCCACGCGGGCGGCCCGACTCGCCCGAAGCATACCGTGCGTATGCGAATACTCACTGTGCGCCACGCCTCGCGGGGACCGGGCCACCCCACCGCACCCGGGGCATGCTTCTTCCACGCGGCGAAGAGCCGGCCGGTCCACCCGGGGGTGACACGTGCGCCCGCGCCGCTCTCGGACCGCCACGGGAAGAGAACGTTCCCCTCGGGCCGCACCACCCCCGGGACCGGGAACGACGGCCGCAGGCGGAAGGCGACCCGCGGGATCAGCCGGTGACGGTCCCGGCGTGCCGGGTGAGCACGTCCAGGAGCGCGCTCCGCTGCCCGCTCAGCTAGCTAGAGTTTCGGCCATGAGTGACGACGTTCAGATGACCGCCTCGGCATCGGATCCGTCGGGGGCGGAAGGGTGGTGGACGGACCTGCCATGGCTGGTGAACGCTGATCCGGAGCGGGTTCTGGGGTTGCTGGCTTCCGATGCGGATTCCGATGCGCGACTGATGGCTGCGGTTTACCGGGCGTCGGTGGACGTACACCGGGACGTGCCACCGTGGGTGCGGCGGCAACTGCTGGCCCTGGACGCGGCTCGGTACGGGGACCGGGAGTTGTCGGCACGGATTGCCGCCGTGTCAGTGGAGGATGTCGACACCGAGCCATGGCAGGTGCTGTGGTCCACCGGCGCGCGGAGTGACCCGCACTTCCAGATGAACCCGTCCGGGCACACCGGCGGTGTTGACGCGGTGGTGACAACCTTCTCGGACGGCCGCCACGTCGTGGTCACCGGCAGCAAGGACCAGACGGTCCGGGTGCGGGACCTTAAGACCGGCCAACCGGTCGGCGGGCCCATGAGCGACTTCAACGGCAGAGTGTGGGCGGTGGCGACGGAGGTCGTGGACGGTCGGCCGTACGTCGTCACGGCCAGCGACTGGGCGGTACTCGCGTGGGACCTGGCCACCCGCCAGCAGACGGGCGAGCTGCCGGGGATCAACGGTGAGGTGTGGTGTCTGGGCACGGCTGTCGTCCAGGGGCGACCGTGTGCGCTCGCCAGCGACGACGACGTGTCCGTGCGGGTCTGGGATCTGGCCAGTGGGGAACAGGTCGGCGAACTCACCGGACACGACGACTTCCTGATGGCCATCGGGGCTTCCCCCGGGAATGTGGACACCGAGTGCTATGCAGCGACGGCCAGCGTAACTGATCTCTGCTCGTAGGCGATCGGGGTCATGTGGCCGAG
>NZ_JBHVRK010000052.1:0-15954 GCF_042885845.1 Kitasatospora sp. NPDC058032 | reverse complement strand
CCGTGGCGCCGCCGCGCCCCCCGGTGCCGCGCCCGGCCGCCGCAGAGCCGGCCGCCCCCGCCCGGCCCGCGGCGCCGTCCGAGCAGGTCGGCGGTGCCCGTCCGGCCCGGGCCAGGACCGCCGCCGGCGGCGCCGAGGACGGCTACCCCACGGACGAGTTCACCTTCGTCGACGACGAGGCGGAGAAGTCCGAGGACGTCATCGACTGGCTGAAGTTCGCCGAGTCCCGCAGCGAGGTGCGCGCCGAGCGCCGCCGGAAGCTGCGCACCCGGCTGATCGGCGCCGGCGTGGTCCTCGCGCTCGCCGCGGCCGGTACCGGCGGCTACCTCTGGTTGACCGGCGGCGACGGGAAGAGCGCGGCCGGCGCCGCCGGACCGCGCCAGGTCAACGTCGTCCACCTGCGCGACCTCCAGGGCAAGGTCTCCAGCGCGCTGCTGGTCAACGACGCCTCCGGCCGCAAGGGCACCGTCCTGCTGCTGCCGGACACGCTGCGGCTGCCCGGCCCCGGCGACCCGCCGGTCACCACGATCGGCCAGGCCATGGACACCCTCGGCGCCTCCGGCACCCGCGACGGCCTGACCACCGTGCTCGGCGCCCCGGTCGCCGGCACCTGGCGGCTCGACACCCCGTACCTGGAACTGCTGGTCGCCCAGCTCGGCGGCGTCCGGGTGGACACCAACGCCGAGGTCCACGACGGGGGCAAGCCGGACGGCAAGGTGCTCGCCGCCGCGGGCAAGAACACCCTGCTGAGCGGGAAGGCGGCGGTGGCCTACGCCACCCTGCAGAACGGCGGCGAGAACCGCGACGCGCAGCTCGCCCGGTTCGGCCAGGTGATGGACGCGGTGGTGCGCACCATGCCGGTCGAGTTCAAGGAGGCCAAGGACGACGTGCACCGGATGAACGCGGTGCTCGACCCCTCGCTGCCCGAGGACGCGCTCGCCGGGGTGCTCGCACAGATGGCGCAGCTCGCCAAGGACGGCCGGTTCGGCACCAGCGCGCTGACCGTCAAGCCGGACGGCTCACTCGACGAGGCCACCGCCGGCCAGCAGGTCAAGGAGGTGCTCGGCGGCACCGTCAAGGCCGCGACCAGCGGTGACGCGCCGGCCCGGGTCTCCCTCCTGGACGCCACCGGCAACGACCAGGCGGCCGCCGCCGCCCAGGTCCAGGTGGTCAACGCGGGCCTGACCTTCGTGCCCGGCGGCGCCAAGGGCACCCCGCAGCCGGCCAGTGAGATCCGCTACACCGACGACGCCCGGCAGGCCGCCGCGAAGTCGCTGGCGACCAGCCTCAATCTGCCGGAGACGGCGGTGAAGAAGGTCACCGACGCGCAGAACGCCGACCTGGTCGTCGTCCTCGGCAAGGACTACGCGCCGCCGAAGGCCCAGTAGCCCGGCCGCGGACGGCGGGCGGCCCCGGAAAAACGGTTCCGGGGCCGCCCGGACGGCGTGAGATCCTGGAAGGCGATCCCCGGCGCGCCGCGCCCGGGGCGCCCCCAAGCCGCCGAGCCGGAAGAACACCGTGACCGCCACTGAGCACAGCCAGGAACTCATCAACGTCGCCGCCCAGGCGGCGGCCGACAAGCTGGCCCACAACATCGTCGCGTTCGACGTCAGCGAGGTGCTGTCGATCACCGACGCCTTCCTGATCGCCTCCGCGAGCAACGACCGCCAGGTCCGCTCGATCGCCGAGGAGATCGAGGACCAGCTGCGCGAGAAGCTGGACATCAAGCCGGTGCGCCGGGAGGGCGAGCGCGAGGGCCGCTGGATCCTGCTCGACTACCTCGACATCGTCGTGCACGTCCAGCACTCCGAGGAGCGCTCCTTCTACTCGCTGGACCGCCTCTGGAAGGACTGCCCCGAGCTGGCGCTGCCGGAGGACGCCATCGCCTCCCGCAACCGCCCCGACGCCCACACCGACGCGGCCGGCAACGCCGTCGCCCCGGCCGAGGTCGCCCCGGCGGACGACTTCGGCGCCGAGGACTACAGCTGAGCCGGGACGCGCGGGGTCCGCGCATCGTCTTCTGGCGGCACGGCCAGACCTCCTGGAACCTCGAATCCCGCTTCCAGGGCACCACGGACATCGAACTGACCGGGCAGGGCGTGCTGCAGGCCCAGCGGGCCGCCCGGCTGCTCTCCGGCCTGCGTCCGGACCTGCTGATCTCCTCCGACCTCCAGCGGGCCCGGCGCACCGCCGAGGAGCTGGCCGCGGTCACCGGCCTGGACGTCGAGCACCACGAGGGCCTGCGCGAGACCTACGCGGGCTCCTGGCAGGGGCTGACCAACGCGGAGATCCGTGAGCGCCACCCCGAGGAGTACGCGGCGTGGACCCGCGGCGAGCCGGTCCGGCGCGGCGGCGGTGAGCTCGCGACCGAGGTCGCCGACCGTTCCGTGCCGGTGGTGCTCGACGCGGCAGGCAAGCTGCCCGACGGCGGCACGCTGGTCGTGGTCAGCCACGGCGGCACCATCCGCACCATGCTCGGGCGGATGCTCGGCCTGGAGCCGGCGCTGTGGGAGTGCTTCGGCGGACTGTCGAACTGCTGCTGGTCCGTGCTGGGCCGCGGCGCGCGGGGCTGGCGGCTGCTGGAGCACAACGCGGGCACCCTGCCCCAGCCCGTCATCGGCGACGACACCTGAGGTCCCCCGGGTGAGGGTGCGGAGGGGGCCCCGGGGAGCGGATTTCGCAGTTCCGGGCCTTTGCGGTTAGAGTCTTCCTCGTTCGCACGGAGGGAAAGCGGCCCGGAAGGGAAGCGGGAAATCCGGCGAGTGAGGGGCTGTAGCTCAGTTGGTAGAGCGCTTGCATGGCATGCAAGAGGTCCGGGGTTCAATTCCCCGTAGCTCCACTCCGCACCCGGGGTCCGCGAGGACCACGTGTGTCGCGGGGCTGTAGCTCAGTTGGTAGAGCGCTTGCATGGCATGCAAGAGGTCCGGGGTTCAATTCCCCGTAGCTCCACAGACTACGGAAGGCCGTCATCCGATGGGTGGCGGCCTTCCGGCGTTCCCGCCGCTCCCCGTGCGGCGGGCGGGGGCTCACCCGGTGGGCCCGGTACGGGCGTGGTCGCAGGGGGCGGTCCAGCCGCCCGGCCCCAGCGCCGCCAGCCGCTCCACCCGCGCACGGTCCTCCGGCCCGTCCGGGGTGTAGACGGCGACGTACGCCTCCGGGATCCCCGGGATCGTCAGGTACGTCGCGTTCAGCCGCAGCACGCCCACCCGCGGGTGCCGGAACACCTTCAGCGACGTCCGCCGCGAGGACACCTCCTGCCGGGCCCACAGCTCCCGGAACTCCTCGCTCGCCTCCAGCAGCGAGCGCACGAACTCCTCCCACGCCGGCTCGCCGACGTGCCGCCCGTACGCGCCGCGCAGCACCGCGACCATCGTCGGCAGCTGCTCGGCCCGGTTCAGGAACGGGTTGCAGCACTCCGGGCTGGTCACCGTGCACCAGAGGCTGTTGAACCAGCCGTCGGCCGTCCGCACCCGGCTCGCGGCGAACAGCGCCTCGTAGGTGGAGTTCCACCCCAGCACGTCGTACCGGCTGTTGGAGACCGCGGCCGGCAGCGGCACCAGCGCGTCCAGGATCAGCTGGGTCGACGGGTCCAGCACCGGATCCGGGAACGCCGTGGGCCGCACCGCCACCCCGGCCAGCCGGAACAGGTGCGCGCGCTCGGCGGCGTCCAGCAGCAGCACCCGGGCCACCGCCGTGAGCACCTGCGCGCTGGCGTTGATCCGGCGCCCCTGCTCCAGCCACGTGTACCAGGTGACCCCGACCCCGGCGAGCTGCGCCACCTCCTCGCGGCGCAGGCCCGGGGTGCGGCGGCGCAGCCCGGGCGGCAGGCCGACGTCCTCGGGGGAGACCCGGGCGCGGCGGGCGCGCAGGAAGTCGGCCAGCTCGGTGCGCCGGCGGTCGCGCCGGTCGGCGGGGGCCTCGCCGACGGCGGGCTCGACGGCAGCGGGTTCGACGGCGACGGGGGGCTTCTCGGCGACGGGGGACTTGACGGTGCCGGGGGTGTCCACGACGGTCATACCCGCCATCGTGCCGCAGCCGCGCGGGCCGAAACAGGTGCTGTCAGTACCAGGATCCGCAGGCACTAACCACTGGTACCGGGCCGCCGTGAGGCTCGACGCATGACCGATCTCCAGACCCGGCGCCGAGCGGCCGGGGCGGCCACGGCGGCCGGTGCCCCCGCGGCCCGGCCCGGTACGGCGTCCGGCAGCCGGCCCGGACCGCTCCTCGCTCTCGTGCTCGGCGGCCAGTTCATGGCCGTCCTCGACGCCGCCATCGTCAACGTCGCGGTGCCGACCATCCGCACCGACCTGCACGCCTCCGGCGCCGCCCTGCAGCTCGTGGTGGCCGGCTACACCGTCGCCTACGCCGTCCTGCTGATCACCGGCGCCCGGCTCGGCGCCCGCTACGGCTACAGCCGGCTCTTCCAGAGCGGCCTGGCCGCCTTCACCGCCGCCTCGCTGGCCTGCGGGCTGGCCCCCGGCACCGGCTGGCTGATCGCCGCCCGGCTGCTCCAGGGCGCCGGAGCGGCCCTGATGGTCCCCCAGGTGATGAGCCTCATCCAGCGGACCTTCACCGGCCAGGCCCGCGTCCGCGCCCTGGGCCTGTACTCGGCCGTCCTCGCCGGCGGCATCGCGGCCGGTCAGGTGCTCGGCGGGGTGCTCGTCAGCGCCGACCTGTTCGGCTCCGGCTGGCGCCCGGTCTTCCTGGTCAACCTGCCGATCGGCGTGCTGCTGCTGGCGGCCGGCGCCCGGCTGTTGCCGAAGCTGCCCGGGGACCGCGACCGCGGCTTCGACGTGCCCGGCCTGCTGGTGCTCGCCGCCGCCATCGGGCTGCTCGTCGTCCCGCTGGTGCTCGGCCACGAACTCGGTTGGCCCCGCTGGGGCTGGGCGATGCTCGGCGCGAGCGCGCTGCTGTTCGCCCTGTTCGCGGTCGTCGAGCGGCGGATCGCGCGGCGCGGCGGGCAGCCGCTGATCAGCGGGCGGGTCCTCGGCGCGGCCGGACTGCTGCCCGCCGTCGGCGCGGTGTTCATGATCCTGCTGGCCTTCGCCGGCTTCATGTTCTCCTTCGCCCTGCACCAGCAGTCCGGGCTCGGGTACAGCGCCCTGCGCGCCGGGCTCGACTCCGCCCCGATCGCCGCCGGCTTCGGCGTCGCCGGCCTGTACTGGCAGCGGCTGCCCGGGCGTCTGCACGGCGTCCTGCCGACGCTCGGCGCCGGCCTGCTCGCCGTCGGCTACGTGCTGTTCGGCGTCCTGCTGGGCGACGGCTCCGCGGTCGGTGCGGCGGCGCTGGCGCTCTCCGCCGTCCTCGGGCTGCTCGGCGGCTGCGCCTACGCGCCGCTGGTCACCCGGGCGCTCGCCCGGGTCGCCCCCGCCGACGCGGCGGACGGCAGCGGGGTCGTGGTCACCGCGGTCCAGCTCGGCCAGGTCATCGGCATCGCGCTGGTCGGCTCGGTGTTCCTCGGCGCGGTCGACCCGCCGGCGTCCGCCGCCGACTCCGGGCACGCGCTGCTGCTCGCCACGGCCACCGTCGGCGGGGCCGTCGCACTGGCCACCGGCTTCGCCGCCCGGGTGGCTGTCCGGGGCGCCGCCCGGGGTGCGGTCACCGGCCGCGCCGGGGCCGTCGCGGAGGTCCGGGAGGAGCGGTCGGCGGGCGGGTAGGGGGCCCTCGCGGGAACGGATTCGTGGAGCACCCCCCGGACCGTGTAAAGTAGTCGATGTCGCCGAGGGAAACGGAACGAAACCCCCGGTGACATCGCAGGTCAAGGGGCTGTAGCTCAGTTGGTAGAGCGCTTGCATGGCATGCAAGAGGTCCGGGGTTCAATTCCCCGTAGCTCCACAGGAAACGAAGGCCGCCTCCCGCTACGGGAGGCGGCCTTCGGCGTTCGCGGCTTTTCCACGACCTCCCGGCACGGGCCCCCGGCGGACCGCTACCGTCGGATCCATGGCCGATCTGGAGCGCAGACGCAACGAGGAACTCGCCCGGATTCTCCACCAGCTCGGCTGGAGCCCGGAGCGGCTCGCCCGCGAGGTCAACCTCACCGTCCCGGCCCGGCTCGCGATCAGCTCCACCGCCCCCTACAAGTGGCGCGACCGCGGCATGGTCCCGCGCAGCCCCCACGACCAGGCCGTCTGCGAGGTGCTCGCCCGCACCCTCGGCATCGCCGTCACCTACGAGCAGCTCTGGGGCCCGATGGGCGGCCACCGCGGCGCCAAGATCCTCTCCCCGCGCCTGCTCACCGACCCGTGGACCGCCGACACCGCGCAGACCGCCCTGCGCGAGACCGCCGCCGACGCCGGCCCCGTACGTCTCACCGACCTCTTCCGCGGCGCCGACGTCGCCGAGGCCGCCCGCCGGCTGGTCACCCCGCCGCCCGCCCTCTCCGGCGACGGCGCGCTGCGCGTCGACCCGGCACTGATCGGCGAACTCGCCGCCACCCACCGCAGCAAAGTGCGGCTGGAACGGTCCTGCGGCGGCGGACTCGTCCTCGGCCCCGTCCGCGCCGAACTGGCCATGGTCGCCAAGCTGCTGGAGCTCGGCGGGTACGACGAACCGCTCGGCCGGGCGCTGTACGGCGCGGCGGGCCGCCTTGCCCGGCTCGCCGCCTGGGCCGCCTTCGACCTCGGCCACGACGCCACCGCGCAGCGGGCGTTCGCCGCCGCGCTGCGCGCCGCCCACCTGAGCGGCGGGCGCCGGGACGGGGTGGCGGTGCTCGGCGGCCTGGTGGTGCTGGCCACCTGGAGCGCGGGCGGGCGCGGGCTCGACGTGGTCACGGCGCTCGCGCAGGCGGTGGCGGCGGCCGGGGACGGGCTCGGCCCGGCCGACCGGGCGCTGCAGCTCGGCCGGATCGCCCGCGCCCACGGGCGGCGCGGCGACGCGGCCGGGCTCGCCGAGACGGCGGGGCGGGCGTTCGCGGAGCTGGACGGGGCCCCGGGCGGCGCCGGGGGCGAGGAGCGGGCGGACCTCGCGGGGATGGTGGGGGAGGGGTACCTGTTCCTGGGCGAGCACGGGCGGGCGCAGGCGCTGCTGGCCGAGGCGGTGGGCGGTCTGGGGCCGGGCCGGGCGCGGGTGCGGGCGCTGCTGATGGTCCGGCTGGCCGACTCGCAACGGCTGGCGGGCGACACCGTCGAGGCGGCGCGCACCGCGGACCGGGCGCGGGCACTGGCGGCGGGGATGCAGTCGGAGCGGGTGGCGCGGGCGCTGCGGGGGATCGACGCGGCGTTCCGGTCGGCGGGGGGCGGCGTGGCGGGCGCGGGCGCGGGGGCGGGTGCGACGGGTGCGGGTTCGGTCGGTGGGGGTCCGGTGGGCGGGGAGGGGGCGGGCTCGGCGGGTGCATCGCGTGCGGGCGTGGGCACGTCGGAGGGGTCGTAGCGCCGGGTGGCGGGGCGCGGGGCGGAAGGCGCGTCGGCGATATCCCCGGGAGGCGGCCGACCCCCTTGCGGTACCCTGAGCCCATGCGAACCGCGCGCCTGCTCCTTAGTCGGCCGCGCTGACCAGGACCGGCCACGCCCGAGGGCGGAGCCGGAGTCGGCGTGGCACCCCCTCCTGCGAGGGGCTTTTTTGTTTTCCGCCCGGGCCCGCCGCCCGGCGTCCGTCCGGGCCACGCCCGGGCACCCGCCCCGCCGCCGGCCCTGTACGCCGGTTCGCCAACTGACATCGATGGAGCTTGAAGGACCATGAGCGAGACGACCCCTGCGTCCGGTGCGGCCGACACCGCGACCGCGCCGTTCCGGTACAGCGCCGCCCTGGCGGCGGAGATCGAGTCCCGCTGGCAGGACATCTGGGAGAAGGAGGGGACGTTCCACGCCCCCAACCCGGCCGGCGACCTGGTCGACCCGGCCGGCGCCGACGTCGCCGCGAAGCCGCACAGCTTCATCATGGACATGTTCCCGTACCCGTCGGGCGCCGGCCTGCACGTCGGCCACCCGCTGGGCTACATCGCCACCGACGTCTTCGCCCGCTACCAGCGGATGAACGGCTACAACGTCCTGCACACCCTGGGCTACGACTCCTTCGGCCTGCCCGCCGAGCAGTACGCCGTGCAGACCGGCACCCACCCGCGGGTCTCCACCGAGGCCAACATCGCCAACATGCGCCAGCAGCTGCGCCGGCTGGGCCTGGGCCACGACCCGCGCCGCTCGATCGCCACGATCGACCCCGAGTACTACCGCTGGACGCAGTGGATCTTCCTGCAGATCTTCGACTCCTGGTACGACGAGCAGGCCGCCAAGGCCCGCCCGATCGCCGAGCTGGTCGCCGAGTTCGAGAACGGCGGCCGTGAGGTCCCCGGCGGCCGTGCCTGGTCCGAGCTGAACGGCGCCGAGCGCGAGGACGTGCTGGGCGAGTACCGGCTGGCCTACGCCAAGGAGGTGCCGGTCAACTGGTGCCCCGGCCTGGGCACCGTGCTGTCCAATGAGGAGGTCACCGCCGACGGTCGCTCCGAGCGCGGCAACTTCCCCGTCTTCAAGTCCAACCTGCGCCAGTGGATGATGCGGATCACCGCCTACTCCGACCGGCTGATCTCCGACCTGGACCTGCTGGACTGGCCCGAGGCCATCAAGCTGCAGCAGCGCAACTGGATCGGCCGCTCCGAGGGCGCCCGCGTCGACTTCCGGGTCGGCGCCGTCGGTGACGGCAGCGTCGGTGACGGCAGCGTCGGCGGGGACCGGAAGATCACCGTCTTCACCACCCGCCCCGACACCCTGTTCGGCGCCACCTACATGGTCCTGGCCCCCGAGCACGAGCTGGTCGACACGATCGTGCCCGCCGCCTGGCCCGAGGGCACCCGCGAGGCGTGGACCGGTGGCGCCGCCACCCCCGCCGAGGCCGTCACCGCCTACCGCGCCGCCGCGGCCGCCAAGTCCGACGTCGAGCGACAGGTCGAGGCCAAGGTCAAGACCGGCGTCTTCACCGGCGCCTACGCCGTCAACCCGGTCAGCGGCGAGCCCGTCCCGGTCTTCATCGCCGACTACGTGCTGATGGGCTACGGCACCGGCGCCATCATGGCCGTCCCCGCCCACGACCACCGCGACTTCGCCTTCGCGCGCGCCTTCGACCTGCCGATGCGCTGCGTCGTCGAGCCCACCGACGGGCGCGGCGAGAACCCGGCCGACTGGGACGACGCGTTCGACACCTACGACTCCGTCATCGTCAACTCGGCCCACGACGAGGGCACCGCGGACGGCATCGCGCTGAACGGCCTGAGCGTCGTCGACGCCAAGGCCGCCGTCACCGCCTGGCTGACCGCGCGCGGCATCGGCGAAGGCACCGTCAACTACCGCCTGCGCGACTGGCTGTTCAGCCGCCAGCGGTACTGGGGCGAGCCCTTCCCGATCGTCTACGACGAGGACGGCGTCATGCACGCGCTGCCCGAGTCGATGCTGCCCGTCGAGGTCCCGCAGGTCGACGACTACTCGCCGCACACCTACGACCCGTACGACTCCACCTCCACGCCGAAGACCCCGCTGTCCCGCAACGAGGACTGGGTCAACGTCGAGCTGGACCTGGGCGACGGCCCGAAGACGTACCGTCGCGAGACCAACACCATGCCCAACTGGGCCGGCTCCTGCTGGTACGAGCTGCGCTACATCGACCCGTCCAACCGCGAGCAGGTCGTCGACCCGGCCAACGAGCGCTACTGGCTGGGCCCCACCGAGCAGAAGCCCGGCGGCGGCGCCGACCTGTACGTCGGCGGTGCCGAGCACGCCGTCCTGCACCTGCTGTACGCCCGCTTCTGGCACAAGGTGCTGCACGACCTGGGCCACGTCTCGTCCGTCGAGCCGTTCCACAAGCTGTTCAACCAGGGCATGATCACCGCCGACGTCTACCGCGACGAGCGCGGCTTCCCGGTGCCCGCCGCCGAGGTCGAGGAGCGCGACGGCCAGTACTTCTGGCAGGGCGAGCAGGTCAAGCGCGAGGCCGGCAAGATGGGCAAGTCCCTGAAGAACGCCGTCGCCCCGGACGAGATCGCCGACGAGTACGGCGCCGACACGCTGCGCCTGTACGAGATGTCGATGGGCCCGCTGGACGTCTCCCGCCCGTGGGACACCCGCGCCGTCGTCGGCTCCTACCGCTTCCTGCAGCGGCTGTGGCGCAACATCGTCGACGAGACGACCGGCGAGCTGGTGGTGACGGAGGAGGAGCCGGACGAGGCGACGCTGCGCGCCCTGCACAAGGCCGTCGACGGCATCCGCGGGGACATGGCCGGGCTGCGCTTCAACACGGCCGTCGCCAAGGCGATCGAGCTGAACAACTACCTGGTCAAGCGTGGATCCACGCCGCGGTCGGTGGCCGAGCAGGTGGTGCTGGCGGTCGCCCCGCTGGCCCCGCACATCGCGGAGGAGCTGTGGCGGCG
This sequence comes from Kitasatospora sp. NPDC058032, assembly GCF_042885845.1. Lineage (NCBI taxonomy): Bacteria > Bacillati > Actinomycetota > Actinomycetes > Kitasatosporales > Streptomycetaceae > Kitasatospora > Kitasatospora sp. NPDC058032. The sequence continues at coordinate 5,603 of NZ_JBHVRK010000052.1, read as the reverse complement.
GCTGGGCCACGGCGAGTCGCTGGCCTACACGGACTACCCGGTGGCCGACCCGGCGTACGTCGTCGACGAGACGGTGACCTGTGTGGTGCAGGTCAAGGGCAAGGTCAAGGCCCGGCTGGAGGTCGCGCCGTCGATCTCGGACGCCGAGCTGGAGGCGCTGGCGCTGGCCGACCCGGCGGTCGTCGCGGCGATCGGCGGGGCCGAGGTGCGCAAGGTGATCGCGCGGGCGCCGAAGCTGGTCAACATCGTCACCGGCTGAGGCCGCTGCCGGCGGCGGGGCGGGCGTTCCTTCGGGAGCGTCCGCCCCGCGGCGTTTTCGGGGGACGGGCGTGGGGGGCGCGGGCAGGGCTTGGGGCTTGGGGCGCGGGGCTTGGGGCTCGGGGTTCACCCCTAGTCGTCCCTGAATCCGCCCCTGAACTCCGGCCCGGCGGCCCTGATCGACCGCCCGCGGGGCGGCTGCCGGGGCTACGGTGGAACCCACGGTGGGTCGGCCCGCGTTGGGCCCGGTGGGGCCGGTTCGGCTGGCGGAAGGTGGCACGTGATGGAGATCCTCGGGGTGTTGCTCGTACTCTCCGTGCTGTTCGGGCTCGGGGTGGCGGTGCTCGTCGTCGTCGGGCTGGTCAAGGCCGCCCGGGCGGTCGGCGAGACGATGGAACGCCAGGAGGCCAAGGCCCGCCGGGCGGTCGAGAACGTCACGCTCAAGGCCAAGACCTACACCCAGACCGGCCCGCAGGGACAGATCTCCGCCGTCCGCCTGCGCCTGCGCACCTCGTTGGACGGCACCCGGCAGGTCCTGCAGGGCGCCGTCGCCCAGGACGGCCAGCTCGGCGAGTCGCTCGCGCTGCTGGCCCGGCTGGACGCCCATGCGGCGGAGCTGGACGGCGAGCTGCGGATGCTGGAGCGCGAGCCGGACGCCGGGCGTGTCGCGGCGAAGCTGCCGGAGCTGCGCGAGCGGGCCGAGCGGATCACGCGCTCGGCGGAGAGCATGCGCTGGGCGGCGCAGGACCGGCTGCACCGGTTCGCGGAGGACGAGCTGAGCCGGTTGAGTCAGGAGTGCGAGAACGAGGCGGGGGCGCTGCGGCACTGGGACACTGCTGCGGGTGCTGCGGGTGCTGCGGGTGCTGCGGGCGTCTCCGGTGCGGCGCGCGAGGCCGGTTCGGCCGGTGGGTCCGGTGCGGCCACTGGGACGGGGGCGACGGGCGGGGCCCGGCCCGGGCTCACCGACGGCCGCGGCGGCCGGCCCAGCGCCGAGGACCTGCTCGGTCTCGCCGACCCGGTGGCCAAGCTGGCGCAGCGGCTGCGCAAGCCGTCCGCCGGACCCTCGGCCGGTTGAGCCCGGCCGAGCCCGATCGAGCGGTGACCCGGATGCTGCCGTCCGGCCCGGGTGGGGAGTAACCTCCGCCTCATGCCCGCCGACCTCGCACTTGTCACCGACTCCACGGCCTACCTGCCCCAGCACGCCGTCGACCGGCACGGGATCACCGTGGTCCCGCTGAGCGTCGCGGTCGGCGACGAGGTGCGCGCGGAGGGCGTCGAGATCTCCCCGAAGGACGTCGCGGAGGCCCTGCGCGGCAAGCACCGGGTCACCACCTCCCGGCCCAGCCCGGAGTCCTTCGCCGCCGCCTACCGGTCGGCCGCCGAGGCCGGCGCGCGGGGCATCGTCTCGGTGCACATCTCCGGCGAGCTGTCCGGGACGGCGGAGGCCGCGCGGCTCGCGGCCGCCGAGGCGCCCGTCCCGGTGCGGGTGGTGGACAGCCGGCTGGTCGGGATGGCCCTCGGGTACGGGGTGCTGGCGGCGGCCGAGGCGATCGAGGCCGGCGCGGACCTCGACGGGACGGTGGCGGCCGTCGAGCGGCGCACGGCCGTGACCAGCGGGTTCTTCTACGTCGACACCCTGGAGTACCTGCGCAGGGGCGGCCGGATCGGCGCCGCGCGGGCGCTGCTCGGCTCGGCGCTCGCGGTCAAGCCGCTGCTGCACCTGGACGGGGGGCGGATCGAGCCCCTGGAGAAGGTCCGCACGGCGTCGCGGGCGATCGCCCGGCTGGAGGAGATCGCGGCCGAGCGGGCGGGGGAGGGGGAGGTCGACATCGCCGTCCACCACCTGGCGGCGGAGGACCGGGCCGAGCCGCTCGCCGCGCGCCTGCGGGAACGGGTACCGGGACTGCGCGACCTCTACGTGGGCGAGGTGGGGGCGGTGATCGGCGCGCACGTCGGACCGGGGCTGCTGGCGGTGGTGGTCTCACCCCGGTGACGGGCGACGGGCTGTCAACGCCTGACGCCCTTCCTCCCTCCTGAGGGTGAGCTTCTTTTTCCACAACCCCCGGGTTTTCCACAGGTATTCGGTAATCACCGCGCCCTGCTCGCGCGGTTCCTACCGTGCTCCGCATGACGAGCATGCGAATCGGCGCACGCAAGCGCCACGAGATCCAGCGGGTCAACGAGACCGCGAGCCTGCGCATGGCGGCCCTCCTGCCCGAGGCCGGGGATCCGCCGGACACCGAACCCCCGGTGTACGCGGCGCCGACCGACTCCGGTGCACGGCCGCCACTTGGTGCGCCGCCGCCCGGTGCGCCGCCGCCCGGCGGCCCCGGGCCCGACCGGGCCGCGCCCGAGGAGGCCGTGCCCTTGCCGGGGCCCGCGGCGAGTCCGTGGGCGGGCCATGCGCTGACGCTCGACCGGCGGGCGGTGGTCGGCCTCCTCGTCCTCCTGCTGCTCACCGTCGGCTACGGCGTGCAGCACTTCTGGCTGGCACGGCCGCAGCGGGTCGAGGTGCCGGCCATCGCCGTCGCCTCGGTGCCGTCCGCCGCCACCCCCGGGCCGGGCCCGCCCGAGGCCGTGGCCGGTGGCGCGGCGGGCGACGCGAACGCGAGCGACACCGGCGGCGCGGCGCCGGGCGCCGTCGTGGTGGTCGACATCGGAGGCCGGGTCGGCTCCCCGGGAGTGCACATCCTGCCCGGTGGCTCCCGGGTTGCGGACGCCCTGCGGGTGGCCGGTGGGCCGTTGCCCGGGACGGACACCAGGAACCTCAACCTGGCCCGCGTCCTGGCGGACGGCGAACAGATCCTCGTCGGCGAGCCGAGTCCTCAACCGGCCACCGGGGCGGGCCCGGGGCCGCCGTCTGCCGGTGCGTCGAAGCAGCCGGTCAGTCTCAACCACGCGACCCTCGAACAACTCGACACGCTCCCAGGCGTCGGCCCGACCCTCGCCCAGCGCATCCTCACCTTCCGTGCCTCCCACGGCGGCACGTTCCGCTCGCTCGACCAACTCCGGCAGGTGAGCGGGATCGGCGAGCGCACCTACACGGAACTCCGGCCGCTGCTCACCCTCTGACAGTCCGACAACCCCGCCCCCGTCCGCTGCCCCTGCCCGAGAGGAGGTGCCGTCATCGCCACCGCTGCTCCCACTCCCACTCCTGCTTCTGCCGTCCCCGCCCCACCTCGCCCGAACGACCTCCGGCTGCTGCTGCCCGCCGTTGCCGCCTGGGCCGTGACGGCCGCGGTCCTCGGCCTGGGCCCCGGGCACGTCGCCTCCCTCACGGTGGCGGCGGGCGTGACCGCGCTCCTCGGGCTGGTCCTCTTCGCCCGCCGGGCGGGTGCGGGCTCCGGCCCGCTCCGCCGCCGGTCCGCCACCGTGACCCTCGCCGCCGTGCTGCTCACCACTGCCGCCGCCACGGCGGCCACTCTCCTGCACACCGCCGACCTGCGCCGCGGGCCACTGCCCGAACTCGCGCACGCCACCGGCCCGGCACCCGAGGTCGGCGTCGACCTCACCCTCACCGGTGACCCGCGCGTGCGCGTCTCCCACGGCGCCGGCTCCGGTTCCGGCCAGGCACTGCTCACCGTGGACGCGGTGGTGGACCGCGTCGCCGTTCCCGACGGCGCCCTCCCCGGCAGGTCGGGCCCGCGTACCGTCCGCACCCGCACGCCGGTCACCGTCCTGGTCCGCGGCTCGGACACCGGCGCGTGGGAGCGGCTACTGCCCTCGACCCGCCTCGCCACCGAGGTGGCGGTCCGTCCGTCGGGCGAACGCGGGGGCGAGTCGGCGGCGCTGCTGATCGCACACGGCGAACCGCGAACGCTCGCGCCGCCGAGCCTGCCGCAGCGGATCGCCGGGCGGCTGCGCGCGGGGCTGCGGGCGGCCACCGACGGCCTGCAGTCGGACGAGCGCGGACTGCTGCCCGGCCTCGTCGTGGGGGACACCTCGCGGCTGCCGGACGACCTCTGGGAGGCGTTCCGGGACACCGACCTGGCCCACCTGGTCGCGGTCAGCGGGGCCAACCTCGCGATCGTGCTCGGCGTGCTGCTCGGCGCCCCGGGGCGGGCCGGCACCGCCGAACGGCGCGGACTGGCCGCCCTGCTCGGGATCCCGCTGCGCACCACGGCATTGCTCGGCGCCGCCGTCACCCTGGCCTTCGTGACGATCTGCCGCCCGGAGCCCAGCGTGCTCAGAGCGGCGGGGACGGGGCTGATCGGACTGCTGGCGCTGGCCACCGGCCGCCCGCGCCAGGCGGTGCCGGCGCTGGCGGGCACGGCCCTGCTGCTGGTCCTCCTCGACCCGTACCTGGCGCGCTCCTTCGGCTTCCTGCTGTCGGTGCTCGCCACGGCCGGCCTGCTGGTCCTCGGCCCGCGTTGGGCGGACGCCCTGCGGGCGCGGGGCTGGCCGCATCACCTCGCGGGCGCCGTCGGAGCGACAGCGGCGGCGCAGGCGCTCTGCGCGCCGGTGACGGTGGTGTTCTCCGGGCACGTCAGCCTCGTCGGGATCCCGTGCAACCTGCTGGCCGAGCTGGCGGTGGCCCCGGCGACCCTGCTGGGCTTCGCGGTCCTGGCGCTCGACCCGCTCTCGCCCTCGCTGGCCCGGCTGCTCGCCGAGCCCGCGGCGGTCCCGGCCGGCTGGCTGGCCGCGGTCGCCCGGCACGGGGCGGAGCTTCCGGGGGGTCGGCTGTCCTGGCCGGGTGGGTGGGTCGGCACGGTGAGCCTCGCCCTCGGCACGGCCGCGCTCTGCTGCGTGATGCCGTCGCTGCTGCCCCGGCGCGCCGCCGACGGAACCGGTGGGCGTCGACCGCGCGGGAGGCTCCGCCCGGTGGCGGTGGGCGTGCTGCTGCTCGTCCTGCTCGCCGTGTTGCTGCGGCCTCCGTCGCTGGCCCGGATCGCGACCGGCTGGCCGCCGCCGGGCTGGCGGCTGGTCATGTGCGACGTGGGGCAGGGCGACATGCTGGTGTTGCCGGTGGCACCGGAGAACGGTGACCCGCCCGACAGCGCGGTGGTGGTGGACGCCGGCCCGGATCCGCAGGACGCCGACCGCTGTCTGCGTGATCTGGGGATCAGCCGGGTGCCGCTCTTCCTGGCGACGCACTTCCACGCCGATCACGTCGAGGGGCTGCCGGGCGTGCTGCACGGGCGGCGGGTCGGGGTGGTGCAGGGGACGACGGTGAACGATCCACCGGGTGAGGCCGCCCGGGTTGCGCAGTGGGCGGCTCGGGCCGGGGTTGCGCTGATGCGGGCCAGCCCAGGCGAGCGCCGGTCGGCGGGGGCCGGGGTCTCGTGGGAGGTGCTGTGGCCGGACGGAGAGGAGTCGAAGGCCGTGTCGGGTGCGAACAACGCCAG
>NZ_JBHVRK010000051.1:9646-18758 GCF_042885845.1 Kitasatospora sp. NPDC058032 | reverse complement strand
CAGGGGGGACCCTGTGGGAGAGTAGGACGCCGCCGAACAATTCTTCTGAGAAGCCCCTGCCGGGGATACCGGCAGGGGCTTTTCGCATTTCCGGGCCGAAATGCGGCCAGGCGGGGCAAGCGGGTGGGTGCGGTGCCGGCCGACGCCGCCGCGGGCCCCGACGGCCCATCAATATGGCGCTAAAACTCCCAGCTCAGCGGCCAGATCGCTGGCAAACCGGCGCCTGCGCCGTAGTCTCGAAGGCGAAGGGAACTGGTGTCCGGGATGGCCGCCAGGCACGGCCGGATCAAGAATGGTGCACATGGGACGCGGCAGGCTGCGGGTCTACCTCGGGGCGGCACCCGGGGTCGGTAAGACGTACGCCATGCTCGCGGAGGCACACCGGCGGTCGGAGCGGGGGACGGACGTCGTGGTGGCGTTCGTCGAGGATCACGGGCGTCGGCACACGGCCGAGCAGGTCACGGGTCTCGAGGTGGTGCCGCGACAGGAGCTGACGCACCGCGGGGCCGTGTTCACGGAGATGAACCTGGACGCGGTCCTGACGCGCCGGCCGCAGGTGGCGCTGGTGGACGAGCTGGCGCACACCAACGTGCCGGGGTGCCGCAACGAGAAGCGGTGGCAGGACGTCGAGGAGCTGCTCGCGGCCGGGATCGACGTCATCTCGACGGTGAACATCCAGCACTTGGAGTCGCTCGGCGACGTGGTCGAGGGCATCACGGGGATACGGCAGCGGGAGACGGTGCCGGACGAAGTGGTCCGCCGGGCCGACCAGATCGAACTCGTCGACATGTCGCCGCAGGCGCTGCGGCGCCGGCTGGCGCACGGCAACGTGTACGCGCCGGAGAAGATCGACGCGGCGCTCGCCAACTACTTCCGGCCGGGGAACCTGACGGCGCTGCGCGAGCTGGCGCTGCTGTGGACGGCCGACCGGGTCGACGAGTACCTGCAGAAGTACCGGGCCGAGCAGGGCATCAAGGGGACCTGGCAGGCGCGCGAGCGGATCGTGGTCGGCCTGACGGGCGGGCCGGAGGGCGCGACGCTGATCCGCCGGGCGGCCCGGATAGCCGCCCGCGGCTCGGGCGGTGAGCTGCTGGCGGTGCACATCTCCCGGTCGGACGGGCTGGCCGGCCCGGGCTCGGGGTCGTCGCAGACGCTGATCGAGCAACGGGCGCTGGTGGAGAGCCTGGGCGGGTCGTACCACGCGGTGCTGGGCGACGACCCGGCCGCGGGGCTGCTGGACTTCGCACGGGGTGTGAACGCGACGCAGATCGTGCTCGGGACCAGTCGGCGGCCGGCCTGGCAGTACGTCTACGGCCCGGGCGTGAGCGGCACGGTGACCCGGGAGTCGGGCGACATCGACGTGCACATCGTCACGCACGAGCACGCCGCGAAGGGACGCGGGCGGGTTCCGACCCGCAAGGTGACCGATCTGGGCCGGACCCGGACGATCGCGGGCTGGCTGATCGGGGTGGCCGGGCCGCCGCTGCTGGCGCTGGTGCTCATCAATGTGCACGGTCTGGGTCTGACCACGGACATGCTGCTCTTCCTGTCGCTGACGGTGTGCGCGGCCCTGGTGGGCGGGCTCTTCCCGGCGATCGCCTCGGCGCTGGTCGGGTCCTCGGCGCTCAACTACTACTTCGCGCCGCCGATCCACACGTTCACGATCTCCGAGCCGCAGAACATCATGGCGGTGGCGATATTCACCGCTGTCGGCATGGCCGTGGCGTCGGTCGTCGACCTGGCGGCCCGGCGCACCCACCAGGCGGCCCGCAGCCAGGCCGAGGCGCAGTCGCTGAGCGCGCTGGCCGGCACGGTGCTGCGCGGGGCGCCGAACGGTGAGGGGGTGCTGACGGCCTTGCTGGAGCAGGTCCGGGAGACCTTCCAGCAGGAGTCGGTGGCGCTGCTGGAGCGGCCCGACCGGGTCGGCGTGTGGCAGGCGGTGGCGACGGCGGGCCCGCGTCCGCCGGAGCGGCCGGAGACGGCCGATGTGGACGTGCCGATCGGGGAGACGCTGGCGCTGGTGCTGCGCGGCCGGGTGCTGCCGGCCGAGGACCGCCGGCTGCTCGGGGCGTTCGCCGCGCAGGCCGCCGTGGTGCTGGAGCGCCGGCGACTGGCGGGGGAGGCGGCGGCCGCCCGGCGGGAGGCCGAGGGGAACCGGATCCGCACCGCTCTGCTGGCGGCCGTCTCGCACGATCTGCGCACGCCGCTCGCCGGGATCAAGGCCTCGGTGAGCTCGCTCCGTTCGGCGGACGTGGAGTGGGACGAGGAGGACGAGGCGGAGCTGCTGGCGGGGATCGAGGCGGGTGCCGACCGGCTCGACCATCTGATCAACAACCTGCTCGACATGAGCCGTTTGCAGACCGGAACGGTCACGCCGCTGATCCAGGAGACCGACCTGGACGAGGTGGTGCCGTTCGCGCTGGGCGGGGTGTCGCCGGAGACGGTCCGGCTGGACGTGCCGGAGACCCTGCCGATGATCCTGGCCGACGGCGGACTGCTGGAGCGGTCGCTGGCCAATCTGATCGAGAACGCCGTCAAGTACAGCCCGGACGGGGTGAAGGTGCTGGTCAAGGCCGATGCGCTGGAGCCGGCGGGCGGGCCGGGCCGGGTGGAGCTGCGGATCGTGGACCGGGGGCCGGGGGTGCCGGAGGACGCCAAGGAGCGGATCTTCGCGCCGTTCCAGCGCTACGGGGACGCGCCGCGAGGTGCCGGGGTGGGGCTCGGGCTCGCGGTGGCGCGCGGCTTCGTCGAGGCGATGGACGGCACGGTGTCCGCCGAGGACACCCCGGGCGGCGGACTGACCATGGTGGTCACCCTGCCCACGGCCGGACGCGTCCCGGAGCCGGGCGGACCGGAGCCCGAGCGACCGGGACCGGACGCGCCCGGGCCCGACGTACCGGAGCTCGCCCCGCCACCCACCTGATCGGTGACACCCCCGACGACCGTTGAACGACCACTTCCGATCCGACCGACAGCCCCGAAAGGCGGAGCCCGTATGACCCGGGTCCTCGTCGTGGACGACGAACCGCAGATCGTCCGCGCGCTGGTGATCAACCTCAAGGCCCGCAAGTACGAGGTCGACGCGGCGCATGACGGCGCGAGCGCCCTGGAGCTCGCCGCCGCCCGCCACCCCGACGTCGTCGTCCTCGACCTCGGTCTGCCCGACATGGACGGGGTCGAGGTGATCAAGGGCCTGCGCGGCTGGACCAGGGTGCCGATCATCGTGCTCTCCGCCCGGCACGCCTCCGACGAGAAGGTCGAGGCGCTGGACGCCGGGGCCGACGACTACGTCACCAAGCCCTTTGGCATGGACGAGCTGCTGGCCCGGATGCGCGCCGCCGTCCGCCGGGCCGAGCCGGTCGCGGGGGAGGACGGTTCGGTGGTGGTCACCGACAGCTTCACCGTGGACCTGGCGGCGAAGAAGGTGAACCGGGACGGCGCCGACATCCGGCTTACCCCGACCGAGTGGCATTTGCTGGAGGTCCTGGTGCGCAACGCGGGCCGGCTGGTCAGCCAGACCCAGTTGCTCCAGGAGGTCTGGGGCCCGGCCTACCGGACCGAGACGAACTATCTGCGGGTCTACCTCGCCCAGCTGCGGCGCAAGCTCGAACGCGACCCCTCGCACCCGCGGCACTTCATCACCGAGCCCGGCATGGGCTACCGCTTCGAGGGGTGAGCGGACGGTACCGGTCCGGCGCGTCGGCAGCCCTCGCGGCGCGCTCGCGCGGAGTCCCCGGCCGGCTTGCGGCCTGCCGCCGGGGCCCCCGGAACCGGTACCCTTCCGGCATGAGTGGTGACAACAGCAGCGAGCCGCCGCAGGGGCGCTTCCGCCGCATGCTCAGCCGGCTGACCTCCTCCACCGAGGAGTTGGAGGCCGAGGAGCTGCGCCAGGAGAGCGCCGCGGAGTCGGGCTGCACGCCGATCGCCAGCTGCGGGGACCGGCAACTGGTCACCGTGGCCGGCACCCTGCGCACCGTGACGCTCCGCCCCCGGGCCGGCGTACCGGCCCTGGAGGCGGAACTCTTCGACGGCACCGAGGCGCTGGACGTGGTCTGGCTCGGACGCCGCTCCATCGCGGGCATCGAGCCCGGGCGCCGTCTGGTGGCCAGCGGCCGGATCGGCCACGCCCGTGGCCGCCGGGTGCTGTTCAACCCCCGCTACGAGCTGCGTCCGGTCGGACACGGGAGCGAATGAGCGTGAGCAACCAGCCCGGCGGCGAGCCCGCCGCCCAGCTCGGCCTGGTGGAGATCGCCCATGACGAGGAGGCGGCCCGGCAGGCGCAGGCCTCCCGGGAGGCCGCCGACACCGTGATGAAGGCGTTCGGCGGGGTCCGCGGCATGGTCGACATGACCCTGCCCGGCCTGGTCTTCATCGTCACCTACAACATCACCCACAAGGTGCCGGCGGCGGCCTGGGCCGCGCTGGGCCTGAGCGCGCTGTTCGTGGTGGCGCGGCTGCTGAAGCGGGAGACCGTCCAGCACGCCTTCAGCGGGGTGTTCGGCGTCGCCATCGGCGCCTGGATCTCGATGAAGACCGGCAAGGCGGAGAACTTCTACCTGCCGGGCCTGCTCTGGAACGTCGGCTACTGCGTGGGCCTGGCCGTCTCGGCGCTGGTCCGCTGGCCGCTGATCGGCATCATGCTCGGCCCGGTGACCGGCGAGATGTTCACCTGGCGCAAGCAGAACCCGGGCCGGCTGGCCGCGTACACCAAGGCCACCTGGGCGTGGGTGCTGATCATGGGCATCAAGCCGATGATCCTCTTCCCGCTGTACTTCACCCACAACGTCAACCTGCTGGGCTGGCTCAAGGTCGCCCTGGGCATCCCGCCGCTGCTGCTGGCGATGTACGTGACCTGGCAGATCCTGCTGAAGGCGCCGCCGCCGATCAAGGCGCAGCTGGACGACGAGCCGGCGCCGGACGAGCACGCCGCCGACGGGTCGGCCGCCGGCCGGTAGCCGACCGCCGGCCGGCAGCAGCAGGACCGGCGAACGGCCGAGGGCCCGCACTCCGAGCGAGTGCGGGCCCTCGACGCTTCTCGGCTACTGGGCGCCGGCCGAGCTGGAGAGCAGGTCCTCCAGCTCCTCCTCGCGCTCCTGGGCGGCCACGAAGAGCAGCTCGTCGCCGCCCTCCAGGGTGTCGTCCTTGCCGGGCACCAGGACCCGGCCCTCGCGCAGGATGGTCACCAGCGCGGTGTCCGGCGGCCACGGCACGTCGCCGACCCGGGTGCCGACCAGCTCGGTGTCCTCGGCGAGGGTCAGCTCGACGAGGTTGGCGTTGCCCTGGCTGAAGCGCATCAGCCGGACCAGGTCGCCGACGCTGACCGCCTCCTCGACCAGGGCGGACATCAGGCGCGGGGTGGAGACGGCCACGTCCACGCCCCAGGACTCGTTGAAGAGCCACTCGTTCTTCGGGTTGTTCACCCGGGCGACCACCCGCGGCACGCCGTACTCGGTCTTCGCGAGCAGCGAGACGACCAGGTTGACCTTGTCGTCACCGGTCGCGGCGATCACCACGTGGCAGCGCTGCAGCGCGGCCTCGTCCAGGGAGGTGATCTCGCAGGCGTCGGCGAGCAGCCACTCCGCCATGGGCACCCGCTCCACGGAGATGGAGTTGGGGTTCTTGTCGATCAGCAGGACCTCGTGGCCGTTCTCCAGCAGCTCGCCCGCGATCGAGCGGCCGACGGCGCCGGCTCCGGCAATGGCGACTCGCATCAGTGACCTTCCTTCCGCGGGCCCTGCGCGAACGCGGCCTCGACCGCCGTCAGGTCGGCCCGGCGCAGCATGACGTGCACCAGGTCGCCCTCCTGCACCACCATCTGGGGCGAGGGCAGCACGCCCTCGCCGAGCCGGGTGACGAACGACACCCGGGCGCCGGACGCCTCCTCCAGCTCGCTCAGCCGGTGGCCGACCCAGTCGGGGTCGTAGGCGACCTCGGCGAGCTGGACGGCGCCGCTCGGGTCCTGCCACAGCGGCTCGGCGCCGCTCGGCAGCAGGCGGCGCAGCATCTGGTCGGCCGTCCAGCGCACGGTGGCGACGGTGGGGATGCCCAGGCGCTGGTAGACCTCGGCGCGCCGGGGGTCGTAGATCCGGGCGGCGACGTTCTCCACGCCGAAGTTCTCCCGGGCCACCCGGGCGGCGATGATGTTGGAGTTGTCACCACTGGAGACGGCGGCGAAGGCGCCCGCCTCCTCGATGCCCGCCTCCCTGAGGGTGTCCTGGTCGAAGCCGACGCCGGTCACCCGGCGGCCGTTGAACCCGGCGCCCAGCCGGCGGAAGGCCGTCGGGTCCTGGTCGACGACGGCCACCGAGTGGCCCTGTTTCTCCAGTGCTCGGGCGAGGGCGGAGCCCACCCGGCCGCAGCCCATGATGACGATGTGCACCGGCGCTACCTCACCCGTCCTGTTGGGGCCATGACCTGCGCAAACACCGTTCGATCTCCGTTTCCCCGCCCCGGTGTCCGGGGTGGGCGTCCTCGTGGGGCTCGGCACGACAACCACAGTGTTGCCCGCCTGCTCGTATCCGACACGCTAGCCGGTCGGCCGAACACAGTCGCGACGAAGGGGGGCCTCAACGGGGGGCGTCCGTGGGACGTCGCTTCGTACTGCCCCTACGATTCCTTACCGTGCCTATGCCGACTGACCTACCGAAACGCATCCTCATCGGGCGTGCGTTGCGCAGCGACAAGCTGGGGGAGACGCTGCTCCCCAAGCGCATCGCGCTGCCCGTCTTCGCCTCGGACGCGCTCTCCTCGGTCGCGTACGCGCCCGAGGAGATCCTGCTGACCCTTTCCCTGGCGGGTGCCTCTGCGATCCACTTCTCGTGGCAGATCGGCGTCGTGGTCGCCATCGTGATGCTCGCGGTGGTGGCCTCGTACCGGCAGAACGTGCACGCCTACCCGAGCGGCGGCGGCGACTACGAGGTCGCCACCGTGAACCACGGCCCGAACTCCGGCCTGGTGGTCGCGAGCGCGCTGATGGTCGACTACATCCTCACCGTGGCGGTCTCGACCACCTCGGGCGTGGCCAACGTGGTGTCGGCGGTGCCGGCGCTGCGCGGGCACGAGCTGACCCTGTCGGTCGTCGTGGTCATCCTGCTGATGGGGATGAACCTGCGCGGCGTGCGGGAGTCCGGTACGGCCTTCGCCGTCCCGACGTACGCCTTCATGGTCGGCGTGCTCGGCATGGTGGTGTACGGCGTGATCCGGCACTTCGGGATGGGGCAGGACATGCCCTCCGAGAGTTCCGGCTTCCACCTGGCGGCGACCCCGGGGAACGAGTCCCTGGCCGGCTTCGCCATGGTGTTCCTGCTGCTCAAGGCGTTCTCCTCGGGCTGTGCGGCGCTGACCGGCGTGGAGGCGATCTCCAACGGCGTGCCGGCGTTCCGCAAGCCGAAGAGCAGGAACGCGGCGACCACGCTGCTGATGATGGCGAGCATCGCCGTCGTGATGTTCATGGGCATCATCTGGCTGGCCCGGCTGACCGGTGTGCAGATGGCCGAGGACCCCGCGCAGCAGCTGGTCGGGGTGCCCGGCGACTACCACCAGAAGACCGCGCTGGCCCAGATCAGCGAGGCGGTGTTCTCGAACTTCACGCCGGGCTTCTACTTCGTCGCCGCCGTCACCGGGCTGATCCTGGTGCTGGCCGCCAACACCGCGTTCAACGGCTTCCCGGTGCTGGGCTCGATCCTGGCCCAGGACCGCTACCTGCCGCGCCAGCTGCACACCCGCGGCGACCGGCTGGCCTTCTCCAACGGCATCATCCTGCTGGCGCTGGCCGCGATCCTGTTCATCATCGCCTTCAACGCGGACCCGACCCGGCTGATCCAGCTGTACATCGTCGGCGTCTTCGTGTCGTTCAACATGAGCCAGTCCGGCATGATCCGGCACTGGACCAGGAACCTGCGCACCGAGACCGACCCGGCCAAGCGCCGCCACATGCAGCGCAGCCGGGCGATCAACACCTTCGGCCTGGTGATGACCATGGCGGTGCTGATCGTCGTGCTCGCCACCAAGATCAGCCACGCCTGGATCGCCATCGCGGCGATGGTGGTGCTGTTCGTGATGATGAAGGCGATCCGCCGCCACTACGACCGGGTCTCCGAGGAACTGGTCGCCGCCGAGGCGCCGGACGACGTGGTGCTGCCCACCCGGGTGCACGCGATCGTGCTGGTCTCCAAGCTGCACAAGCCGGCGCTGCGGGCACTGGCGTACGCGCGGCTCGCGCGGGCGCACACCCTGGAGGCGGTGACCGTGAACGTCGACCCGGCCGACACCGCGGCGCTGCGCCAGGAGTGGGACGAGCGCGGGATCGAGGTGCCGCTCAAGGTGCTGGACTCGCCGTACCGGGAGATCACCGGGCCGGTGCTGGACTACGTGAAGAACCTGCGCCGCAGCAGCCCGCGCGAGGTGGTGTCGGTCTACATCCCCGAGTACGTCGTCGGCCACTGGTACGAGCACCTGCTGCACAACCAGAGCGCGCTGCGGCTCAAGGGCCGGCTGCTGTTCAAGCCGGGGGTGATGGTGACCTCGGTGCCCTGGCAGCTGGAGTCCTCGGAGCGGCGCAAGCCGCAGAAGGCCTGGTCGGCGCCGGGTTCCGTCCGGCGTGGTGAGCCCCGGGCGCCCAAGGCCGTAAAGTCGGAAGTCTCGGCGAAGCCCGCCGGCCCGGCCGACCGCAGCACGAAGGACTCCTCCCAGTGACCCGCAACACCCCCTCTCGTTCCCATGGTTCCTCCGGCAAGGGCGCCCGCAAGGGCGGCGCCTCCGGCCGGCCCGGGCAGGTCGCCCGGCCGCGCTGGGGCAAGCCGTCCCGGCCGGAGGCGACCGACCGCGACGGGTTCACCGCGCGGACGGCGCCGCTCGCGCCGGAGGAGCCCGCACCGCAGCGTGCGGAGGAGCCTTCGCGCCAGGAGCGCAGTGAGCGCGGCGAGCGTGCCGCGCGCCCGGAACGGGCTTCGCGCCCGGAGCGTGCCGCGCGCGGTGAGGCGCGCGAGGGCGGGGAAGGGCAGTCGAAGGGCGGTGGGCCCCCCCCCCCCCCCCCCGCCCCCGGGCCCCCCCCCCCGCCCCCCCCCCCCGCCCCCCCCGCGCCGGCCCGCCCCCCCCGGGGCCCCGAGCGCCC
>NZ_JBHVRK010000051.1:0-9636 GCF_042885845.1 Kitasatospora sp. NPDC058032 | reverse complement strand
CCGCAGCCCCCGCGCATGCGGCCGGTGGGCCCCCCGGGGGCGCCCCCCACCGCCGGCGCGCCCAAGGCGTCCCAGGCCCCCAAGGCCCCCAGGGCGCCGAAGGCTCCCACTGGCGACCCGCTGGTCGGCGAGCGCTACGAGGTCGAGGTCGGCTCCGTCGCGCACGGCGGCGGTCACTGCGTGGCCCGGCACGAGGGCCGGGTGCTGTTCGTCCGGCACGCGCTGCCCGGCGAGAAGGTGATCGCGCAGGTCACCGAGGGCACCACCACCTCGCGCTTCCTGCGGGCCGATGCGGTGGAGGTCCTGGAGCCCGCCAAGGACCGGATCGCTCCGCCGTGCCCGTTCTCCGGGCCCGGCAAGTGCGGCGGCTGCGACTGGCAGCACGTCACGCCCGGCGGCCAGCGCAAGCTCAAGGTGCAGGTGCTGACCGAGCAGCTGGCCAAGCTGGCCGGCCTGACCCCGGCCGAGGCCGGCTGGGACGGCAGCGTCGAGCCGGTCGGTGGCAAGCTGTCGGCCGGCCAGGTGCCGGCCTGGCGCACCCGCGTGCAGTACGCCGTCGACCCGCGGAGCG
The DNA here is from genome assembly GCF_042885845.1 of Kitasatospora sp. NPDC058032. Taxonomy (NCBI): domain Bacteria; kingdom Bacillati; phylum Actinomycetota; class Actinomycetes; order Kitasatosporales; family Streptomycetaceae; genus Kitasatospora; species Kitasatospora sp. NPDC058032. Next base: position 9,065 of record NZ_JBHVRK010000051.1, on the reverse strand, counting down.
GCAAGGTGGGGCTGCGCAAGCACCGCTCGCACGAGATCCAGCCGGTCGACCGCTGCCTGATCGCCGCCGAGGGTGTCACCGAGCTGGGCGTGGAGGCCCGCGACTGGCCGGGTGTCGTCTCGGTCGAGGCGATCGCCGCCTCCGGCTCCTCGGACCGTCAGGTGGTGCTCACCCCGGCGCCGGGCGCGCAGCTGCCGCTGGTCGAGCTGGACCGTCCGGTCTCCATCGCCCGCATCGACGAGCAGGGCGACCCCCACAAGGTGCACGGCCGCGGCTTCGTGCGCGAGCGCGCCGCCGGGCGGACCTGGCGGGTCAGCAACGGCGGCTTCTGGCAGATCCACCCGGAGGCGCCGGACACCCTGGTCGACGCCGTGCTCGACGGCCTGGACCCGCAGTGGGGCGAGAACGCGCTCGACCTGTACTGCGGGGTGGGCCTGTTCGCGGGCGCCCTGGCCGACCGGGTCGGCGAGGACGGCGCGGTGCTCGGCATCGAGTCCGGCAAGCAGGCGGTGGCCGACGCCCGGCACAACCTGGCCGCGCTGGAGAACGTCCGGATCGAGTGCGACCGGGTGGAGTCCCTGCTGCCGCGCACCGGGATCACCGCGACCGACCTCATCGTGCTCGACCCGCCGCGCGCGGGCGCCGGACGGGAGACCGTCGCCCACCTGGCCGGGCTCGGCGCCCGCCGGATCGCGTACGTGGCCTGCGACCCGGCGGCCCTCGCCCGGGACCTGGCGTTCTTCCGCGCGGGCGGCTACCGCCCGGTCTCGCTGCGGGCCTTCGACCTGTTCCCGATGACGCACCACTTCGAGTGCGTGGCGATCCTGGAGCCCGTCGGGGGCGAGTGACCCTCGGACGCGACGACGGAGGCGGTACCCGGGTTTTCCGGGTACCGCCTCCGTCGTCGTCCTCTGCTCTCTCCTTCTGTCCTCTTCTGTCTCTCTTCCGTCCTCTTCTGCCTTCGTCGGTGCCGCGGGCGGCTCAGGGCAGGTGGTGTTCCTCTTCCTGGGCGTCGTGCGGCAGGGCGATGCCGTGCTGGGCGGCGAGCCGGATCAGCGAGGCGATCCGGCCCTGGTACGCCTGGACGCCGTCGGCGTCCCCTTCGGCCCGGGCGGTCGCGAGTTCCTTGCGGGCCTGGGTGAGCTGCTCGCGCAGCTCCTGGTCGAACATGGCTGTCATGTGCCGGCCTCCACACCGGTCGGTGCCGCTCCAGGGAATGCTCGGGGCACTTCAGAATCTACGAAGGTGAAGAACTCTTCAAGTCTCCCTCTCCGCCGGTGCCGAGCGCGTCGAGCGGGCGTGCGAGGAGCCGCACGCGCCCTTGTTGTGCTAGCACTTCAGCGCTAGCTTGAATTTCATGGGTAAGAAGCAGCTGAACGTCCGGGTGGACGCCACCACCGCGGAGATGGCCCGGGAACGGGCGGAGCAGCAGGGGATCAGCATGAACCAGTACATCGAGCGCCTGGTCCAGCAGGACATGGGCGAGGCCGGGCGGGTGTTCGTCGACGCGGCGGCGCAGTTCATGAAGGAGTACGAGACGGCGTTCCTCGCCGAGTTCGGCGAGCAGCGGGGCGGCGCCGACCTGCAGGACGTGCGCCGTTGAAACTGGAGGTCGACCTCTCGTGGCTGCTCATGACCGCCGAGCAGTACACGCCCGGTGACCCGCAGGTCACCGACTACGGATCGCTGCTCGCCGCCGTCGCGCGGCACCAGGCCGAGATCTTCGACATCGCCGTCTACCCCGAACCGCAGGACCGCGCCGCCGCCCTCATGCACCAGCTGATCCGGGTGCCGGCGCTGGAGAAGACCAACGAGCTGTTCGCCACCGCCGTCGCCTACGCCTACCTGGTGGCCAGCGGCTGCTCGGTGGCGACCACGGCCCGGGAGGTGCGCAGCCTCGCCCGGGCCATCCGCGAGGGGCGGCTGACCGTCTCCGGGGTGGCGGACCGGCTGGCCGCCTGGGTGGTGGACGAGGCCGAGGACGAGGAGGTCAGCGGCGAGGACGACGACGACTCGGAGTGAGGGGGAGCGGGACCAGGACCGAGAGAGGGCGGGCTCAGCTGGTCCCGGCCGCCGGCTCGGTCTGCTCGGTCGGTTCGGCCGGCTCGGCGATCAGCGCGGTCGCGAACGGGCGGAAGCCCGCGCGGCGGTAGATCCGGGCCACGTCCTCGTCGGCCGCGGACAGGAACACCGTCCGCACCCCGGTGGCCCGGGCGTGCTCGACCAGCGCCGCGGTGACCGCCAGCCCCAGCCCGCGCCGGCGCGCCGAGGGCAGCGTGCCCACGCCGGCCACCTCGGTGACCGCGCCGACCGGGTTGTGCTGACCCGCACAGAGCGGAGTGCCGTCCTCGAAGGCCGCCGCCAGCACGGTGTGCCCGGAGGCGATCCGCTCGGCGGTCCGCGCGGCGGTGCCGTCGGACCCCAACACCTGGGCCTTCGCGGCGAGTTCCGCCGCTCCGGTGTCGCCCACGCCGGTGCCCGGCTCGTCGAACGCCAGGTGCGGGACGGCCACCGCGTGCGCGAGCGCCGGGTCGTCGGCGGTCAGCACCCGCACCGCCACACCGTCCGCCGCGGGGCCCGGCACGCCCGGGGCGTCCTGCGGGCCCAGCACCAGGAGCGGGTGCTCGTGCACTGCCAGCCCCGCCTTCTCCACCGCCGCGCGCAGCAGCGGGTCGTGCTCGGCCACCCACTCGAACGCCTCGGGCAGTCCCAGCTCGCGCTGGCGGGCCAGTACCCGGCGGACGTCCTCGGCGGTGGCCGCCGGACCCTGGTGGCCCAGCGTCGGCCGGGCGTAGTACGGCCAGCCGGCGCCCTCGCGGACGAAGAGGCTGAGCGGCCCGAAGTCCTCCACGCGCGCGGCGGCGCGTGGAACCGCGTCGTAGTAGCGCTCGATCTCGTCGAGCAGGACCCGGTCGGGCCGGGCGGCGGAGGCAGCGGAGGCGGAGGCGGCGGTTTCAAGATCGTTGAAGGTCACGCCGTGCATCCAAGCAGGCCTGCCCCGTTCATGCCAGGGATTTGCGGGCCCCGGCCCCGGCCCCGGCGCGGACCGCGGACCCCGCGAGGGCGCCCGGAGCCCCGGAAGGCCGCCGGGCCCGGGCATTTCGCCGCGATTGTTGCCCAACGCTTACAGGCCGGGCGATCTTGTGTGCGGACCCCATGACATCCTGGGGCTTTTACAGCTCTGCCGGACGGGGACGGCGGACGTCCGCGCTGGGCGAAGCGAGGGGGATGACTGGCTCATGAGGCTCTGCTTTCTGGTGGAGGAGCACTACCGGCACGACGGCATGCCGCTCGACGTCGTACGGCAACTCACCGCGTGGGGGCACCGGGTGGACGTGCTGCGCCCCGGCGACTCGCTGATGGCGATCTCCGAGGCGGTCCGCGCCGGGAGCCACGACGCCTGGGTGCTCAAGACCGTCTCCGGCGGGCCCGGCCTCACCCTGCTGGAGGCCGCCGCCGCGGTCGGTCTCACCACCGTCAACGACGTCCGCTCGATCCGCGGCGTCCGCGACAAGGCACTCGCCTCCGTCATCGCCCGCACCCGCGGACTGCCCGTCCCCGTCACCTACGCGGCCGCCCGCTGGGAACGGCTCGCCGAGATCCCCGCGGCCGAGTACCCGCTGGTCGTCAAGCCCGCCGACGGCAGCTCCGGGCGGGCCGTGCGGCTCGTCCGCGACCCCGGGCACCTCGCCGGAATCGGCCCCGTGCTGGCCGGCGAGGGCCTGCTCATCGCCCAGCCCTACGTGCCCAACTCCGGTACCGACCTCAAGGTGTACTGCGTCGACGGCGAGCTGTACGCCACCGAGCGGTGCTCGCCCCTCAACCCCGACCAGGGGGTGCGGGAGCGGCAGGTGCCGCTGCCGGCCGAGGTGGCGCGGATCGCCGCGCAGGTCGGCGAGGTGTTCGGGCTCGACCTGTACGGCGTCGACGTGCTGCTCGGCCCGGACGGGCCGGTGGTCGTCGACATCAACGACTTCCCGAGCTTCCGGCAGGTGCCGGACGCGGTCGCGCGGGTCGCGCGGGCCGTCCTGCGGCTGGCCCGCACCGGCACGGCGGTCACGGCGCCCGCGGTGGCGCTGGACGCCTCCGGGTTGGACGCCTCCGGGTTGGACGCCCCCGTGGGCGCGGTCGGGCTCGGCGCGCGGGCCGTACGGATGCCCGCGCAGGGCGGCGGGGCCGCTGTCGGGGTGGCCGGCATGGGCGGCGTGGGCGTCGGCGGCCCGCTGTGAGGATCGGCCTGATCACCTCCGCCCCGGACCACCCGCTGCTCGCCGCGGCCGGTGCGCTGCTGACCGCGGCCGGCCACCGGGTCGAGGCGCTCGACCCGGCGGGTCGTGCGGGCGAAGGGCCGCTCGCCGACGCCTACCTGCTCAAGGCCCGCACCCCGGCGGCCCTCACGCTCGCCCGGTCGCTGGAGGAGCGCGGCGCGCCCGTCGTCAACTCGGCCGCCGCCACCGAGTTCTGCCAGGACCGCACCGCCATGGCCGAACTCGCCCGGCGGGCCGGCGTGCCCTTCGCACCCACCCGCACCGCCGACCGCCCGGCCGTGCTGCTCGCGGCCGCCGAGGCGGGCGAACTCGCGTTCCCGCTGGTCCTCAAGAGCCGGCACAGCCGCCGCCACGACCTCGTCGCCAGGGTCGACGACCTCGCCCGGCTGCGCGCGCTCGCCGAGGAGTGGGCCGACGAGCCCGTCGTCGCCCAGCCCTACCTGCCGAGCACCGGCTGGGACCAGAAGCTCTGGGTCGTCGCCGGGCAGCTGTTCTGCACCCGCCGGCGCTCCGAACTCGCCGACCCCGCCCACACCGGGCTGCCACACGGCGTGGGCGGATCGGGACCGGCGGGCGGGTCGGGGCCGGGAGGCGGATCCGGGCCGGTGGACGGCTTCGGGCCGGACGAGCTGCCCGCCGAGCGCGCCGGGCTCGCCCTGCGGGTCGGCGAGGTGTTCGGCCTCGACGTCTACGGCGTCGACCTGCTGGACGGGCCGGACGAACCGGTCGTCGTCGACGTCAACGCCTTCCCGGGCATCCGGGGCCAGGCCGGCGCGCCCGAGGCACTGGCCGCGCTCGCCCTGCGGGCCGCCGCCGCGGGCACCCGGGAGCGGCCGTCCGTCCCCGGCCCGCGGGCCGGCGCCCCGGCGGATGCGGGACCGCCCGCCGCGGCTCGTTAGGCTGGCACCCCCGGCCGGAGCCCGCGACCGGGTCGCGAGAGAAGACGGACCCTTGCTGCAGGACATCGAGCCCTACCTGGCCTGCCCGCACTGCGCGCAGCCGCTCACCCTCGACGGGCGCACCCTGCGCTGCCCCGCCGGACACAGCCACGACGTCGCCAAGCAGGGTTACGTCAGCCTGCTCGCCGGCGACGCCCACACCGGCACCGGTGACACCGCCGACATGGTCGCCGCCCGCAGCGACTTCCTCGCCGCCGGCCACTACCGGCCGATCGCCGACGCCCTCGCCGAGGCAGCCGTGGCCGCCGACCCCGAAGGACTCGTCGTCGACCTCGGCGCCGGCACCGGCCACTACCTCGCCCACGTCCTCGACGCCCTCCCCGGCCGGCCCGGCGCCGCCCTCGACATCTCCAAGTACGCGCTGCGCCGCGCCGCCAGGGCCCACCCCCGGATCGGCGCCGTGGTCTGCGACGCGTGGCGCCCGCTGCCGCTGCTGGACGCCGGCGCCGGGCTCGTCCTCAATGTGTTCGCCCCGCGCAACGGCCCCGAGCTGCGCCGCGTGCTGCGGCCCGGCGGCACCCTGCTGCTCGTCGCTCCGACCTCGCGCCACCTGCGCGAACTCGTCGCCGCCCTGGGGCTGCTGTCGGTCGACGAGGAGAAGCAGCGGCGCATCGACGAGAAGCTCGGGCCGTACCTGACACCGGCCGGGCAGCGCGAGGTGGAGTTCACGCTGCGGCTGTCCGCCGAGGAGGTGCGGACCGTGGTCGGCATGGGGCCGAGCGCCTGGCACACCGACCCGGCCCGGCTGGCGGAGCGGCTCGCCGTGCTGCCGGACCCGGTCGAGGTGACGGCCTCCGTCACCGTCGCCGCCTACCGGCGCTGATCCGGTGGTGCGCGGCGCCGGGCGGCGCTGAACCGGCTCCGCACGCCGCCCGTCGGCCCTGCGCGGCGGCGGACGGCGCGAGCCCGGCCACGCGCGCCGGGGCCACCCCGAAGGGATGAATCTGCCGGGCAGGCACGTTTCTGCCTCCCGACCGGCCGCTAACGTCCGACGGGTGAACCGCGACGCCACCCGGCCCGCCGTGCCGGCCCACCCGCAGCAGCGCAGCCCGGACCCGGGCGAGCCGACCGTCCGGCGCCCGATCGTCGAGGAGATCCGGCTCACCTCCTTCAAGTCCTACCGGCGCGCGACCCTCCCACTCGCGCCCCTCACCGTGTTGCACGGTCCCGCCGGCGTCGGCAAGTCCAACGCGCTCGACGGCCTCGCCGTCCTCTCCCGGCTCGCCCTCGGCGAGGAGATCGGCGCCTCCCTCGACGGGCGGCCCGGCACCACCGGCCCGCTCGCCACCCGGCTGCGCGGCGGCCTCGACGGCTGTGTGCCGCACGGCCGCAACGCCCTCATCCTCGGCTGCACCGTCCGCTCCCCGGACGGGCCGATCGGCCTCGAAGTCGTCGTCCGCACCGACGGGCCGGTCCGCATCGCCCGCGAACAGCTCACCCTCGACGGGCAGACCCTCGTCGAGACCGGCGAACAGGACCTGCGCAAGTGCCGCGTCAACGTCAGCTGGCACAACGACACCCGGCAGGGTGACATCCGGGCCCCGTTCCCCAGCGGGACGCTGATCACCGCCCAGATCCCGCTGCGGGTCGCCGGCTCCTCGCCCGGCGAACGCAAGGTCCTCGCCGCCGCCGAACAGCTGCTCACCGCGCTGCGCGAGGTGTTCCCCGTCCACCCGGTACCGGCCCTCATGCGAGGCTGGGCCCGCCCCGACCCGCAGGCCCGGCTGGTCAGCACCGCCGCCAACATCTCCGCCCTGATCGCCCGGCTCGGCAACGAGTGCCCCCGCCGCTACGGGCAGCTGCTGCGCGTCGTCCAGTCCGCCGCCCCGCACCCGCTGCTCGGCCTCGACCTCGCCCACCGCGGCAGCGGCGCGGACCGGCGGGTGCTGGCGGTGTTCGACGAGGGACTGCTCGGGCGCACCGGAGCCGACCAGGCCTCCGACGGGATGCTGCGGCACCTGGCGTTCGCCGCGGTGCTGCTCACCGGCGCGGGGGTGCTGGACCTCGACGTGGCGGTCGAGGTGCCGTGGGCGCAGCGGCAGCTGACCGTGCTCGCCGACGACCTCGGGGCGGGGCTCGGCACCGACCAGAGCGCGTCGCTGCTGCGGCTCGCCCGGGACATGGCCGGGCGCAACCAGCTGCGGGTGCTCGCCACGCTCCAGGAGCCGGCCGCGGCGCGGGACGCGCTCGGCGGGGTGGGCGAACTGCCGCCCGGGGTGGCGGTGGTGGAGTGCCGGCGCGATCCCGGCTCGGGGCTGACGGTGCTGCGGGCGGAGACGGCGCGGGTGCCGGGGCAGGTGGTGCGGGGCGGTTCGGCGGCCTCACCCGTGCTTCCGTCGGCGCGTACGGCACCGGGTTCGGTGGCCCGTGGGGTGGCGGGTCCGGCGGTGGGTCCGGCGGCGGGCGATGAGGTAAACCTGGACGGGTGACCGAACGAGAGACCGATACCCCCGGGCCCACGCTGGAAGGGCTGCGTCAGCGGCTGGTGGAGTTCGCCGCGGCGCGCCGCTGGGAGCCCTTCCACACGCCCAAGAACCTCGCCGCGGCGCTGACCGTGGAGGCCGGCGAGCTGCTGGAGATCTTCCAGTGGCTCACGCCCGAGCAGGCGTCCGCGGTGATGGACGACCCGGATCGCGCCCACCGGGTGCGCGACGAGGTGGCCGACGTGCTCGCCTACCTGCTCCAGTTCTGCACGGTGGTCGGGGTCGATCCGCTGACGGCCCTGGCGGAGAAGATCGAGCGCAACGAACTGCGTTTCCCGGCCCCCGGCGCCCTCGCCGAGGAGGCCGACGTCAACCCGGAGGATGCCTCCTAAGCCTTGTGGGGGACGGGAGTTGTCCACAGCCCCCGGGTTGTCCACAGGTTTCCGATGTCCGCGTGCAGACCCTTCCGTCCCGGCGCACTCTCTCACCGTGACCGCACGGCAGAGCGCCGCGCGGGTGACGGAAGGAGCGTTCGGCATGGAGGCGCTGCGACTGATCAAGACCGCCCGGCACGCCCTGGCGGAGACCAGGAACATCCCGGACGTGCTGGCCGAGGCCCGGCAGGCGGCTCTGCTCGCCGAAGCGGTGGGCACCCGGCTCGGGGGCTCCGAGTACGGCGAACTCTCGGGCCTCGGGCAGCTGTTGGCCGAGACGGCGCTGCACGCGGCGTGCTGCCTGGACCATGCGACGGGGGACGTGGCGGGGGCGTCGGCCTTCGGTCCCGGCAGCCGGGCCCGAAGGCTCAGTGAGCTGGGCGAGCTGGGGCCGATGCTGGACGAGCTCGGCGGACTCCTGCGGGACATCGGGGAGACGCTGGTGGTGCTGGCCTGCGGGGCGGACACCGAGAGCCTCTATTGGGCGTGCATCGACGGTGTGGATGCGGGAGCGGAGTGCACCCGGCTGGTCGCCCAACTGCGCGACGCCGTCAGGACGATCGCGGGCGAGCGACCCAAGGAGGACGAGCTCGCGGAACGTTTACTGCTGCTCCAGCTCGACCCGCCTGGCCGACAGGAGGAGGTGGTCCCGGCACCGGTGGCGTAGCCCCGAAGGCGGCGTGCGTGGCGCGCAGTGAGCGGTCGGCCGGACGCGGCCCCCGCCACTGCACCCACCGGGCTTCCCCCTCACCGGCCTGCCCCCGCCGGGGCCCTCCTGGCCCCGGCGGGGGACAACGGGAGGGCGAAACAACGGAATAGCGGCAGTGGGCGGGTTGGTGGGCGGGTGCGCGGGAGCGGGAGCGGGAAGGGCGGAGGGAGGGGGAGGGGGAGGGGGTGGGGCGGGCGCGCGGCGCGGGCGGCGCCCCCCCCACACCCCCCCCGGCGAGTGGGGGGGGGGGGGTGGGGTGTGGGCTATTAACA
>NZ_JBHVRK010000050.1:1885-19853 GCF_042885845.1 Kitasatospora sp. NPDC058032 | reverse complement strand
AAGCTAAGCCTCACAGCGCCGATGGTACTGCAGGGGGGACCCTGTGGGAGAGTAGGACGCCGCCGAACAAATTTTGAGAAGAACCCCCGCCGGTTGTCCGGCGGGGGTTCTTTGCGTTTCCCGAGGAATTCTGCCGCTCAGTGCAGGACGTCGAGGGCGTTGTCGGCGTTGTTGACGAAGTAGACGGCGTCCTGGTCGAGGTCCAGTGCGAGGCCGAAGAGCGCGCCGGCGCCGGGCGGGGTGCCCTCGTTGTTGATCTGCTTGACCGCCACCTGACGGCCGGCCGGGGTGGTCTCGACGATGTTGCCGTCCCCGCCGTTGACGGTCAGGATGTCGCCGCGGGGCGTGAGGGCCAGCCCCAGCGGGCCGTTGAGGGCGCCGCCTGACGTGATGACCCGGCCGATTCCCGCGCTGTCCTGGCGGGTGAGCGCGTTCGGGATCGCGGTGATCCGGCTGAGCACCGTGTCGGCGACGAACAGCGTGCCGTCGTGGCCGAGGCCGACGCCGGTCGGGCCGACCACCAGGGCCGCCGGGTCGGTCCGTTCGGGGAAGCCCGAGCCGATCTCGGTGGTGGCGATCCGCTGCGGCAGGTCGCCCTTCTCGGTGCACAGGGTGATCCGCAGGACGGTGCCCTGGTCGACCTGTGCGCCGCCGCCGGCGACCGTGCCGTTGAGGACGTTGGTCACGAACAGCTCGCTCTGCTCACCGGAGCTGACGGCGGTCAGGTCCCACGGCCCGTTGATGCCGTCCCCGGCGATGGTCTCGCGGACCGTGCCGTGCTTGTCGAGCACCAGCAGACAGCCGGCCTGGGCAGTGGCCGACGTGCCGTCGGCGGTGGGGAGGCTGCCGACCACGACCCAGCCGCCGGGCAGGACCGTCAGCGCCGTGGTGAGCCCGACCCCGCCGGGGCAGGGGCCGGGGAGGTGGTCCGGGTCGATGGTGGCGAACGTGGTGCGGGTGCCGCCCGGGGTGATCTGCACCAGGGTGGTGCCGAGGCCCTGCAGGTTGGCCGAGTTGTTGAAGTTGCTGATCAGGACGTTGCCCCGGTGCAGGTCACCGATGCTCTCCTGGATGGTGAACGTGCCGTACGGGTTCACGTCGCCGTTCTCGGGGACGGTGGACGCGACGGTGGACACGGTGTTCAGCCGGTCCAGGAACGGCGGTGCTTTTGCCGCTCCCGCCGACGTTGCCGCTCCCGCCGGGGACGCGACGGCGGTCAGCGCGAGGGTCAGCGCGGCGGCGGCCAGCGTGCTCGAACATGCCCGAAGCTTCATGCGTACTGCCTTCTGGAAGGCGGGCCGGACCGATCGTGCCGACCCGCGGAAGTGCTTCGTGTACCCCCCGGATCGCCACGCTAGACAGCGGTCGGCGTCGACGCGCGACGGCATCGGCCAAATGCCGGTCACGCCGGGCGGCAGCCACGGGCGGTGGGAGAGAGGCGGTGGGAGAGAGGCGGTGGGGAGAGAAGGGGCAGGGAGGCAAGGCGGGCGGGGGTGGGTGGGATCATGGGGGACCCGCAGAGGTGCCGGGTGGTGGAGCCGAGGGAGGGAGCCGGGAGTGGGGCGTGGGCAGCGGGGAGACCGGAAGCCCCGGGTCGTGGTCGCGGACGCCGAGCGGCTCCTCGCGTCCGCGCGGGTGGTCGTCGGCGACCACCGGGGTGCCGTGGACGAGGTGGGGCGGGCGGTGGCCGCTCTGCGGGGGCGGCTGGTGCGCGGTGAGCTGGACGCCATCCCGGTCGCCCGGCTGAAGGACGTGACGGACGGCCGGCTGCGGGTCGGTGCGCTGGAGGCCGCCGGCATCACGACCGTGGGACAGGTGCGGGACGCCACGGTGTACTCGCTGCAACTGCTCCCGGGCATCGGCGCGCAGACGGCCGCGCAGACCGTCGCCGCCGCCGGGCAGATAGCCGCCGCGGCCGAGCGGACGGTCGCGGTACGGCTCGACGTGGACGACCAGGACGCGCTGAGCACGACGCTGGTCGTCGCGCTGCACCGGTTGGTCGTCGCCGGGCCCGAGGCGGCCCGTGCCGACGGGGTCGCACGGCAGGTCGTCGACGAGGTCGCCGCGCTTGTCGACACGGCGCGACCGGCCCGGGGGTTCGTCCGCGGCCTGTTCGCCGGGCGGCGGCGCAGGCAGGAGGCGCTGCTCGCGGTCGACCGGCTGGACGAGCTGCTCGCCGAGTTCGAGGAGCAGGCCGTCCCGCTGCTGTTCGCCCAGGCGTCCGCGGACCTGCTGCGCCCGCCGGCCTCCGCGGTCGAGGCGTGGACGGACTTCGAGCACCGTTCGGCCGAGTTCTACGCCGTGCTCGGCGCGATCGGCGAGCTCGGTCCGTCCGAGGTCGACGCCGCCGAGGGGTTCCTGCCGGAGGAGCTGTCCGACCAGGTCCGGGCCGAGCCCCTGGACGTCAGCCGGTGCACGGTCTCGCTGCGCGGATACCAGGCGTTCGGCGCCCGCTTCGCGCTCCGGCAGAAGCGGGTGATCCTCGGCGACGAGATGGGCCTGGGGAAGACCGTCCAGGCGATCGCCGCGATGGCGCACCTGCGGACGCGGGGGAGCAGCCACTTCCTGGTCGTCTGTCCGGCGAGCGTGCTCATCAACTGGACCCGGGAGATCGAGTCGCGGAGCACCCTGCGGGCCTACCGGGTGCACGGGCAGGAGCGGGAGGCGGCCCTGGCCGAGTGGCTCGACGCGGGCGGCGTCGCGGTGGTGACCTTCGACGGCCTGCGCCGGTTGGAGGTCGCTCCGGACCTGGCTGTGGCCATGGTCGTGGTGGACGAGGCCCACTACGTCAAGAACCACGCGGCGCAGCGCTCGCAGGCGGTGGCCGGGTGGACCGACCGGGTCGAGCGGGTGCTCTTCCTCACCGGCACCCCGATGGAGAACCGGGTCGAGGAGTTCCGCAGTCTGGTGCACTACCTGCGGCCCGAGTTGCTGCCGACGATCCACAACGGGTCGGCCGCCGCGGGGCCGAAGGCGTTCCGCAAGGCGGTCGCGCCGGCCTATCTCCGCCGCAACCAGCAGGACGTGCTCGCCGAGCTCCCCGAGGTCGTGCACGTCGACGAGTGGGAGGACCTCTCGCCGACCGACTTCGCGGCGTACCGGGCGGCCGTCGCCGAGGGCAACTTCATGGCCATGCGCCGTGCCGCGTACGCGGACCCCGCGGGGTCGGCGAAGCTGCAGAGGCTGCGGGAGATCGTCGAGGAGGCCGCCGCCAACGGGCGGAAGGTCGTCGTCTTCTCGTTCTTCCGCGAGGTGCTGGCGACCGTCGGGGACGCGCTGGGCGGGCGGGTGTTCGGTCCGATCGACGGCAGCCTCGCCGCGGAGCGCCGCCAGGACGTGGTGGACCAGTTCGCCGCGGTGCCGGGTCATGCGGTGCTGCTCGCCCAGATCCAGGCGGGCGGCGTGGGGCTGAACATCCAGGCGGCCTCGGTGGTGATCCTGTGCGAGCCGCAGGTGAAACCCACCATGGAGAGTCAGGCCGTGGGCCGGGCCCACCGCATGGGGCAGCTCCGGCGGGTCCAGGTGCACCGGCTGCTCGCCGCCGACAGCGTCGACCAGCGGATGCTGGAGATCCTGCGGGCGAAGAGCCGGATCTTCGACGAGTACGCGCGGCGCAGCGAGGTGGCGGAGACGACGCCGGAGGCCGTGGACGTCTCGGAGCAGTCCCTGGCGGTGCGGATCGTGGAGGAGGAGCAGTTGCGCCTGGCCGCCGTGCCACGTGACGGGACCGGGGGCGCCGCCGGAGGCTGATGCCCGCAGGGTGGTCCGTGCGACCGGCCGGGCCCCGCCGGCGCCCCGTACGGCGGCGGCGAGAGGCCGGCTCTCGTTCCCCCGAACGGGCGGATTGTCAAGCCCGCACCGGATCCGGCCGTTCGGCAGTAGCCTCGGCGTTGGTGACGACGGTCGTGGAGGCGTGAATTGGGGGCGACGGTGGCCGAAGGGGAGTCCGCGGCCGGGGGTGGCCGGGGCGACGGTCCGCTGCACGAGCGCGAGGCCGAGATCCGGTCGGCCCGGCAGGCGGTCGCGGCGCTGGCCCGGCCGGTCGCCGGTACGGCGCTCGGGGAACTGCTGGTCTTCACCGGCGCGGCCGGGCTGGGCAAGACCGCGGTGCTGACCGAGGTGCGACGGGAGGCGCGGCGCGCGGGCTGTGAGGTGCTGTTCGCCCGGGGCGGGGAGCGGCAGCGCCACGAGCCGTTCCGGGTGGTGCGCCAGCTGCTGCAGCCGGTGCTGGCGGCGCTGTCCGACCGGGAGCGGGCGCAGGTGTTCGGGCCTTGGGAGGACATCGTCGGACCGGCCGTGGGGCTGCTGCCGCCGGGCGGGCAGCTCGATCCGCAGGGAGTGCGGGACGGGCTGGACTTCGTGCTCACCCGCCTCGTGCAGCGGCGCTCGCCGGTGGCCGTGATCGTCGACGACCTGCACTGGGCCGATCCGGAGTCGCTCGGCTGGCTGGCGAGCTTCGCGGTCGGCGCGCGGGAGCTGCCGGCGCTGCTGGTGCTCGCCTGCCGGGACGAGTTCCCCGACGACGCCCTGACGCTCCAGCGTGGTCTCCTCGCCAGGGCCGACCGGCGGCACGAACTGCGGCCGCTCCAGCCGGCCTCGGTCGCGCGGCTGGTCCGCGCCGCCCTCGGCGCGCAGGCGGAGGACGCCTTCTGCCGTCACGTCTGGGCGGTCACCGCCGGCAACCCGTACGAGACCACCGCCCTGCTGCGCGAGGTGGCCGACCAGCGGCTCGACCCCGTCGAGGAGAGCACCGTCCTGCTGCGCGAACTCGCGGCAGGGACCCGTGGAATGACGCTCCGTCACTGGCTGGAGAAGATCGGCCCGACGGCGATGCGGTTCGCCTGGGCGGCGTCCATGCTGGGCACCGACATCCGCCCGGAGCTCGCCGCCGTCATCTGCGCCCAGGGCCCGGAGACCGCCGCCGAGTCCGTCCGGGAGCTGCGCCGGCACGGGGTGCTGATCGGCGCGCCGGGTGGCCGGCTGGAGTTCGTCCACCCGCTGATCGCCACCTCGGTCTACCAGTCGATGCCGCCCGCCACCCGCACCGGGATGCACGGGGTCGCCGCCGTCGAGACCGAGAACGCCGGTCTCGGCCTGCTGACGGCGTCCCGGCACCTGCTGGAGACCCTGCCCGAAGGCGACGGGGACATCGTCCGCAAGCTGCGCCAGGCGGCCCGCGAGCACCTGGCCATCGGCGCACCGGAGGCCGCCCAGCACTGCCTGCGCCGGGCGATCAGCGAACCGCCCGCCGACCGGGACCGGGCCGAGGTGCTCTACGAACTCGGCTGCTCGGCACTGCTCACCGACCCGGCGACCACGGTCAACCAGCTGCGGCTGGCACTCGCGGACCCGTACGGGCTGGGCCCCGAGCTGCGGATCGACGCGGTCTTCCGGCTCGCCCAGGCCCTCGCCCACAGCAACCGGCTGGGCGACGCCGCCGCGGTGTGCGCCGAGGCCGCCGAGCGCACCGTTCCCGGCCCGGGCCGGCTGCGCCTGGAGGTCGCCCACTTCATGTTCGCCGCGTTCCAGTCCGAGGACGAGGACGGTCCGGGACGCTCCCGCCGGCTCGCGGAGTTCGACCGGATGCTCGAAACGGTCGGGATGGCGTTCAGCGACGTCGGGGCGGACGGCCGGGACGCCGCCGCGCATGCCGCCGGTAGCGGTGCCGGTGCGGACGGCGGGCGGCCCCCGGAGCGGAACCTGTTCGAACACAACGGCCTGGCCCACGCGGTGGCGGTGCTGCGCTGCTGGGACCTCACGCTGCGCGGCGTGGACCACGAGCGGGCGATCGCCCTGGCCGAGTCCGCGCTGCCGGGCGGGCGCCTTCCGCACAGCCTCGGCTGGACCAACACCGTCTGGGGCTTCGAGCTGCCCGGGATCCTCGGCATCAGCTACCTCTACGCCGACCGGGTCGACCGGGCGGAGGAACTGTTCACCGAGGCGGTCCGCGCGTACGAGGTGGCCGGCTGGAGCGGCGGCCACCTCGGCTTCGCCTACCTGCTGACCGGCATGCTGCGGTTCCGCTGCGGCGCGCTGGCGGAGGCGGAGGACTACCTGCGCCGGGCCCTGCGGCTCGCCGAACGGATGGGCCGCGGCGGCCCGTTGCACTGGGACGCGGTCGGGGCGCTGGCCGAGACCCTGGCGGCGCGCGGCCGGGTGGCCGAGGCGCTGGAGCTGGCCCGCGAGCACTCCTTCGGCCCGCCGTACCCGACGGTGATGGTGCTGCCCGACGCCCCCACCCTGTACGGCCGGCTGCTGCTGGCCCGGGGCGACGCGGCCGGCGCGGCCGAGACGCTGACCGCCGCCGGTGCGGCGCTGGACGCGCGCGGCTGGCGCAACACGGTGTGGGCGCCGTGGCTCGGGCACCTGGCGCGCGCGATCGCCCCCGAGCAGCCGGACCGGGCCCGCGAACTCGCCGAGGAGGCGGTCCGCCGGGCCCGGGCGACCGGGACGGACTCCGCCGTCGGCAGCACGCTGCGGCTCTGTGCGGCGGTGCACGACCGGCCGCGCGCGGCCGAGCTGCTCGGGCAGGCCGTCCGGCACCTGGAGCGCTCGCCCGCCCGCTACGAGCACGCGCTGGCGCTGGTCGACCTGGGGGAGGCGCTGGGCGCCACGGCGGCGGCCCGTCGGGCGCTGGCCCGGGGGCTGGAGCTGGCCGCCCGCTGCGGCGCCGACGGCCTGGCGGCCCGCGCGGGGGACCTCCTGCACGCGGGCGCGACGGACTGAGCCTCGCGCCCCGGGGCACCCTGGGTGCGCGGCGGAGGTGTCAGAGGAAGTAGCGGCGGTTCAGGGAGACGGTTTCGGCGGGCTCGGACCGCAGGGCGGTGCCGTCGAGGCTGACCGTACCGTGGCGGGCGTCGCGGACCGGATCGCGCGGACCGGATCGCGCGGGCCGATGCCGTGGGTGTGGCGGACGGCGACGCGTCGCGGGCGGGTGGTCGTGGTGGCGTACGGGCGGGTGTCTGGCGTACGGGCGGGCGTCGATGGTGAAGGCGCTCGGCGCGGTGCCTGGTGCGGTGCCCGGTGGTGCGGGACGGAATGGGCGACGGGGTCAGCCGGCGGGCTGGTCGTGGGTGGAGCAGTGGATGCCGCCGCCGCCGGAGGCCAGGGTGTCGATCTGCAGCGGGACGATCTCGCGCCCGGGGAACAGCTCCCGGAAGACCTCCTGGGCGTGCTCGTCGGCCCGGTGGTCGCCGAACAGCGGCAGGTAGACGCCCTTGTTGCCGATGTAGAAGTTCATGTAGGAGGAGACGAAGGCGTCGCCGCGGCCGGTGATCCGGTCCGGGTCGGGCTGCGCGACCTCGATGACCCTGAGCTTCTTGCCGGTGGCGTCGGTGGCCTCGGCGAGGACGGCGCGGGCCTGGTCGGCGGAGCGGGACCAGACGTCCGGCGGGGTGCCGGGGAAGGCCCGGTCCAGCAGGACGACGCCGGGTGCGGCGAAGCGGGCGAGGCAGTCGACGTGGGCGTCGGTGATGTCCTTGCCCCTGACCCCGGCGAGCCAGATGACCTTGCTCAGGCCCAGCGTCCGCTTGAGGTCCGCCTCGACCTGCTCGCGGGTGCGGCCCGGGTTGCGGTTGTCGTTGACGATCGAGCTCTCGGTGATCAGCAGGGTGCCCTGGCCGTCGGTCTCGAAGGAGCCGCCCTCGGCGGTGATCGTGGTCTCGATCCGCTCGATCCCGTACTTCTCCAGGACGGTGCGGGCGACGCGGGCGTCGTTGCCGTGCTCCTGCTTGCGGCCCCAGCCGTTGAAGTTGAAGTCGACGCCCTTGGCCCTGCCGCCCTCCTCGACGAAGACCGGCAGGGTGTCGCGGGCCCACAGGTCGTCGACCGGGACGGCGAGCAGCTCGACGTCCTGGCCGCAGGCGTTGCGGGCGGAGGCCTCCTGGCCGGGGCGGACCAGCAGGGCCACCGGCTCGCGCTCGCCGATGGCCCGGGCGACCGCGGCGATGTCCTTGCGGACGCCGGTGAGCTGACTGCCCCAGACGTTCTCGGACGCGGGCCAGGCCATGAAGGTCCGCTCGTCCTTCTCCCACTCGCCGCCGAGCCGGCGCCCCCGCTCGGGGGCGGGGGCGGCCGTAGCAGCGGGGGAGGACGGGGAGGACGGGCCCGCTTGGCCGGCCGGGTCGGCCAGCTCGTCGATGCCGGGACGGCAGGCGCTCGCGCCGAGGGCGACCAGGCCGGCGCCGGTGAGGGAACGCAGCACCGTGCGGCGCGCGAGGGGGGAGTGGGACACGGAGGCCTCCGTCAGGGCTCGGGGTGGGTCGGTCCGGTGGAAAGGCGGGGCGCCGGGGAGCGGCGCGCACGGGCACCGGGCGGGCGGCGGGCGGACTCGCCCGGCATCGCCCGGACTGAACTGTCGCACTGACTGAAAAATCAGTCAAACTCACGGAAGGTGCTGCGCGCCCCGGCTCCCGGGGTGCGGGGCGCGGAAGGCCGGGCCGCGGATTCCCCCCGAACGGCGGATGCGTGCCGGGCCGGGTCCCGCCCCGGTCGTCAGTAGCCTGCGGGAACCCCGCCCCACCGACCGGAACGAGGCCCCATGGCTCATCCACGGCCCTCCCGCCGCTCGCTGCTCCGGTCCGGGGCGGCGCTCGCCGCACTGGCCCTGGCCGGCGGCTGCTCCTCCGGCAGCGGCGAGGAGCAGCCGTCCGACTCCGGGACCGGGGCGGCCACCACGGCGGACACCGGTTCGGCGGTCCGGCGCGCCATGCCGGCCGAGTCCGCCCCGCACACCCGCACCTTCATGGCCTGGCCGGCCCTGGAGGAGGTGTGGGGCGACCAACTGCCCGGCGTCCGGCAGGACATCGCGGGTCTGGCCCGGGCCGTGGCCGGGTTCGAGCCGGTGGTGCTGCTGGCCCGCCCCGACCAGGCCGAGCAGGCCCGCCGGGCCTGCGGTTCCTCGGTGGAGGTGCTGGACCTGATGGTCGACGACCTGTGGGCCCGGGACACCGGACCGACCTTCGTCACCGGCCCGCAGGGACTCGCCGGGGTCGACCTCGACTTCAACGGGTGGGGTGGCAAGCAGACCCACGCCAACGACGCCCAGGTCGCCCGCAGCCTCCTGGCCCACTACGGCATCACCCGCGTCCAGGCGCCGATCACCGGCGAGGGCGGCGGCATCGAGGTGGACGGGGAGGGCACGCTGATGGCCACCGAGAGCTCCTGGGTGAACGAGAACCGCAACCCCGGCGTCTCCCGCGACCGGATCGAGGCGGCCTTCAAGGAACTGGTCGGCGTCGAGAAGGTGATCTGGCTCCAGGGCGTCGCCGGGCAGGACATCACCGACTGCCACGTGGACGCGCTCGCCCGCTTCGCCGAGCCCGGCACCGTCCTGCTGCACCGCCCCGCCGCCGACACCCCGCCGGACGTCTGGACCACGGCCTCGGCGCAGGCGCGCCAGGTGCTCGGCTCCGCGACCGACGCCAAGGGGCGCCCGCTGCGGGTAGTGGACCTGCCGGAGCCGGACTTCGAGCTGATCCAGGGCGGGGGCAAGGACTTCCTCGCCACCTACATCAACTACTACGTCTGCAACGGCGGCGTGATCGTCCCGCGCTTCGGGGACCGGGCCGCGGACGACCGGGCGGCCGGGGTCGTCGGCGAGCTGCACCCCGGGCGCACGGTCACCCAGGTCGACATCAACCACATCGCGGCGGGCGGCGGCGGCATCCACTGCGCCACCCAGCAGCAGCCCGCGCTCTGAGGCCCCGGCGCCGGTCCCGGTGCGCGCGCCGGGACCGGCCCCGACACCCTCAGGGCAGCGGCTCGTGCATGGTCGAGCAGTGGATGCCGCCGCCGCCGGCCATCAGGCGGTCGACGTCGAGCTGCACCACCTCGCGGCCCGGGAAGGCGGCGGCGAGCGTCTCCCCGGCGGCGGCGTCCTTGCGGGCGTCGCCGAACCGAGTGGTGATCACGCCGCCGTTGACCAGGTGGAAGTTGAGGTAGGAGTCGACGAACCTGGAGCTTCGGGAGCGCACGGTGTCCGGGCCGTGCACGGGGACGACCTGGAGGCGGCGGCCCCGGGCGTCGGTGGCGGCGGACAGCAGGGCGAACTGCTCGCGGGCGTCCCGGGCCCAGACGTCGTCCCGGTCGGGTGGTGGCAGCTGGACCATCACCACGCCGGGGCGCACGAAGCGGGAGGTGACGTCGACGTGGTCGTCGGTGACGTCCCGGCCCTTGATGCCCGGCAGCCAGATCATGGTGTCCGCGCCGTAGGCCTCCAGGACGGCGTCCTCGATCTCGTCCCGGCTCATCCCGCGGTTGCGGTTCTTGTTGACCAGGCTGCTCTCGGTGGCCATCACGGTGCCGTCGCCGTCGGTCTCGATCGCGCCGCCCTCGCCGACGAAGTCCGCGTAGGAGTGGCGCAGCCCCCGGCGGGCGGCGAGCCGCTCGGCGACCCGGGCGTCGTCGTGGTGGACCTGCTTGTTGCCCCAGCCGTTGAAGTTGAGGACCACGGCGTCCAGGCCGCCGTAGCCGTCGCGGCGGAACACCGGGGCGATGTCGCGCATCCACAGGTCGTCGGTGGGGATCGCGGTGATCACCTCGACGCCGGAGCCGCACATCGACCGGGCCTTGCCCGCCGTCCAGTCGTCGGGGGCACACATCACCACCGGCTCGAACTCGGCGACCGTCCGGGCGATCAGCGCGATGTCCTGCTGGACCCCGCCCAGTCGCAGTCCCCACACGCCGCGCCGGGACGGCCAGGACATCCAGGTCCGCGCGTGCGGGACGTCGTCCGCCGGTACCCGGGGGAAGGGTCCGGTGGACCGGTCGTCGCGGTCGTGGCTCATGAGGGTCTCCAGATCGTGCGGCGTGCGGCTCCAGCGTCACACTGACTGAAAAGTCAGTCAAACCGGCGGGGCCGCGGAACGACGGATCGGTGAGCGGTGAGGTACGCCGTGCGACGGCCCGGCGGTCGAGCCCCTCAGGGCCCGAGCCGGGCCACCTCGGTGTCGATCGCGTCGGTCATCAGCGTCCGGGCGTGCGTCAGCGGCAGGCTGCCGCTCAGCCAGCGGGTGCTCAGCCCCTCCAGCAGCGCGGTCAGCCGCTCCGCCGCACCTGCCAGCGCGACCGCCGAGGACATCGGCTGCACCGCGCCGAGCAGCTCGGCGATCTCCTGCACCCAGATCCGGGTGGCCCGCGCCAGGTCCTCGCGCAGGGTCTCGTCGAACACCGCGCTCGCCCGCAGCTCGCCCCAGGCGGTGCTGTTCTCCCGCACCTCGACGGTGTCCTGGAGTTCCAGCAGCAGCGTCTGCTCCAGCTCCTCGCGGGCCGTCGGCGGCGGCGCGTCCGCGGCACGCTCGGCGGTGTACCGCTCCGCGCGGTCGTTGATGAACTCCAGCGTCTGCTTGAGGATCCCCGTACGGTCCTTGAAGTGGTAGTAGATCAGCGCCGTGGACACCCCCGCCTCGGCGGCGAGCTCCTCCACCCGCAGCCCGCGCACCCCGCGGCGGGCGATCACCCGCGCCGCTGCTTCCAAGATCGACGTTTTACGACTGGCCATGATCCGCCACCCTACCCCGAGGCCGGGCGCGCCCGGGCCGCCTGCTGAAAGTCCCGTCAGCCGGCGGTCGTCAGGCCTGGCCCACGGCGAGGTCGACGGTGACTCCTCGGGGCTCGTTTCGGCGATCGGCGCATGAACTTGGGCTCGACCGTCCGGGCGCCGCCCTCGCCCGGCGGCACGGTACGCCGCCGTCCGGTGCGTCGGGCCGGCCGGGGCAGATCGCCGCCGACCCCGGCCGAGGCGGCGGACAGGCGTAGATCCGGGCGTACAGCTCCTCGATCTCGGCGGCGGTGGGGACGGCGGGGTTGTTCGCGGGGGAGCCGGAGGCGAGGGCCTGCTCGGCCATCAGCGGGGTGAGGCGGGTCCAGGCGTCCTCGGGGATGCCGTAGCTGCGGGGGGTGGGGACGTCCAGGTCGCGGCAGAGCGCGCGCAGGGCGTCGACCAGCCGGTCGGCGGCCACGTCGTCGGAGTCGGCGGCGCCGGCGGCTCCCAGCGCGCGGGCGCAGTCGGCGTACCGGGCGGGGGCGGCGTGCACCGAGAAGGCGGTCACCGCGGGGAACAGCATCGCGTTCGACAGGCCGTGGGCGACATGGAAGTGGGCGCCGATCGGGCGGCTCATGCCGTGCACCAGGGCGACGCTGGAGTTCGAGAACGCGATGCCGGCCTGGGTCGCGGCGAGCATCATGGCCTCGCGGGCCCCGGCGTCCGACCCGTCCGCGTAGGCGCGGCGCAGGTGGCGGCCGATGGTGCCGATCGCGGTGAGCGCGAGGCCGTCGGCGAACGGGTTGGCCTTGCGGCTCACATAGGCCTCGACCGCGTGGGTGAGGGCGTCGATGCCGGTGTCGGCCGTCAGCCGGGGCGGCATCGACATGGTCAGTTCCACGTCGACCACGGCGGCGATCGGCAGGAACGCCGGGCCCGGACAGAGCATCTTCTCGTCCGTGGCGCTGTCGGTGATGACGGTGAACTGGGTCGCCTCCGAGCCGCTGCCCGCGGTGGTGGGCACCGCGATCACCGGCAGCGCCGGCCCCCGGTTGACCCGCGGTGCCTTGTAGTCCCGCATCTCGCCGCCCCGCACGCCCAGCAGGGCGAGCGCCTTGGCGGTGTCCATCGGGCTGCCGCCGCCGAACCCGATGACCGAGTCGGCCTCGTGCTCCTGGAGCGCCTTCACCCCCGCGACCAGCGAGTCGGTGGTCGGGTCGGGCACGGTGTCGGCGAACAGCCGCGGGTGCAGTCCGGCGGCGAGCAGCGTCGTCGTCAGGCGCTGCGCCGCGCCGCTGCCGACCAGGAACGCGTCCGTCACCAGGAGCGGGCGGCTCAGCCCCAGTTCCTTGAGGACGTCGCCCAGTTCGGCGGCGGCGCCGCGGCCGACGCGCAGGATCCGCGGCAGGGAGAGGCCGGCAACCATGGAGCACCCCTCGACGGTGGGAGGAAGACCGACCGGTGTTTCCGGCCGGGGGAGGCTTTCGACTGTGACGCCCGCACGGGCGTGCGTTCAAGCGCCAATCACGCAGACGGCGTGTGCGCAAATGCAGATACGCTGACCGCGTGCGCTCCCGCTCCCGCCCGGTCGGCGACCGGCTCCGCGCGGACGACCTCCGCTACCTGCTCGCCGTCGCCCGTACGGGCCGACTGGTGAGCGCCGCCGACGCGCTCGGCGTGGACCACACCACCGTCTCCCGCCGCATCGCCGCCCTGGAGAAGGGCCTCGGCGTGCGGCTGATGGAACGCGGTACGGAGGGCTGGGCGCTGACGGACGCGGGCAAGGCCGTCTGCGAGAGCGCGCGGGCGATCGAGGACGCCCTGGTCCGCGCCGTCGACGCGGTGTCGGGCCAGGACACGCCGTCGCTGCACGGCACCGTCCGGGTGAGCGCCCCCGACGGCTTCGGCACCGCCTTCGCCACCCCGGCGCTGGCCCGGGTACGCCGCCGCCACCCCCGGTTGCAGGCCGAACTCATCACGGCAACACGGGAGTTGCCGCTGCGCCCGGCCGGCTTCGACCTCGCCCTGACCATCGGCAGGCCACCGCGAAGCCGACTGGTGACCGAGCACCTCACCGACTACGCGCTCGGCCTGTACGCCGCCGACGACTACCTCGCGCGGTGCGGCAGCCCCGGCTCGGCCGCCGAGCTGAGGGAGCATCCGCTGGTCTTCTACATCGAGTCGATGCTCCAGGTCGGCGACCTCGACATCGAACGCCACCTGCCGGGCATCACGCCCGCCTTCTCCTCCACCAACGTCTTCGCCCAGGTCGAGGCCACCCGCCTGGGGGCCGGCGTCGGCGTGCTGCCCGCCTTCCTCGCCGAACGGGCCGGGCTGCGGCGGCTGCTGGCCGACGAGGTCGACATCCGGCTGCCGATCACGCTGGCCGTACGGCGGGAGGCGGTGACCCTGCCCGCCGTCCGGGCCGTGCGCGACGCCCTGCACCGGGAGGTCGCCGACCGCGCCGCCGAGCTGCTCCCGGAGGCGGCCGGACCGCCGGTCGGAACGGCCGGGTCGTACCCGCCGTGACGCTGCGGAGGGTTTCGGTCACCGATCCGTAAGGCCGTCGTAGGGTGGGGTCCACCGAACGACGGCTCGATCGAGGATGGCCCGGATGGCACGAACTCCCTTGTCCTGGTTGGCGGAACGCTACACGCTCGGACCGCGCAGCATCCGGGCGGCGGCCGTGGCCTCGGTGGTGGCGGCGATCGGCATCATCATGACCGGCGGCGTCGTCCGGGTCACCGGCTCCGGCCTCGGCTGCCCCGACTGGCCGATGTGCACCGACAGCACGCTCGCGCCGACCGCCGAGATGGGCCTGCACGGCGCGATCGAGTTCTCCAACCGGATGCTCACCAGCGTGCTCTGCGTGGTGGTCGGCTGGGTGATCATCGCCGCCCGGCTGCAGCGCACCCCCATGCCGCGGGTGCTCCGGGGTGGCTGGGCGCAGTTCTGGGTCGTGGTGCTGAACGCGGTGGTCGGCGGCGTCACCGTCTGGCTGAAGCTCAGCCCGTACATCGTCGCCGCGCACTTCCTGGCCGCGGTGCTGCTGCTCACCACGGCCGTGGTCACCTGGGACGCCACCTTGCACGCCACGTCGGGCGGGGTGATGGGCGAGGCGCCGGACGGCGCGCGGACCGCGCCGTCCGAGCGGGCCCGGCGCCTGGCGACGGCGCTGATGGCGGTCGCCGCGGTGATGGTGGTGGCCGGCACGGTCACCAGCGGCACCGGCCCGCACGCCGGCGACTCCTCCGACGTGCCCCGGATCGGCCTGGACTGGACGACGGTGACCGTGGTGCACGGCGTGCTCGCGGCGGCCGTCCTGGTGCTCGCGGCGCTGCTGTTCGCCGCGCTGCGCCCGGACCCGTGCGGCGCCGGCGCCCGGCGTCGCACGGCGGTCTTCCTGGTGGCGCTGGTGGCCCAGGGCCTGCTGGGCGTGGTGCAGTCGCTGACCGCTCTTCCCGCGGCGGCGGTGATCCTGCATCTGCTCGGCGCGGCCATGGTCTGGGTGGGCGCGCTCCGGGTGCTGCTCGCCGTCCGCCCGGCGCGGCGGCCGGCCCCGGACGGCCCGGAGGCGGCGGCGCTCCCGGCGCCGGCCGTCCGGACCCCCGAGCACGCGGCCTGAGCGGCGCGGCTCGGGGCCCGGCGCCGAGGTCGGCGCCGTCGGCGCAGATCTGGTGGAAGCCGCCCGGGAGGCGGTGTGCCCCGGCCGGCAGGCCGGGGCGCGTCGTCGTGCTGGTCGAACAGTCGCTTCAGGTGCCCGACGCCTGTGTCGAACTCGCCGAACGGCGCGAGCCGTCGGGCTGACGTGGCGTCCGGGTGACGGTGCGTCGTAGCCGGTGGTGGCAGCCTCCCGATGGGTCATATGACGGTCAGCCAAGATGACAGATAGTAATAATATGTGCACATAGTGTTTTCATGACAAGAGACCTTCGCGGGCCGTCGCGACTTCTGGAGCGCACGGCCCGCCTCGTGACGGCAGCGACCATGCTGGGATTCCTCAGCGCCGGCCTCACCGGCTTACCGGCCCGGGCCGCACCGGCCCCCCAGAAGGCGCCGCCCGTCAGCACGGGCGAGCGCGTCCTGGCGACGGGTACCCCACTTCTGCAGGAGACCTTCACCGGGGCCACGGCGGACTCCCGCTTCACCGCCGTCGGCACGGCGTGCCTCACCGGTGCGCCCATCGGCGCGGCCGGCGCCGGCAGCCATCCGCTCGAAGGCTGCCCGGCGATCGAGGTCGGGCCGGTGCCACCAGTGAACGGAGCGCCGCACGGCTATCTCCAGATCACCGACTCCGGTTTCGACGAGGCGGGCGCCGTCCTGTTCGACCAGGCACTGCCGGCCGGCAACGGTCTGGACGTCTCCTTCGACCAGTGGCAGTACGGCAGCACCACCCCCGCCACCCCGGCCGACGGCATCTCCTTCTTCCTGGTCAACGGCGACACCGCGCTCGCCCACCCCGGGGCCTTCGGCGGCAGCCTCGGCTACGCCCAGAAGCTGCCCGACGACAACCCGAACCTCACCTTCCTGCCCGGCGTCGACCGCGGCTACCTGGGCGTCGGGCTGGACGTCCTCGGCAACTACTTCGGCGACTGGGAACAGCGCGGCAACGGCTGCGCGACACGCTCGCCGGCCGGCACCGGGTTCCGCATCCCGGCGCCCGGCGCCAACATGGTCACCGTCCGCGGCCCCGGCGACGGCACCACCGGTTACTGCTTCCTGACCGCCACGACCAGCAACTTCACCACCACCGGCCCCTGGCCCTCCACCCTGCCGGGCCAGTTGCAGGGCCCGCTGACGGTGCTGCCGCCCGCGGTGACCCCGGCCCAGGCCGAGACTCTGCTGGAGCCGTCACGCCGCCGGGTGAACGTGCACCTGACGCCGGCGCCCTCCCCGGTGCTGACGGTCAGCGTCGACTTCAACGACGGCACCGGCCCGCACCAGGTGCTGTCCACCCCCGCCCCGACGCCCGTTCCCTCCACCTACAAGTTCGGCTTCGCCGGCTCCACCGGCGCATTTACCGATGTGCACCTGATCCGCAACGTCACGGTGAGCACGGACCAGCCGCTGCCCGCGCTGAACCTGGTCAAGCAGGTCCGCGAGCCGCTGCCCGGGCTCATCACGGTCGGCACACCGGTGCCGTACGACTTCGTGGTCACCAACGCCGGCACCGTGCCGATCGACAACCTGGGCGTCAACGACCCCAAGGTCGGACCGGTCAGCTGCCCGGTGTCCACGCTCGCCCCCCACACGACCGTCACCTGCACGGCCACCTACCTGGTGACCGCCGCCGACGCGCAGTCCGGCCACATCGCCAACACCGCCGTGGCCACCGGGACGGCCGACGGAACGCCGGTCGAGTCCCCGCCGTCCTCGGAGAACGTCCCGGTCGTGGCCCCGCCCGGCATCCACCTGACCAAGCACGTCGACGCCCCGGGGCCGTTCGCGGTCGGCGACACCGTGCCGTACACGTATGTGGTCACCAACACGGGTGGCGTCCAGGTCGACGCCGTCGGCATCACGGACGACAAGGTCACCGGCATCACCTGCGCCGCCACCACGCTGGCCCCGGCCGGCAGCCCCGGCGACAGCACCACCTGCCACGGCACCTACGTCATCACCCAGCCGGACGCCGACGCCGGCGAGGTCACCAACCACGCCCACGCCACCGGCACGGCCAACGGATCCCCGGTCGCCTCCCCGCCGACCCAGGCCACCGTCGAGGTGGTGTCCACGTCGAGTCTGGGGCTGACGAAGCAAGCGAGCACCCCCGGTCCGGTGAACGTGGGTGACACCATCACCTACACGTACACGGTCACCAACACGGGCGTGACGACGCTTCACAGCGTGAAGGTCACCGACGACCACGTCACGCCGGTGGACTGCCCCACGGCGACCCTCATTCCCGCGCAGGTCATGATGTGCACCGGAAGCTATGTGGTGACGGCCGCGGACGCGGTGCTGGGACACATCACCAATGTGGCGCTGGCGAGCGGCCTCAACCCGCTGGGGCTGCCCGTC
This sequence comes from Kitasatospora sp. NPDC058032, assembly GCF_042885845.1. Taxonomy (NCBI): domain Bacteria; kingdom Bacillati; phylum Actinomycetota; class Actinomycetes; order Kitasatosporales; family Streptomycetaceae; genus Kitasatospora; species Kitasatospora sp. NPDC058032. Next base: position 2,350 of record NZ_JBHVRK010000050.1, on the reverse strand, counting down.
GAGAGTCCTCCGGCGCAGGTCACGGTGCCGGTCACGGCTGTGGCGAGCCTGTCGCTGACGAAGAAGGCGAACACTGCCGGTCCGGTGAGTGTGGGTGACACGATCACGTACACGTACACGGTGGCCAATACGGGTACGGCTGCGGTGCATGACCTGACGGTGACGGATGACCGGGTGTCGTCGGTGAGTTGTGGGTTGACGACGCTGGCGGCTGGTCAGAGTACGACCTGCTCCGGCAGCTACGTCGTGACCACTGCTGATGCGGTGGCTGGTCATGTGCTGAACGTGGCGACGGCGAATGGCTTCAACCCGCAGGGTGAGCCGGTGGCGAGTCCTCCGGCGCAGGAGGACGTCCCCGTCGCATCTGTGGCGAGCCTGTCGCTGACGAAGAAGGCGAACACTGCCGGTCCGGTGAGTGTGGGTGACACGATCACGTACACGTACACGGTGGCCAATACGGGTACG
>NZ_JBHVRK010000050.1:0-1792 GCF_042885845.1 Kitasatospora sp. NPDC058032 | reverse complement strand
GTCATGTGCTGAACGTGGCGACGGCGAATGGCTTCAACCCGCAGGGTGAGCCGGTGGCGAGTCCTCCGGCGCAGGAGGACGTCCCCGTCGCATCTGCGGCGAGCCTGTCGCTGACGAAGAAGGCGAGCACTGCCGGTCCGGTGAATGTGGGTGACACGATCACGTACACGTACACGGTGACCAATGCGGGTACGGCTGCGGTGCACGACCTGACCGTCACCGATGACCATGTCTCGCCGGTGACCTGCTCGGCGACGACCCTTGCCGCCGGTCGGAGCACGACCTGCACCGGCAGCTACCTGGTGACGGCCGCCGATGCGGCGGCGGGACACGTCACCAATGTGGCGACGGCGAACGGTCTCAACCCGCAGGACCAGCCGGTGCAGAGCCCGCCCGCGCAGGAGACGGTGACGGTCACGTCTGTGGCGAGCCTGTCGCTGGCGAAGAAGGCCAACACCGCCGGTCCCGTCAACGTGGGTGACACGATCACGTACACGTACACGGTGACCAACACCGGTACGGCTGCGGTGCACGACCTGACCGTGACGGACGACCGGGTCTCGCCGGTGAGCTGCTCGGCGACGACTCTTGCGGCCGGTCGGAGCACGACGTGCACGGGTACCTACGTGGTGACGACCGCCGACGCCGCGGCCGGCAGCGTGACCAACCACGCCACGGTGAACGGTCTCGACCCGCAGGGTGAGCCGGTGGCGAGTCCTCCGGCCGAGGAGACGGTGACGGTCACGTCTGTGGCGAGCCTGTCGCTGACGAAGAAGGCGAGCACTGCCGGTCCCGTCAACGTGGGTGACACGATCACGTACACGTACACGGTGACCAACACCGGTACGGCTGCGGTGCACGACCTGACCGTGACCGATGACCGGGTCTCGCCGGTGAGCTGCTCGGCGACGACTCTTGCGGCCGGTCGGAGCACGACGTGCACGGGTACCTACATGGTGACGACCGCCGACGCGGCAGCCGGCAGCGTGACCAACCACGCCACGGCCAACGGTCTCGACCCGCTGGACCGGCCCGTCCAGAGCCCGCCGGCGCAGACCACGGTGACGGTGAAGGGCGTGACGTCGAGCCTGTCGCTGACCAAGGAGGCCGACACGCCCGGCCCGGTGCACCCCGGTGACACGATCACGTACACCTACACGGTCACCAACACCGGCACGACCACGCTGACCGACCTGACCATCAGCGACGACCGGGTCTCGGACATCAGCTGCGTCGAGACGACCCTCGCTCCCGGGCAGAGCACGACCTGCACCGGCAGCTATGTGGTCACCGAGCAGGACGCCAAGGAGGGACACGTCACCAACCGGGCGACGGCCAATGCCTTCGACCCGGACTGCCGGCCCGTCCAGAGCCCGCCCGTCGAGCTCTGCATCACCGTCGAGGAGTGCCCGCCTCCGCCGCACCACGGCCACGCGTACGAGTACGGACTCGACTACGGGCACGAGCGTCCTGAGTACCTCGACTACATCGACCACCTCGACCACTTCCGCTACTTCGGCTACGCCGAGGCCGCGTGATACGCGGGCGATCCGGGTCGATCGGGTCGATAGCCGGCCCGGGTCCGGCAACCGGTCCGTCGCCGTCGCTCCGGCGGCGTCGGGCGGTGCCTCCCGGGCGCCCCTCCTGCCAGGTCGCACGGCCGCCTCCGCGACCTCGTCCTGACGGGGCAGCGGCGGGGGCCGGGGGCCCCCCCGGGGGGGCGGCGGGCGGGGGCGCGCGCCCCCCGCGGGCCGCGCGCGGCACGGTGAAAAAAAAACAAAAAGCCGCAGAC
>NZ_JBHVRK010000049.1:0-25235 GCF_042885845.1 Kitasatospora sp. NPDC058032 | reverse complement strand
TGGCACGCTGTTGAGTTCTCAAGGAACGGACGCTTCCTTCGAGCCGCCTTCCAGCGGGCCCTCCGGGCGCTTCGTTCTTTCGTGTTTCGAGCTTATCAGACGTTTTCCGTGCCGTTCCCGGCCCTTCCTTCGTCCAACTTCTCGACGTCTTCCGCGGCTTGACGCCCCGTCCGACGTTTCAAACTCTAACCGATCCCCGCTCCGAAAAGCGAATCCGGCCGCAATTCCCGAAAATGCACACGCCAAATAAACCCCATCCTGGGGTGACGTTCGTATTTCCAGAGGATTGGCCGCTCCGGGACCGTCCGCGCCAATGCGTGTCCGGTGCTCCCTGCCGAGCGACTAGAGAACACTACCCCTCCCCCGGAGTGGGGGCAAGTTGTCGCTGGTCACAGCTCGCCCCGGCCCGGGCGGGTGGAGGGCGGCGGTGCAGGGGTCGCGGTTCTGCGGTCACGCCAGAGCACGACCAGGACGCCACCGACGCCTACGAAGAGTGCGGCGGCGGCTCCGGCCACCGGGAGCAGCGGGCTCGGGGCCTCCGAGGAATCGGCCGACGCCGAGACCTGGCCGGCCCTCGGCGTGTCCGGGACCGGTTCCGGCAGCGCGCCGCAACCGCTGATCCCCGTCATCACCAGCCCCGCGACCCCTGCTGCGTACTTGGTCCGCATGCGTGTGCGTTCCACGGTCCCCCACTCTCGTCACCGACGGACACCCTCGCCCCGCCTGACCAAGCCTTCCCAGCACAGTGGGAGAACCGGACCCTCCGCACCCGGATTGCCCGATATTCACTTGTGCGTGTGACCCGCACCCCTCACACAATCCCCACCCAGTTCGAGCCCTGCGCACAAGATCTCCTCGCGTTCGGAGAACTTCGGTGTGCACCTGTAGAGAGCCGGACCGAACGGGACCGGTCCGCTCGCTGTCCCGTGAGCTGCTGTCGGAGGCGCTGGAACTGGCGGCGAGCGGACACGCCGGAACCGTCCAGGACTCGGAGGGCGCCGGCTACGAGGGTGTGATGGGCCCGGAGAACGCCGTCATCGACTGGTCGGCAAACCGCATGGACATCCACAACCTGGTCCGCGCCTTCCGATTCGGACTGTTTCCCGTTCCCGGGCCCCTCGCTGTCGTGGACGGCCGTTGTGTGGCCGTCCTCCGGTCCCGCAGCGAGCCCGGTGAAGGAGTCCGCAGGGAGTGCGCGGACGGGCCGCTGTGGATCACGGAATGGGTCCCCGTTCCGGGACGGGGGGCCTGGCTACCCGCCGATTGACTCAGCTGCCCTCTCCCAGGGCGTTCGTCAGCCGCTCGCGCAGTCGTCGCGCACTCGGGTCGGTGAAGTCGTCGAGCAGGGTCAGCGCCTCGCGGCGGTACTGCTGTACAGCCACAGGCGCCTCGTCCGGACGGCCAAGGGCAGATGGGCACAGAGCCGCGCCAGCTGAACGAGCTCGGACGGATCGTCCCCACAGCGGTAGTCCGCGGTGACTGCGCGCAGGAGCTCGACGGCATCGTGCTCCGCCAGAACATCCAGGGTCAGGTGCCGGGCCCCCTCCCGCACCCCGAGTCCCAGCAGGCGGTGGCGGCTCGTCACAACAACGAGACGGGTTCACCGTTTCTGCCGGTTTCGGGCGAGGGAGCGGCATGGATGTGGACCGGCCCCTGGATGGCCCGCGCCTGGACGACATGGCCTGCGGATCCGGACATGCTTGAACTGCTGCTCCCCGAGTGGGCCCCGGGCTCTTCCCGCATCATCGATCAGCGCTCCACCGGTGAACCGGCCGCCGCACGAGCCATGAAGGTCCCGATGTCCTCACCCTGGTCGTACAGGCGGGCGACGAATCCGGCCACTCGATCCCTGGCGGCAGGATCCAGATGACGTGTCGCGCCGTCGAGCAGGCCGCGCGCGTCGTACGAGATGTCGTACACGGTGTCCGGGCCCAGGGTCACGAGCTCCGGTAGCGAACCGACCTGTTCGTACGGGGCGATGACCTCAGGACCGACCACCCGGATCAGCTCACCGCACTCGGCCCGCACTCGCAGGAACCGCAACTCCCATGTGAGATATGGAGTGAGCGGGAACTCCACGACGCGCACACGCAACAGCCGACAGGCATGTTCGGCAGCCAGACGGGAGAGTTGGAGCAGTTCGCCGCGCCGGTGCTCGATCAACTCGAACGCCCGTCCGTGATCGCCCGCGGAATACGCGAGCCAACTGTCGTCCTCGGGTTCCTGGAAGTCCTGCCGGCGTTCCAGCTTCCACGAATCGTAGCCGTCGAACGCGAAGTCCCGCTGCCGGAAGTCCTTCCGGTACTCGTCGAGCAGGAGTCGCTCTCCCGGCACGTCGGCCAGGAGTTCACGCATCCGGCAGATCCGCCTTCGCGGACAGGAGCGTGGCCCGGGGAATCACGACGAGACGCTCACCCTCACCGACCACCACGTCCTGCGGCAATCCTGCTCGGTAGGCCGCTGTCAGGTCCCGCCCGATGACGGCGAAGTCACCATTCGAGAGCTCCCACACGTCGGGGCAGCCGTCCCGCCCACCCGTGGTGCCCAATTCGGTTGGCGATTTGCCCATGCGCCGACTCAGCGCTGCACCGGGATCAGCTTCCCAGGGCTGACTCATCACGCCTCCGAGTATCGCGTGAGCAGGTGGCTACACACCGTACAAAGCAGCCGGGCCGATCGTCAATCCTCTTCCAACTCCCGGGCGCCCCACCGTCCCCCCGTACGCGGGAGCTGCTGCGGCGGCTCAACGAGATCGAGGGCATCGAGCCGGCGGAGGCGAAGCTGGTGCTGCGCCCGTCCTTCCCGCTCCAGGCGTTCGCCGAGCACGGCGAGGAGGTCGGCGCGGTGCTGGAGTGGTTCGCCCACACGGCTGTGGTGGATCCCGCGCGGCGGGTCTGAGGACGGTTGCCGTGCCGCCGGGCCCGAGGAGGGGGCTCGGCTCGGCGGTCGGCGGTCAGGGTGGTCAGGTGGGTATGTCCCGGGTGGGGTCGCGGTGGTCGGGATCGTGGTCGGGGTGGGGTGGGCGGTTGTCGAAGCGGGAGATTCGCAGGGTCGCGATGACGCCGAGGAAGACGGTGGCGAAGGCGAGGGCGAGCAGGACCGTGAGGGCGGCGCCGACCAGGAGGCCGGCGCCGGTGAGACTCACCGACCGGCCCCGATGACCCGGTGGCCGAGGCGGGCGGCGAGGCCGTGGAGCAGTTCCTCGGCCTGGTCGTGGGTGAGGGCGAGGGCGAGCTCCTCGCCCGGGCCGATGTGGATGTCGAGGTCGACGGCCGCCCGAAGCTGCACCGCCGCATCCGGGACGGCCTCGGTGGTGAGGTAGGCGACGGTGGTCCGCTCCGCGTACACCGACCCGGTGACGAGGGGGATCACGACTCCCACGGCCGGTCACCCCACTCCCGGAGGACGTGGAGGAGGTTGAGGAGGGTGGCGACGGAGGTGTCGCCGAAGTCGACGAGGAGGCGGCCGTCGGCGGTCGAGCCGTTGACGGCGGCGGAGTCCCACTGGATGCCCAGGGGCGCGCCGCGCTCGTGGAGTTCGGCGAGGAGGGCGGTGACCTCGGGCTCGGTGTAGGTGCGGAGGTACGTGTCGTCGGGGGCGATGGGGGCGCTCACGCGGCGGCGTCCAGCTCGAACCAGGTGACCTTGCCGGTCTTGGTGGCGGTGGCGCCGAAGCGGTGGGTGAGGGCGCGGACGAGGTGGAGGCCGCGCCCGGAGAGGGAGTAGGGGTCGGCCGGGGTGCAGGGCTCGGGCGGCAGGTCCGGGCAGTCGTCGCAGACGGCGACGCGGAGCTTGGCGGGCTGGAGGGAGACCAGGACGGACGGCGCCGGCGAGCCCGCGTGCTGCCAGGCGTTGATGTACAGCTCGTGGAACGCGAGTTCGGCGTCGGCGATGACGTCCGGCGACCAGCCGGCGGAGCCGAGGATCGCGCGGAGTTCGGCGCGGGCGATGGAGCAGTCGGGCGGGTTGAAGGCACGCATGAGGGAACCTCCGGGTGGGGTTGTGCAGTGGGGTTCGTCGTCGATCGGTCGACGGACACGTCGCCGTGAGCCAGGCCAGGGCGGGGCTGGTGAATGCCACGTGTGGCTGCTCTGCGGTGCGGGAGGGCAGGAGGCGCCTACTGCCCTTGAAAACAAGCGTTACTGACGATCCGTCGGATCGGCATGGCACAGACCATAACGCAGACGCATGTGAAATTTTCCACGGCTGCCTGATATTCCCTCTAACGTGGCATTGAGGGCCCAAAATGGACCGCGCCTCGACCAGCGCGGCAGACTGGGACCACTCCTGTCCTGGAAGGATCCAATGGCTCGCACGAACCCAACCCTCCGTCAGCGAAGGCTCGGTGCAGAGCTACGAAGAATGCGCGAGCAGGCCGGCCTCGGCGGCAGTGAGCTCGGTCGTGCCGTCGGCATGAACCCGGCGCAGGTGACGCAGATGGAAGCGGGGAAGATCGGCATCAGCGTGGAGCGCCTGCGCACGGTCGCGTCGGCGTGCATGTGCGCCAACGAGCCCTTGATCGAGGCCCTCGCGAACATCATCACGGAGCGGGAGAAGCCCGGCTGGTGGGAGGAGTACCGGGGAGTCCTCACGACGGACTTCGTCGATGTCGCGGAGTTCGAGAGCCACGCTCGGCGGCTCACCACCTTCACGATGGCCTTCGTTCCCGGCCTGCTCCAGACCGGCCGCTACGCCGCTGCGGTCTTCGCCGAGACCTTCCCTCCACTGCCACGCCACGAAGTCGACCTCAGAACAGCTTTCCGCATGCAGCGACAGCGCGTCGTCCGATCCGGTAGGACGCCGTACTCCGCATTCATCCATGAAGCGGCGCTACGCATGAAGTTCAGCGGTCCGGCCGTCCTCGCCGAGCAGCTCGACGCCCTCGTCGAGGACTCCAAACAGCCGACCATCTCGATTCGAGTGATCACGTTCGACGTGGACGCCATGCCGAGCTCCAACGAGAACTTCACCTACGCCAACGGACCGATCCCCGAGCTGGACACCGCACAGATGGACACGGGCCTCGGTGGCCGAATCTTCGACTCCCCGGCCCATACCGCGAAGTTCCGATCCCTGCTCGCTCGATTCGACTCGTGCGCCCTCTCGGAGGAGGACTCCCGAGGCTTCATCGAGTCCATCAAGAAGGAAGTGGAAAGCAAACATGCATAGCTCTGCTTGGCAGAAGTCCAGCTACTCCGCTGCAAACGACGAGTGCGTCGAGGTGCGTGCCATCGACGGGGGAATCGAACTCCGCGAGTCCGACGACGGCAACGTCATCGTCCACACCACCGCTGCCAAGTTCGCCGCGCTCCTCCGTGACACCAAGGCAGGAACGTTCGACCACCACGCCGGCTGACACGACGGTGGCCCTCGCTCTGCGGAGCGAGGGCCACCGCGATGCCGGGCACGGGAGCGTGGGAGCGGGGCGCGGGCCGGTCCCGTCCACCGCGCACAGGTCCGGTCGGGCGTACCCGTCCGCCGTCGGAGCGATGCCTACCGGACGCGCTCCGGGAGTCGGGGTTCACTGATCGCTGACGTCGAGCGCGCGGCTGTGCGGCCGTGCGGCTGTTCGGATGCGAGGAGGCTGGGCGGATGGATACGGCTGGGCTGGGTCGGGACGAGCTCCGATCGCCGCTGGAAGCGCCGGCGACGGCGTCCGAGCGGATCGGGCTGGAGATCGAGTGCGGCGTGGTCGACCCGCGGACCGGGCTCGCCACTCCCTACCCGGGACGGAACGGGATGCGGGCCGTCCTTGAGGCCGTGCTCGCGGAGTGGGACGGCAAGGCGCTGTTCGACGCGGGGGAACCGGTCGGGGTCGAGCTGGCCGACGGGGGCCTGATCGGGCTCGAACACGGCGGCCAGCTGGAGTATTCGGGCCCGCCGGCGGCCGATCTGGCCACGGCGGTGGACGACGTACGGCTCACTCTCGTCCGGCTGGCGGAGCTCCTCCGGCGTTTCGACCTCGCACTCCTGCCCGGCGCGTACCTGCCGTTCGACCGGATCGAGACCGTCCCCTGGGTACCCCTGAGTCGTGGCCCGATCCTGCGCGGGCACTTCGAGAGCTTCGACGGGGCAGGCAACGGCGGAGTGCGACTCCTGCCGCTGTCGACGTGCACGCAGGTGAACCTCGACTACCTCTCCGAGGACGACTTCACCCGGAAGCTGCGGATGCAGGCGGCCGCGTCGCCGGTGATCGCCGCGCTGCTCGTCAATTCACCGCTGTACGGGGGCCGGCTCGACGGGCTGCTCTCGCACCGCTGCCGGGACTGGCTGCTGACGGATCCGCAGCGCTCCGGTCTGGTACGGCCGGCCCTGCGCGGGGATGTGGGCATCGACGACGTCGTCGACTGGGCGCTGAGCATCCCGATGGTCTACTACCAGGACCGGACGGGCGGGCTCCGGCCCGCGCCGCCCGACCGGCCGTTCGCCTCGCTCCTCCGGGACGGGTTCGCCGACGGCGCCCGGCCGCTGTTCAGCCACTGGACCGCCCATCTGGCGCAGATCTGGACGCATGTCAGGGTCCGCCGCACCCTGGAACTGCGCGCGGCCGACGGCCCCGCGTACCAGAACCTCCAGGTCGTGCCCGCGCTGTGGACGGGGCTCAGCTACCACGCGCCGTCCCGGGACGCGGCCTGGGAGCTGCTGAGGCACTACAGCGCGGGACAGTTGCAGGCGGCGGCGGAGGACCTCCCGACCGAGGGGCTGCGCACGATGCTCGGCGGCGACCGCGTGCGCGAACTCGCGGGCGAGCTCGTCCGGCTGGCCCGGGAGGGGCTGCGGGCCCGGGCCGCCGCCGGCCTGGAGCGCCCCGAGACGCCCTCCTACCTCGACCCGTTGGACGAGGTGCTGCACACCGGGAGGACCTTCGCCGAGCAGTGCGCCCACCTCTGGGAAACGGACCTACGGCGTGATCCGCGCCGCTATGTCGCGCACTTCCGCGTCTGACCGCGCGGTCCCGACCATTCGGTCCGACCGTTCGGTGCCGGGGGAAGGCCTCGAACCTTCATGCCCCCTGGGGGACACCCGACCGTGAGGTCGAGCGCGTCTGCCACTTCCGCCACCCCGGCTTGTCGAACTCCGACAGGAACAACGCTAACAGCCGTCCGGCGGCGCGTGAAGAACGCGTCGGAGATCACAAATGGATGGCCGGAAACAATCGCCCCGGAGATCAATTCCCGATCGCAAGATCCCTTTCAATAATTCGGCCGCCGCCCGGCGGCCACCCTTGTCCCGACCGGAATACCGCCGTACCCTCGGGCCAGTTGGCTCCCTTTGCCCGACAGGGGGAAGATCCAGTGCCTGACCAGCGCTCGGTTTTCTTGAGTTATCCACCGGCCTCCAGCATCTGGCACCTGCCCATGGGAATTGCCTACCTCACCGCGATCCTCGAAGAGCGCGGCCACCACGTCGTCCAGCACTACGGCTACGTCGAGGCCGTCGAACACGTCCTGCGGCGGCACGGCGGCGACCCGGTCGACGAGGCCCTGCGCACCGTCCGCGATCCCGACGCCTCGATCCTGCGGCGCCACGACGCCCGCCGGCTGTTCGAGGAGGTCTCGGCGAGCACGGCCTCGGCGTTCGAGGACTTCGGGGTCGAGCGCAACAACGTGAAGTGCGACTCGCGGTACTTCAAGGGCGACGTCGGCGAACTGCGGTGGGTGCTCGACCACCGCGAGGAGCACGTCTTCCACGACTACTTCGCCGGGACGGAGCTGGCCCGCATCCACGCCGCGGGCGCGGACGTCGTCGGCATCAGCGTCGCCGACGAGCGGCAGCTGGTGAGCGCCTGCGTGCTCGCGAGCCTCGTCCGGGAGCGGCTGCCGCACGTACGACTGTTCCTGGGCGGGAACTACTGGGCCCGCACCATGGACGCCTACCACGACCCCGCGTTCGTCGCCCTGTTCGACCACTGGGACGCGATCGTCTACGCCGAAGGCTTCCGGCCCGTGGTCGCGCTGGTCGAAGGGGCCGAGCCGGCCACCGTACCGGGCGTGGTGTGGCGCGACGGGGACACCGTGCGCGTCAATCCGCGCACCCCCGCCCCCGTCGACTACGAGGCGCTGCCCACCCCGGTGTTCGACCGTGGCATCCGGCAGTGGAGCCCCGACTTCGTGCCGCCCCTCTACACGATGTCCAACTGCCCCATGCGCTGCGGGTTCTGCTCGATAGCGGCCGGCAGCGACAGCTTCCTGCACAAACCCCGGGTGATGTCCGAACGCCGCGTCGCCGAGCACATCGCCGCGCTCGGCGTCGAACGCGTCGATTTCGTCGACGAATACCTCACCATCCCCAGGCAGCTCAGAATCGGACGGGAACTCGCGCGCATCGGGCACCGGGCCACCTGGCAGTGCTATCTGACCGCGAGTGATCAATTGCTGAAGCCGGAGACCTGCCGGGCACTGGCCGAGGCCGGATGCAGCGCCGTACAACTCGGCCTGGAATCGCTCGATCCGGACACCCTGCGCCAGGAAGCGAAACCCTGGAACCACCCGGCGAATTACGGGCGCATTCTCCGGAACCTGCACGACGCCGGAATCCAGGTCCACGTCTTCATCATCGTCGGCGTGCCCGGTGAGCCGATCAACCGCTCCCTGCGCTGGCTGCCCTTCCTGGAGGAGCACGGCGAGCACATCCTGACCATCAAGTCCGGCCGCTACCGGCTCACCCGGCGGGCCCCGGACGAGAGCGCCGCCTCGCTTCACCAGCTGTCCGGGCTCCAGGTGACCGGCGAAGACCGGAAGCTGCTCAACCTCAACCGCGACCAGTTCCGCTACACCACGGGCGGGCTCAGCCGTAAGCGTGTCGAAGCCGTGCGCGACCTCCTCGAAGAGGCCTGCCGCCGGCACTGGGCCTACCAGGTCACCTCCGACGTACCGTGGTGGACCAATCGGGGCCGGTTCACCCTGGAGCAGCTGCGCGCCGACGCCGAGGTCCTCCGCACCCACCGCCCCGCCGAACCCTCCATCCCGGCGAGCCACCTCAAGCGTGGGCTGTCCAAGATCGCCAGTGCGCTCCACGACGAGCTCGGCCTGCGCGCCGCGCCCACCACGTTCGAGGACGCCCGCGACATCGCCGCACGGCTGGACGCCGCCGAGGCCGCCGAGGCCGGTGCGGGCAGTACGGACGGTGCGGCCACCGTCCGCTGACCGGTGACCTCGCACATGGGGTTCCAGGCTTCCTGCCGGCGGGGGCGGGTTTCGTCGGTGCCGAGGAGTCCGAGCAGGCATGCTCGGACTCCTCGGTCGATGAGGACGGTGCGTGGGCTGGTGGTGATGCCGGGGCGGAGCATGACGGACCGGACCCCCCACACCTTCGCACCGGCTCTCCACCCGGCAGCGGTCCGATAGCCGTCCCCTCCGTGGAAGTTCACCTCCACGGAGGCGATCGGCCTGCCCCGGGACCAGCGGCTCAAGTCCTGCTGGAACAGCAGCCCCTTCGGGCCCGGCGCCTCCTGGCCGGTGACGAGCACCAGCCCCATGCGCTGTCGGAGCGGGGCGACATCTGCTCTCCGATTCGCGGAAGCCAGACTCCCGAGCAGGTCGAAACCTCCTAGGACGGCGGCGAGTTCGTACGGCACTCCCGCAGGGTGGCGAGGCCGGGTGACATGACCGCCGGATCCGTCAGCAAGTGGCCGGTTGCTGACAGGGCGGGCGACTATCCCCCTTCGTAGTGGCCTGTCACAATCCAATGAGAGCGATGTGACATGTCACATGTGTTCCCGGTGTCCACCGGGAACACCCAACGAAGGAGGAACCCCATGAAGCGCATTGCCGCCGTTCTCGCCGGTACCGCCGCCCTGGCTGCACTGACCGGTGTCCAGACCGCCTCCGCCGGCACGGTGGGCACCACCGTGTGCGGAACCCCGGGTGCGCCGAACTTGGTCACCGTCAGGGCCTGTATCAACACCAACGGAAACCACGTGTACGCGTTCGGCCGCGTCACCACCGACCCGACCTGGCAGGACCAGCAGGTCTCGTTCCAGCTGAGCACCGCTGGCATCACCAGCCCGCCGTTCGCCACCGTCAACCCGACCGTTGTGATCCCGGTCGGCGGAGCCGAGGTCGGCGGCGTCACCGGCACCGTGCCCTGCGGCACCACGGTGACCGCCCAGTTCACCGTGAACCAGCCCGGCTGGTGGCCGTCGACCTCGACCATCTCGACCGTCGTGAACTGCTGACCCGGCCCACCGGAACCGAGGTCGCCCCTCGCTCGGCGGAGCGAGGGGCGGCCTCACCGCTCGCGGCTCGGCCGGGTCAGCCGCGGTCCCGTCGCAGCAGTTCCCGGAGGGCGGGCGGCGTGGATTCGGGGAGGGCGTCCTCCAGCCGGCGGCGGAGCAGCGCGACGTTGCCACCGGCCTCCGGAATCACGCGCACCTGGGTGGCGAGGGCAATCATCAGCTCGCCGATCCGGCCGGCGGGCGGTCCGAGACTCAAGAAGTCGTCGACCGCGCGCTCTGCGTCTTCCCGCTGCAGCATCGCCGAGTAGGCGAGGACAAGGTTTCCGAGATCCGAGATCTCGTAGGGCGGTGCCCCGGACAGCGCGGCCCTGACCAGTTCAACAACCCTTGCCAGGTGTCCGTCCCGTTCCGGATCGCCGAGGGCGTGCAGCGCGACCGCTTTCTCGTAGTGGAACCAGCAATTGCCCGGGGCGACGTCGAGCGCACGGTCGAAGTCCGCCGAGGCCTCCTCGTACCGGCCCATCAGGCGGTAGATCAAGCCACGCCCGGCCAGGGACCACCCATTGTCCGGGTCGATGGCGAGCGCGCGGTCGACCTCGGCCAGGGCCCCTTCGTACTGTCCTAAGAATCGGTATGCCTGACCACGACGTCGGAAGTTGATGGCCCGACCAGGGCTGAGCTCGATGGCACGACCGAAGTCGACCACTGCCTCCACGTAGCGGCCGGTCGACTCGAGGACGCGGCCCCGTTCGACAATCGTCCACACACTGTCGGGCTCAAGCTCGATCGCGCGGTCGAAGTCCGCCAACGCGTCTGCGTGGCGCCCCAGAGCGTCGTACGTCTGGCCTCGACTGGCGATCGCCCAGGCGCCTTCCGGGTCGAGGTCGACCACACGGTCGAAGTCGGCCAGCGCCTCCGCGTACCGCCCCCACAGGCGGTACGCCTCACCGCGACCAGCAACTATCCAGGCCGCACCGGGTGCGAGCTGAACAGCATCGTCGAAGTCGGCCAGCGCCTCCGTGTACCGCCCCAGCGAGCGGTACGTCTGGCCTCGTCTGGCCAGCGCCCAAGGATCGCGAAGGCCGCTCTCGATGCCGCGGTCGAAGTCGGCCAGCGCTTCCTCGTGGCGGCCGGTCAGGTAGTACGCGTTGCCACGGCCGCGGTAGGAACGAGCCGAATCCGGTTCCAGGGCCAGCGCTGCCGTGAAGTCAGCCACCGCCCGGTCGTACTCATCAGTGCCAATGTGTTCCCAACCCCGTAGCCGGTACGCGTAGGCCCGGTCCGCCTGATCCAGAGTGGCACGGGACAGCAGCAGGGTCATGGCCGCGACGCCCGGCTGTGGAGCGTCGAGGGCGGCCAGCAAGTGCTCTGCCCATTCCCGCACTTCGCGCACGTCGGCGTCCCGGCCCGCCCGGGTCAGCATCTGGGCCCAGCGACGGAGGGCGGCGGGATCGTAGTCCTGAACGTACAGGAGGTCGTACAGGACGTGCGGGAGGGCCTTGCCGGGGTGGGCGCACAGGCGGTGGTAGGTCTCCTGCAACCGGTGGGCCCGCCAGCGTTCGTCCACCCAGGGCCTCGTGTCGTCGTCGAGCCGCGTCCGCCACTCCCGGAAGGTGTCGGCCAGGCGAGTGTGCTGTTCCTGCCACCGGGAGGGTGACTGCTGGCGTTGCAGGCGCAGCATCGCCGTGCGGACGACCTCGTGGTAGTGGCAGCGGCCGGCGCGGTCGATGACGAACGGCATCGACCGCAGCCAGCCGTAGAGTTCCCTCGCCTCCGGGTCGTCCACGGCCGCGCAGAAGACGTCCTCGTCGAGTTCCTGCGGAAGTGCGCAGGCCAGGGCCGCAGCACGGCGGGCCGGTTCGGTCTCCCACTTCAGGAACCGCTCGACGGCCGTGCCGCTCGGGTCGCCGACGTCCGCCGCGTCCACCGGCCGCGCCTCCGCCAGGGTGGAGACCAGCAGCGGCAGCCGCCCGGACAGATGCAGGATCACCTCGATGGTGCGCTCGTCCGTCACGTTCTTCGCCGCGAGGAGCTGCCGTGCCTCGGCCTCGGTGAACGGCTCCAGCGGCAGGTCGACGACCAGGTCGTGCCAGTCGCTCCAGTACTTCGGGTCCAGCCGGGCCTGGCCCGCCGTGACCACCAGGACGTTCGCGGGCAGTTCGCCGTACCGCTCACTGACCAGGACGTCGCGCAGCCAGTCGTCGAGCAGTGGGCCGGTGCGCTCGTAGGTGTCGAAGAAGAGCACCACCCACGGTCGGCGCGACGCGGCCTCGGCGAGGTCCTGGAGGAAGACGGGTGTGAGCACCTGGAGCGGGGAGAGCACCAACTGCACGTCGTCGTAACTGCGGAGGCGGGCGCTGAGCATCCCCCGCAGCTGCTCCGCCCCGGCCGCGACCTGGTTGGGGTCGAGTGCGCCGGTGAACGCGCCGACGCCGGGGATCATGCCCATCCCGACCAGGCCGACCCGGGAGACGATCGCGGTCGACGGTGAGGGACCGGGCGGCCCCTGGCCCGCGGCAGCTCCGGCGTCGGCCTCGTGGCGGCGCTGCTGGTAGGTGGCCAGCAGCCTGTCGAACCGCTTGAGGAGCGTGCCCTGCTGGGCGAACTGGGCGCCGATGGCCGTCATCGCCTCGACGACGCCGGTCACGGACTCGTCGACATAGGCGGTGACGGCCCGGGCCTCGTGCGCGGCGCTCTCCAACTGCCGTACGAGCGTGGACTTCCCCACGCCGCCCGGGCCCCGGATGTGGAAGAGGAACTGGGTCAGCTCCTCCGACGGCCGCTGCAACGCGTCCCGGAAGGACGCCAGTTCCCCGCGTCGCCCGACGAACCCGTTCCGGCGCTGGCGCCGGATCAGTTCCTGCCGTGATAACCCCTGCCCCGCCACCCGCCGCCCCTCCGGAGAACACGACCCGCCGGCACCATGTTCCCGCACATGCGGGCTCGGCGGCGGCGGAACTCAGAGGCGGCGGAACATCACGTGCTGTCCGACGTAGCCGTGCTCGGGGTGGTCGAAGACGCCCGGGGCGGTGCCGACCACCTCGAAGCCCAGGGACTTCCAGAGGTGTACCGCCGACTCGTTGGTCTCCACGACGGCGTTGAACTGAATGCCCCGGAAGCCCTGCTCGCGGTGCCACTCGACGACGTACTCGCCGAGCGCGCGGCCGATGCCCCTCCCCTGGAAAGCGGGGTCGACCAGGAAGGACGCGGTGCCGATGTGCGCGCCGCGGCCCGGTTTGTTGGGGCCCATCTTCGCCGAGCCGACGATCCGCCCGTCGAGCACGGCCACCACGGTGCGGCCCGGGGGCTGCTCCATCCACCAGGGCCTGGCCTCGTCGAGGGTCTGCCGCTCGGGGAAGGCGTACGTCCGGCCCTCGGCCATGATCGCGGCGTAGAAGGGGTAGATGCTCGGCCAGTCCTCGTCAGAGGCGATGCGGATCTCCATCCGGGACAGCGTACGGACGAACCATCCGTGGCACGCGGGATTTTCCGCCCCGGGACGGGCGTGCGCTGTCGGGACAACGGCCGGACGCAGAGCGGGCAGACCGGCCCGCCCGCCCGGATTAACGTCGCTCCCGTAAGCGCCCCGGGCAACCCGAAGGCGCCTGATGCAACGTCAATTCCCTGTACTCATAAGGAAAACAACCATGGTTGACATCGCTTCGGTCCACGCCGCCCCGAGCCCGGACCTGCTCACCCCCGACAACTCGATGATGCTGTTCGTCGACCACCAGCCCCAGATGTTCTTCGGCACCGGCAGCGGCGACCGCACCGCCGTCATCAACGCCACCGTCGGCCTGGCGAAGGCCGCCAAGGTCTTCGACGTGCCGACCGTGCGCTCCACCGTCGCCGCCGAGTCCTTCTCCGGCCCGATCCTCCCGCAGCTGCGCGCGGTCTTCCCGGACCAGGAGGTCATCGACCGCACCACGATGAACGCCTGGGAGGACGAGGCCCTGGTCGAGGCGGTCAAGGCGACCGGCCGCAAGAAGAATCATCCTGTCGGGCCTGTGGACCGAGGTCTGCCTGGTCCTGCCGGCCCTCTCCGCGCTGGAGCAGGGCTACGAGGTGTACGTCGTCGCCGACGCCTCCGGTGGCGTCAGCCCGCTCGCCCACGAGCACGCCCTGCAGCGGATGACCGCCGCCGGCGCCGTGCCCGTCACCTGGATCCAGGTGCTGCTGGAGCTCCAGCGCGACTGGGCCCGCGGCGAGACCTACGTCCCGGTCACCGAGCTGGTCAAGGAGCACGGTGGCGCCTACGGCCTGGGCCTGGTCTACGCCCAGTCGATGATCGACCCGCACGCCGCGGGCTGACCCTCCCCCGCCACCGCGTGACACGGTCCCCTGCCGCAGCGGTGCGGCAGGGGACCGATCCCCGACAGCCCCGCACACCCCTCCGGAAGGAAACGCCCACCATGCCGTTCATCACCGTCGGCCAGGAGAACACCGCCCCGATCGAGCTCCACTACGAGGACCACGGCACCGGGCAGCCGGTCGTCCTGATCCACGGCTTCCCGCTGAACGGGGCCTCCTGGGAACGGCAGAGCGCCGCCCTGCTCGACGCCGGCTACCGGGTCATCACCTACGACCGCCGCGGCTTCGGCCGTTCCTCGCAGCCGACGACCGGCTACGACTACGACACCTTCACCGCCGACCTGAACACCGTCCTGGAGACCCTGGACGTCCGGGACGCCGTGCTGGTCGGCTTCTCGATGGGCACCGGCGAGACCGCCCGCTACGTGGCGAAGTACGGCACCGAGCGGATCGCCAAGGTCGCCTTCCTCGCCTCGCTGGAGCCCTGGCTGCTGAAGACCGACGAGAACCCGGACGGCGCCGCCCCGAAGGAGTTCTTCGACGGCGTCGTCGCCGCCGTGAAGGCCGACCGGTTCGCCTTCTACACCGGCTTCTTCAACGACTTCTACAACCTGGACGAGAACCTCGGCACCCGGATCAGCGAGGAGGCCGTCCGCAACAGCTGGAACGTCGCGGCGAGCGGCGGCGCCTTCGCCGCCTCGGCCGCGCCGGCCACCTGGTACACCGACTTCCGCGCCGACGTCGCCCGCATCGACGTGCCCGCGCTGATCCTGCACGGCACCGGCGACCGCACGCTGCCGATCGAGAACACCGCGCGCCGGTTCCACGAGGCGCTGCCCTCCGCCGACTACGTGGAGATCGAGGGCGCGCCGCACGGCCTGCTCTGGACCCACGCCGAGGACGTCAACGCCGCGCTGCTGGCGTTCCTGGCGAAGTAGGCGAAGTAGGCGAAGCAGTCGGCAAGGCCGAACCGTCCGCGCCCGGCTCCCGTGCACAACGGGGGCCGGGCGCAGCCGCGTGCGGGCGCCGGGCACGACGGCCTGCCGCGCCGGGCGCAACGGCAAAACGGGGCCCGCCGAGGACGGCGGGCCGGTGGGGAAGGGGGATCAGGAGGCCCGCTGCCGGGCGTCGGCGTGCGCGGCGTAGGTCGGCCACTCGCGCGGCGAGACCCCGTAGGCCTCGCGGAACGCGCGGCTGAAGTGGGAGTGGCTGACGAATCCCCAGCGGTGCGCGACGGCGGCGACGCTGCTCTGCCGGCGGGTGGGCCGTTCCAGGTCCCGGCGGCAGGCCTCCAGCCGCCGGCCGCGCACCCACTGGCCGACGGTGGTGCCGTCCTGCTGGAACAGCTTGTGCAGGTAGCGCACCGAGATGTGCTGCGAGCGGGCGATCGACGCGGGCGAGAGCTCCGGGTCGGCGAGGTTCTCCTCGATGTGGTCGCGGATCCGTGCCAGGATCCCGGCCGCGGCGGTCGGGTGCTCGGGGTCGACCCGCTCCAGCAGTTCGGACACCAGGACGGCGACGATGTCGGAGACGCTGCGCGCGAGGTGGTTGCCGGGCCGGGTGCGGTGGATCGGGGGCTGGGCGGCGAGGGTGCGCAGGAACTGGGAGGCGAGCGAGCCGATGCCCTCGTCCCCGCGGGCGAGCAGGCCGCCGGTGCGCCGTACGTCGCCGTGCCGGACGCCGAGGTGGAAGCAGGGGACGCGGAAGTGGACCATCCGGCACCCGGCGTCGGCGAGCAGGCCCGCCGGGTGCGGGGTGGTGCCGATCAGCAGGTCGCCGGGTTCCAGGACGGTGCCGGCGCCGTCGCGGCACACGGAGGCCGCGCCCTGCAGGTGCAGGGCGACGTACAGGCAGTCCTCGGGGTCGGCGCCGGGCGGCGGCGCGAGGACGTCGATGCAGCCCGCGCCGCCGTCGGGGGCGGTCAGGGCGACCTGGTGGGGCTGGTGGGGCGCGGCTTCGGGCATGGGCGAGGGACCCGACTGGATCAC
Organism: Kitasatospora sp. NPDC058032; assembly: GCF_042885845.1. Lineage (NCBI taxonomy): Bacteria > Bacillati > Actinomycetota > Actinomycetes > Kitasatosporales > Streptomycetaceae > Kitasatospora > Kitasatospora sp. NPDC058032. The sequence continues at coordinate 8,760 of NZ_JBHVRK010000049.1, read as the reverse complement.
GCCCGACGAAGCTTCATCGCTCTGTAGCAACCGGGCGTCCTCGATCTGTCGAAACCCGGCCGCCGCCGAGGGCGTCACCGCAGGTCAGGCCGGTCGCTCGGCCGAAGCGCGGACCAGGTCCCACAGGCGCAGCCCCAGGTGCAGGGCGAGGCGGTGCGCGCCGTCGTCGAGGTCCACGCCGGTCATCTCCTGGATCTGCCGCAGGCGGTAGTAGAGGGAGGTGCGGTGGACCTCCAGGATCTCCGCCGTCCTCGGCACCGAGCCGGCGTTCTCCAGGAAGCAGCGCAGGGTCTCCTCCAGACGGGCGTTGCCGCCGCCGTCCAGCAGCCGGCGCAGCGGCTCGGGGACGAGGGAGTCGTTGAGCGCGTCGTCGGGCAGCTGGAGGAGCACGGCGTACTCCCCGAGCCGCTCCCAGTCCCCGACGCCGCCGAGCCGGGGCATCCGGCGGGCGGCGCGCAGCGCCACCCGGGCCTGGTCGTGGGAGATCCAGGCGTCCGCGAGCTCGGCCCGGCGTCCGCCCACGCCCACCAGGGTGGTCGCGCCCCGGTCCAGGAAGGTCCCCAGGGAGCGGACGATGCCGCGGGCCTGCAGCTCCAGGTCCTCCTCGGCGGGCTCGCGGTCGAAGACCTGGACCAGGACCGCCCGGTCCTGGTCGACCGCCGACAGGCCGTGGGCCGTGCGGGTCTGACGGAACGGCTCCAGGGCGCCGCGCGGCGCCGCCTCGACCCGGCCCGCGGGCCCGCGCAGGCCGGAGACGGCCACGACGGTCACCACCACGTGCGGGCCGGCGGGCAGCAGGCCGTCGTCCAGCAGGCACCGGCGTGCGGCGCCGCGCTGCGCGGAGTCCGCCCCGACCAGCCGGTTCACCAGGTCACGGGTCTGCTCCTGGTCCGTGTCGGCGGCCAGGCGCTCGGCGTACATCTCGGCGGCCACGGCGCGGGCGGTCCAGGCGATGGCCTCGGTCCCGGCCGCGGTGAGGTCGCCGTTCTTCGCCACGATCATGAGGATGCCCAGCAGGGAGAGCTTCGCCCTGGTCCCCCGGGGCACCGAGGGCACCCTGATCGACTGGGAAACCGAGCTGGACGGACTGACGGACTGAACGACCGACGGACCGACAGGCCGACAAGCCGACAAGCTCACCGGCCCGACAGCAGGTCCGGCAGCAGGTCCGCGGCCGCGTCGGCGACCACCTCGGGCGGCGGCCCGGCGTCCATGGTGGCGCCCCGCTCGTCGGGTTCCAGCGGTTCGAGGACGGCGAGCTGCGATTCGAGCAGCGACCGCGGCATGAAGTGCCCCGACCGGCGGCCGATCCGCTCGGCCAGCAGGTCGTGGCCGGCCGTCAGGTGCAGGAAGACGGCGCCGGGGCAGGCCGCGCGCAGGATGTCCCGGTAGCGCCGCTTCAGCGCGGAGCAGGCGAGCGCGCAGCCGCTGCCCCGCGCCTCGCGTTCGCCCAGCCAGCGGCCGACGGCCTCCAGCCAGGGCCGGCGCACCGCGTCGTCGAGCGGGACCCCGGCCGCCATCCGGGCGATGTCGGCCGGCCGGTGGAAGTCGTCCGCGTCCGCGAAGGGCACGGCCAGCCGCTCGGCGAGCAGCCGGGCCACCGTGGTCTTGCCGGTGCCGGAGACCCCGATCACCACGACGCACGGCCCGTGCCGCCCGCCTACGGGGCCCGCCCCGGTGCCGTCCGCCATCGCGCCGCCCGCCTACGGGTACCGCGGGGCCGGGCCCTCCGAGCCGGCCGGGTACTCCTCCAGCGGCACCACGTCCCGCTCCCACGCGGACAGCACCGGTTCGAGGACCCGCCAGGCCTCCTCGGCCTCGTCGCCGCGGATGGACAGCGCCGGGTCGCCGGTCAGCACGTCGAGCAGCAGCCGGCCGTAGGCGGGCAGCTCGGCGGGGTCCAGCTCCGCGGTCAGCGACAGCGGGGCCAGCTCGTGCGCCCGGACGCCGATGCCGGTCAGGTCCACGGACAGCCCCTCCGGTTCCAGCTCGAAGCGCAGCACATTGGGCCGGGCCTCGCCGCCGTGGCCGAAGGGCAGGTGGGGCACGGGGCGGAAGCGCACCGCGACCTCCTTGCGGTCCGCCCCGAGGGCCTTGCCGCTGCGCAGCCGGAACCTCGTACCGGCCCAGCGCCAGCTGTTCAGCTCCAGTTCCACCTCGGCGAAGGTCTCGGTCCGGCGCCCGGGGTCGACGCCCTCCTCCTCGGTGTACGCCGGGACGGCGCGCTCGCCGATCCTCCCCGGCAGGTAGCGGGCGCGGCGGGTGCGGTGCAGCACGTCGTTCTCGGTCAGCGGCCGGACGGAGCGCAGCACGTCCACCTTGCGGTCGCGCAGGTCGCGCTCGCCGAGGGTGATCGGCGGTTCCATGGCCACCAGGCAGAGCAGTTGCAGCAGGTGGTTCTGGATCATGTCCTTGAGCGCGCCGACGTGGTCGTAGTAGCCGGCCCGGCCCTCCAGCGCGAGCGTCTCGTCCCAGACGATGTCGATCTCGGCGATGTGGGTGCTGTTCCAGATCGGCTCCAGCATCCGGTTGGCCAGCCGGCTGCCGAGGACGTTCTGGACGGTCGTCATGGCGAGGAAGTGGTCGACCCGGAACACCGCCCGCTCCGGCACCAGGTCGGCGATCAGCCGGTTCAGCTCCTCGGCGCCGGCGAGGTCCTCGCCGAACGGCTTCTCCAGCACGATCCGGCTGCCGGCCGGCAGCCCGGCCCGGTGCAGGGCGGAGACCGCGGCCGGGAACAGCGCCGGGGGCAGCGCGAGGTAGACGGCGACGGGCCCCTCCCCTGCGACCACCGCGGCGACGTCCTCGGGGCTGGTGACATCGGCCCGCAGGTAGCGGGCCGAAGCAATGACGGCCGCCCTGGCGTCGGCCGGGGAGTCCTCGCCGTGGCGGTCGAGCTGCTCGGCGGCCCACTCCCGGTACCGCTCGGTGGACCAGTCCTCCCGGCTCGCGCCGGTCAGCACCAGCCGGTCGCCGAGGTGGCCGCCGGCCCGCAGCGCGGCCAGCGCCGGCAGCAGGTAGCGGGCGGTGAGGTCCCCGGTCGCGCCGAAGACGGCGAGCCGCTCGATCATCGCCGTCCCCCCGCCCTCGCCCGGGCCAGGTTCACGCCGCTGGCGGCGATCCCGATGTGGCTGAACGCCTGGGGGAAGTTGCCCATGAACTCTCCTGTGGACGGGTTGATCTGTTCCGACATCAGCCCCAGCGGGCTCGCCCGGGAGCACAGCGAGTCGTACAGTTCCTCGGCCTCCTCGGTTCGGCCCTGGCCGATGAGGTTGTCGACCAGCCAGAAGCTGCACAGCACGAAGGCGCCCTCGTCGCCGGCCAGGCCGTCCGGGGAATCCTCGTGCAGGTAGCGGTGGAGCAGCCCGCCGCCGGCGGACAGCCGCTCGGCGACGGCGGTGGCGGTCGCCACCATCCGCGGGTGGTCGATCGGCACCACGTGCCGCAGCGGGAGCGCGAGCAGGCTGGCGTCCAGGACGCCGCCGCCGTCCAGGTGGGCGCTGAGGGTCCTGGCGTCCTCGTCCCAGGACTGCTCCAGGATGAGGCTGCTCAGGTGGTCGGCCGAGGCGCGCCAGCGGCCGGTGCTGATCGGCAGGCCGAGCCGCTCGCCGATCTGCGCGGCGCGGTCCAGGGCCACCTGGCACAGTCCGGCCGAGTAGGTGAACACCCGGCCCGCGCTGCGCACCTCCCAGATGCCCTGGTCGGGCTCGCGCCAGGCCTGTTCGGCGGCGTCGGCGAGGCCGGCCAGGCCGGCCCACAGGGCGGGCTGGATCTCGCCGCCGGCCCGCAGCCACTGGTCGGCGCAGTCCAGGATCTCGCCGTAGACGTCGTGCTGGCGCTGGTCGGCCGCGCCGTTGCCCCAGCGCACCGGGGCGGAGCGCTGGTAGCCCTCCAGTTCGCCGTCCTCGACCTCCTCCGGCACGGGGCCGCCGCGCAGGTCGTACATGATGCGGGGCCGGCCGCTGTCCTCGAAGGCGTCGAGCACCCAGCCGAGGAAGGCGTCGGCCTCGCCGCGGAAGCCGATCCGGCGCAGCGCGAAGACGGCGAACGCGGCGTCGCGGATCCAGCTGTAGCGGTAGTCCCAGTTGCGGATCCCGCCGATCGGCGCGGGCAGCGAGGAGGTGGGCGCCGCGACCAGCGAGCCGTTGGCCCAGTCGTCGCAGAGCTTCAGGGTGACGGCGGCGCGCCTGACCAGGGCCTGCTGGGGACCGTCGTAGTCGAAGTGGCGCATCCAGTGGCGCCAGGCGTCGACGGTGCCCTTCAGCATGGCGTCGGTGTCGACCCGGTGGTGGCGGTGGAAGCGGCCCCAGGACAGCACCAGGTCGAGCCGGTCGCCCTGGCGCAGGTCGTGGGTGCTGTGCAGGCCGTGCAGCGGCCGGTTGGAGCGCAGGTGGAGCCGCAGGCCCGGCCGCCGGACGGGGCGCAGCTCCAGTCCGCTGAACAGCGCCCTGGTCCGCGCGCCGCCGCGGGGCTCCAGTTCCGCGCGCAGCCGGACGCGCCCGTCCAACACCACGGCGGAGCGCACCAGTTCGGCGCGGGCGGCGGGGGCGTCGTCGGCGAGGTCGGCGCCGGAGCGCAGCGCCAGCGCGTCGGTGACGCGCACCAGGCCGGTGCGCGAGCGCAGTTCGGTGACCAGGACGCCGGTGTCCGGTTCGTAGCGCTGGCGCGCCTCGACCAGGTCCTCCGGCGCCAGGGTGAAGTGCCCGCCCCGGGCATGGTCCAGCAGGCCGCAGAACAGCGGTTCGGCGTCGAAGCGGGGCAGGCAGAGCCACGGGATGGAGCCGTCGCGGCCGACCAGGGCGGCGGTGGTGCCGTCCCCGATGAGGCCGAGGTCCTCCAGCGGCAGGTAGCCGTGCCGCCGCAGGACCGGCCGGAAGGGTGGATCGGGGTCGTGCATGCCGCCTCGCTTCCGCAGCGCCGGGAGAGTTCGTCCGCTCCCCCGCAGGTCGCACCGCCGGGCCGGCGGCGCGGTCGGACCTCGCCCCCTCCCCCGCCGGACGGGGCCGGCCGGCCGCCGTCCGGGCTGCTCCTCCCACCGTCGCCGCAACCGTCCCGGAGCGCGACCCGGCCACCGCGGCGGCGGGGCGTTCCGGTGAAATCCGCGGACCGCCCGGGACGGCCCTTCCGCCGCCTCCCGGCACGACGGGGCCGACTGCTAGCGTCGGAGCGCTCGCGGCAGACGGCGGAGCAGGGACGACGGAGGGTGCTGTGGAGGACAGGGGCGCGGAGCCGGTCTACATCGGGTCGTTCACCTCGGCGGGCGGACGCGGGATCGTCGTGGCGGCGGTGGACCCGCACACCGGGGCGCTGACCGCGACCGGCGCCGTCGACGCCGTCCCGGACCCGTCCTACCTCGCCGTCGGGCACACGGAGGGCGGCCCGGTGCTCTACGCCGTCTCGGAGACGGTGCCGGGAGCGGTCGCCGCCTACGACCTCTCCGGTCCGCTCCCCCGCCCGCTCGGCGCGCCGGTACCGGTGCACGGGGACGGGCCCACCTACCTCGCCCTCGCCCAGGGCCACCTGCTGACCGCCAACTACGACTCCGGCAGCGTCACCGCGCTGCCGCTCGCCGCCGACGGCGCTCCGCAGGCCCCGAGCACCGTGCTGCGCAACGAGGGCGCCGGGCCGCACCCCGAGCGCCAGCGCGGCCCGCACGCCCACCAGGTGCTCCCCGACCCGTCCGGCCGCTGGGTGCTGAGCGTCGACCTCGGCACCGACGCGGTGCGGATCTGCGCCCTGGACCCGGCGACCGGTGAGCTGACCCTGCACGGGCAGACCGTCCTGCCGCCCGGCACCGGCCCGCGCCACCTCGCCTTCCACCCCTCCGGGCGCCACGCGTACGTGCTCGGCGAGCTGCGCCCCGCCGTGACCGTGTGCCGCTGGGACGCGGCCACCGGGGTGCTCGAACCGGTCGGCGAGGCCCCGCTGTTCCCCGACGCCCCCGAGGTCCCGGTGCTGCCCTCGGCCCCGGTGGTCTCCCTCGACAGCCGGTACCTGTGGGTGGCGGTGCGCGGCACCGACACCATCTCCGTGCTGGCGCTCGACGCGGACGGCGAGGGGGCGCGGCCGGTGGCGTCGGTGCCGTGCGGCGGCGCGTGGCCGCGCGACCTGGTCCTCGACCCCGCGGGCCGCCGGCTCTACGCGGCGAACGAGCGCTCGGGGGACGTCACCTGGTTCGACGTCGACGCCACGACGGGCCTGCCCCGCCGCGCGGGCTCGCTGGCCGTGCCGGCGGCGTCCACCGTCGTGTTCGGCTGAGGCCGACGGCTGCCGGGCGACGGCTCCGCCCGCGGCAGGCCGTCAGCTGCTGTCGCGGTACACCAGGACCGGGCAGGTGGCGTGCCGGGTGCAGTGCTGGGCCACCGAGCCCAGCAGCATCCCCGCGAAGCCGCCGAGCCCCCGGCTGCCCACCACCAGCAGGGACGCGCCCCGGGACGCCTCGATCAGCGCGCCGGCCGGGGAGCCGTAGCGCGCCACGATCCGCACCTCCGCCGGCGGCTGCGGGCCGACCGCGGCCGCCACGGCCGTGGCGGCCTCCCGGCGCGCCTTGCCCTCCAGCTCCGCCTCGTCGGTGCTCCCCGGCGGGAACCAGCCGCGCGCGCCGTGGAAGGTCGGGTACTCCCAGGCGATCACCGCCTCCACCACGCCGCCGGTCAGCTCCGCCTGCCGCACCGCCCAGCGCAGCGCGTGCTTCGACGGCTCCGACCCGTCCACTCCGACCACGATGCGGCCGGTCCCCTCACGCTGCTCCGCCATGCCTCCTCCTCGGCTCGACGCCCTCCCCCACCCTCGCGCCGACCCCCCGCCCCGCGCAGTCCGGCAGGGCCGGACGGGGGTCGCCGCGAACGGCGGGTGGCCCCGGGAACGTTTCCGTTCCCGGGGCCACCCGTCATTCGGTTACGGGCTCGGTCAGCCCATCCAGTCGAGCACCGGCAGCATGACGCCGAACGCCTCCACCGCGTCGCGGTCCAGGCCGTACGACGGCACGGTCAGGCTGCTGTCCGGCAGCCAGGCACCGCTCGGACCCTCCGGCCGCCACCCCTCGTCGAAGTAGCCGTGACCGTGGCCGTGGCCGTGGTCGTCGTCATGGCCGTGGTCCTCCTCGGGGCACGGAGGCAGGCACCGGGCGAGCGCGGACGACGGCCCGGTGCTGACCGGCCTGCCGTCCGGACCGAAGCCGGACGCGCTCACCGTGTTGGTGAAGTCCTCGGTGATCAGGCTGGAGCAGTAGAACATCACGGTCTGCCCCGGAGCCAGGTTGAACGTCCCGGCCGCCGTCTCGCAGGAGACTTCCTGCGGGTCGCTCAGCGTGATGCCGGTGATGTCCGTCGGGCCGGTGTTGGTCACCGTGATCCGCCAGTGCGCCACGCACTGGTCCGGGAGGCAGGGGTCCTCGGAGGCATCGCCCTTGTGCAGGGTCGCCTCCTTGCCCCACGGCCCGGACCCGCCCTGGCCGCAGTCGCGGTCCTTCTCGGGGAGGCAGACCTCCTTGTTGATGGTCATCGACGGGGTACCCGGCGTCGTCACGTCGACCGTCGCGTCGGACGGCGGCGTGGTGATCGTCTCCCCATCGGGGCCGGGGAACGAGGCCGTCACCGTGTTCACGGTGTGCTGGGTGACGTTCGCCAGGCTGCAGAACACCTGACGCGACCCACCGACCGCCAGGTCGAACGTCCCGGCAGCGCTCACGCAGGACGGCGAAACGCTGTCCGACAGCGTGATCCCGGTGACCGGGACCGTGCCCGTGTTCGTCACCGTGATCCGCCAGTACGCGGTGTTGCCGGAGGGCACCGTGGTGCTCTTCGCCCACGGACCCGGACCACCGGCCGCGCAGTCAGCGGCGTTGGTCGAGGTGCAGACCTCCTTGTTGATACTCACCGACGGAACAACCGGCGGCGTCACATCCACCGTCGCCTCGGACGGCGGCGTGGTGATCGGGCCACTCGGACCCGGGAAGGTCGCCGTCACCGTGTTCACGGTGTGCTGGGTGACGTTCGCCAGGTCACAGAACACCTGGTGAGAAGCACCCACCGCGAGGTCGAACGACCCGGCAGCGGTCACACACGACGGCGAAACACTGTCCGCCAGCGTGATCCCCGTGACCGGGACCGTGCCCGTGTTGGTCACGGTGATCCGCCAGTACGCCGTGTTCCCGGACGGAATCGTGGTGCTCTTCGCCCACGGACCCGCACCACCCTCGACACAGTCAGCCGCGTTCGTCGAGGTGCAGACCTCCTTGTTGATACTCACCGACGGAACAACCGGCGGCGTCACATCCACCGTCGCGTCGGACGGCGGCGTGGTGATCGTCTCCCCGTCAGGGCCGGGGAACGAGGCCGTCACCGTGTTCACGGTGTGCTGGGTGACGTTCGCCAGGCTGCAGAACACCTGACGCGACCCACCGACCGCCAGGTCGAACGTGCCGGCAGCGCTCACGCAGGACGGCGAGACGCTGTCCGACAGCGTGATCCCGGTGACCGGGACCGTGCCCGTGTTCGTCACCGTGATCCGCCAGTACGCCGTGTTGCCAGAAGGAATCGTGGTGCTCTTCGCCCACGGACCCGGGCCACCGGCCGCGCAGTCAGCCGCGTTGGTCGAGGTGCAGACCTCCTTGTTGATACTCACCGACGGAACAACCGGCGGCGTCACATCCACCGTCGCCTCGGACGGCGGCGTGGTGATCGGGCCGTTCGGGCCGGGGAAGGTGGCCGTCACCGAGTTGACGGTGTGCTGGGTGACGTTCGTCAGGTCACAGAACAC
>NZ_JBHVRK010000048.1:0-33423 GCF_042885845.1 Kitasatospora sp. NPDC058032 | reverse complement strand
TCGGCGGTCGGGTGACAGCCATACCCAGCACCCCTGGGTGCCCCGATCCTACGAATGACCGGAACGGCCCACGACGAACGGTATGGATCGGGTGACGGGCCAGCGTCCCGTAACACACGAGGCTCCCGTGCCGTTGAGAGATGTGCTCGACGTCTCAATTCATCAGCGCAGGTGCCTCGCTGGTTCCCCGTCCTGCCGCATTCGACTTGCCGCACGCTCTGGTCGAGTGGGTATCCATGCTCATCGTCACCCGTGAGGGTGACCGACGCTGCAAACTACCGCCTCACCAGAGCGCTCTCGTCGGCCTGGTGTACCTGCGCCGGCACGACACGCTCGCACAGATCGCCGCCGGCTTCGGCATAGCCGTCGGGACCGCCCACACCTACGTCACGGCCGTTGTCGGGAACCTGTCCCGCCAAGCACCCGGCCTCCTGCGGGTCCTGCGCGAGACCGACCCGGAGTACGTCCTGCTCGACGGGACGCTCGCCGAGTGCGACCGGGTCGGCGACAGTCGGGCCGACTTCGCCCAGAAGCACCGCCATCACGGCGTGAACGTGCAGGTCGTGGCCGATCCCACCGGCAAGCTGCTGTGGATCTCACCCGCGCTGCCCGGCCGCACCCACGACCCGACCGCGGCCCGTGCCCACCGCATCATCCGGATCTGCGAACGCCAGGGCGTCCCCGTGCTCGCCGACCGCGCCTGCATCGGGGCCGGCTCCTGGGTGACCACACCCATCAGACGGCTTCCCGGCCTGGACCTCACCACGACCCGGCGGACGATCAACCGAGCCTTGTCAGCGGCACGAGTACCGGTCGAACGAAGCATCGCGCGACTCAGGTCCTGGCAGATCCTCCGCCGGGCCCGCTGCAGCCCCAACCGGATGACCGTCATCGCCGCAGCCGTCCTCACGCTGGAACGTCAACGCCGACGAGGCTCATTGTCGTTCCAAGGTGAGGGCGGCCTGGCAATGGCCGACATCCGGTTGAGGACCGTCTCACGACCAGGCAAGTCGGCCTTCGGTGAACCGACAGACCGGGGAGCTTCCATCAGCGATCCTCGTCAGCGTCTCTGCCACGGAGTCGAAGTACTGGGCCATCGACGCGTACTCGCCCGTGACCGTGATCTCACCCACGAACCAGCTGCCGACACGCCCGTCCCGCACATCGATGAACTTTCCCCTCCAGCCGTCCTGGTCGGACAGGAACGGGATCCACTCGTTACGCCAGAACGGGTAGTCCGGCTGGTCCGGAGGGTCGAATCCACAGGACGTCGAGCGGTTCGCGTAAAGCCTCTCCATTGCCCGGATACCCAGAAAGAAGCTTCCCTCGTCGGGGAACCCGTCGAAGCCGCAGCACATCACGTCGTCGTCGACGTCTTCCACCGGCAGGTCCGGATTGTTCTGCAGCAGCCACGTCCGCAGGTCCACATGCAGGGAGATCCCCATCCGCTCTTCGGCTGCCGCGAGCATCTGCTCCGTAGCGGGCCCCGGCAGATCCGCGTGATCGGCCGGCGCGTGCTCCCGAAGAAGACTCATCACACGCGACCAACTCTCAGCCACACTCATCGCCCTCTGCCCTCTCTGCAGGGATGTCTCCGTCCGACTACGCCACTGCGGAGGTTGAGAAGTACCGGCCGGAGAACCTTGCAGGGATGGTACTTCGAGCGCGTGTTCCATCCCTCCCCACGATCGCCTTCCGCCCCGAAGCGCAGGGTCGGCCCCTCAGCGAACTGCCCGCCCGCGACTTTCACAGACAAGCCACCGTGCCCGGCGGGCCCAGCCGAACAGCTTCCAGGACTCAAGCGAGGGCCATGGCGTCACCCCGGAGTGGCGAACCCGAAGACGCTCAGTGACGATCACCGAGGAGAAGGAGATGGGTAGATGGTTCGGGAGAGCGTGTTGCGCGTCGCCGTGGTCGGCTCGGGTGTGCTGGGGGCGGCGGTGGCGGACGAACTCGTACGCCGAGGCCTGTCCGTCGTGATCTGTACGGCGGAGGAGTCGCGGCTGCCTGTGACGGATGTGGCGTTCGGCTGGCTCAATGCGCACGGGTCTGCCGCGGAGCCGCCGGTCGTGCGCGATCGGGGCGATCTCTCCCGATCGCGCAGCGCGCTGCGCAGCGTCACGACGCCGTTGCGCGGCCTCATCACCTGGAACGGCGCCGTGAGTTGGGCGTCGACAGCGGCTGCGACGGCTCGATTCGCCGAGCAATCGGGTTCTGGCGTCGTGATCGTCGAGGCGGAGGCTCTGCGGCAGATCCTCCCCGGCCTGCGGGTGCCGCCGCCGGTCGTCGCCCACGCGAGCGACGAGGGCATGGTCGAGCCGGACGACCTGCGCCGTGCGTTCCTCTCCCGCGCTCGGGCCGGCGGAGCGACCGTCGTCGCCGCTCAGGTGGATCGCGTCCGGGCGCGGCGGGCGGGCGGCTACGAGCTGAGGAGCACCGGGGTGGCTCTCGTCGTCGATCGGGTCGTACTCGCCTGCGGGACGGGCCTGCCTGCCCTCGCGGAGCAGTTCGGCGAGCACATCGAAGTCCCCGATGTCCCGGCAGCGCGCTTCACCTTCTCCGCGCCGGAACTACGCCTGGATCGGGTGGTGTCCACGCCGGCGTTCGAGATCCGGCCGTCCGCCCGCCACGGCTTCGTCGGCGCCGAGGACGTGGTCCCGGGCGCGTTGGTCGACGGCGAGGCGGGCGCGGGCGCGCGCGTCTCTGAGTGCCGTGAGAGAGGCGTTCGGACTCCCCCGGGAGCCGGTGCTGGGGAGCGTGACCACAGGCCTCCGCCCGATCCCGGCAGGCGATGGCGTGCTGTGCGTACCGCTGGCGAGTGCTCCCGGGGTCGTCGCACTGGCCGCACATCCCGGGGTGACGCTCGCAGCCTTGTTGGCGCTGCGTGTGGCGGAACAACTCGGGAACCCCGAATGACCTGGTCCGCATGCTGCCAAGAGAATGCCCATCACCGGACAAATCACCCACTGAACCCGAAGGCCTCAGCCCCGACCAGCGGGCGGCTGCCCGATTATTTGGTTGTGATCAATGGGTGGTACTGGTGAGGTCTTTGATCCAGATCATCGCGCCCCGGAGGTGGAGGCCGGCGAGGTCGCTCGCTGGGGGTTGCCGCAGCGGGAGGCGATGCCCCGCCGGGCCTTCCGCCCAGCCGATTCGGCACCTGGTCCGGCTGACCGTCCACAACGTCATCGCCGACGGCGACCAGATCCCTGCTCGGGCTTGGTGAGCCACCCACCCCAGTCCCCGAGCCCTTCGCCGGCCTGCTGCGGGACTATGCCCGTGTCGGGCGGCCGAATCGGCTTGGCGGAATCATGCCAGCCAGCGACTGTCTCTTCCCTGGCCGCCGGGCCGGACAGCCCATGGCCCCCACGACGGTCGGAAGGCGGATCACCGTCGCAGGCATCCCCGCACCGCACGGCCGCACCGCCGCGCTGCGGCAACTGGTCCTGCAGGCACAGCCATCCGTGGTCGCCGGGATGCTCGGCTACCACACCGTCTGCACCGAGGCCGTCACCGCCGAGGCAGGCGAAACCTGGAAGAACTACGTACCAGGCGACCACGCACGATGAAACGACCTACACAGAACCTCACCGGAGGAGCAGACCGATGTCCGCCGAACACTCACTCGCGCACTCACTCACCGCCTTCGAATTGCGCCGCAGGGGCCGCAATGATCAGAATCCAAGACCGCTTGACTTCCTCCTCCTGGACGGGGTCACTCCGGGGACACGGCGGACGGTGGTTGAGGAGGTGATTCTGGAAGTCGCACCTGGTGCGGCTTCGATCGACATCGATCTGATTTCTGACCTCCCCTGGCCTTCGGGCGCCCAGTTCGCCCTCACCGCGATCGCCGATGCGACGAGGGCCCGGGAGGGGGAGAGCGCTGTCGTCGTGGATCTGACGGACGAACGGCAGCGCGAATGGTTCATCACCCTCGTGCCGCACACCATCTCCGCAGAGATCTGGGGCCCGGCCGGGTCGGGAGTCTCCTTCTCCGCGAGCGACACCGGATCGGTGATCGGGTGGAGCCTTCCCGCTGAGCGGTGGGAGCGTGTCGGCGCGCGGCTACGGAGCCGAGGCATCGATCCCGACTCGGCAACACGAAAGGTCCCCTGAGTCCGATCCTGACCGACACCCACAGAAACCAGCAGCAATGTACGGGCTCCGATACAGGTCACCCGATCACAGACTCCTAATCGTGGCAGGCGCCTGCGACACTGTGTGCGCTCTGTTGCCTCGGCTTCGTGTTTCTGGGCACCTTGGAGGGTGTTCGGTTGGTGGTTCGGAAGTCGTGGTCGTGCCCTGGGTCGGCCCGTGCTCAGCCCAGTTCGACGTTCATCAGGCCGAGTTCCGCTTCCGCCTTCGGCAGGGTGATCTTTCCCCGGTGGCTGACCTCCACCTGGTAGAACTGCGGGCCGATCGGTACTTCCTCGACCCTGAGCGTGAAGACGCAGCCGTCCAGGCCTTTCCCCTTCCCGGCTCCGAGCGCGCCCTTTGCGAGTACCTTGCCGTTCTCGTTGAACACTGTCACCGGGGTTCCCTGACCGATGTCGTCGTAGCCGCCCTGGCCCCCGCATTCCGCAGCAGTGGCCGCGCCGCCATCCTTGAGTGTCATCTTCCCGGCGAGGATGAACGTCTCGCTCTTCGACGGCGCAGGCGTCGCCGCTGTGCTCGGGCCGGCCGACCCGCCGGGGGACAGCCCCCACACCAAGCCCACCGAACCGGCACCGACGGCCATGCCGACCACACCGGCGAACAACCACACCGGTACCCGCACGCTCGGCGCGGCCGACTGCTCGACTACTACCGCGGTTGGCATGGCGGTAGGAACAGGCGGCGGCGTGGCGGTGGTCTCGTCCATGACGGCGAGGATCCCAGCCGACGCTCGGCCACGTGGGCGCCGGAACCGAATCGTGATCACGTCCCGGCCCGGTCCGGGGGCGGGTCAGACGACCAGCGTGCAGCCGCGCGTCGACTGACCCCCGCGCCGACGGGGAGGACGCCTCGCCCTCGACCTGCGTCTCCGATTCGGGCGGCTGACCCCCGCGGGTGCGGGGAGGACCGCGCCTCGCCCGTCACCCAGCGGATGCACTGCGGCTGACCTCCGCGTGTGTGGGGAGAACACAGGCACGCCCGATTCTGAGGGGACCGGGCCACGGCAACGTGGCCCGGCTACCCAACCACGCCGGAGCCGTCGTCAACCGACACGACGAACGCGGATAGGCCTGGTTCGGCACCGTCACCGCAGCAGCCCTCGTCGCCTGGCTCCGCACATGTTCGCCCGGACGGAACCCGGCTGCTCACCCGGCCGCGAGGGGCCGGACTGCGGGAGCGGGCAGAGGCGCCTCCGCGTCGGGTGCGGGCACCGCGGCGGGGGCCACGGGGCGTGGGGTGGTGGGGAGGACGGTGGGCTTGGAGGTAGCGGGGGTGCCGGGCCTGGTGACGCTGGGACTGGGAGCCTTGGTGGTGGCACCGGACCCCGCGTGCGCCTCGGGCCAGACGGGGCCCATGTCGACAGTGGGCGCCGGGACCGCCGCCACAGCAACGGTCGGCGAGCCGCCGGCCACGCCGACGGCGACGCCGGTGAGGACGCATGCCAATACCGCAGCGGCGCTCGCCGCCGAGGCCATCCGGCCCCGGACGGTTGTGGTCGACGGACGGTCCAACGAGCGGTGATACGTTCGATTCACTTCACACCGGTCCAATCGGGCAGGTCCACGGGGCGCCGCACGACGGCCGTCCGACGTCTGGTCCCGTGGGACTGAACCGACCTTAACCGGGCCTGGAGACACCGGAGTTGAAGCATCGCGACCGTGCCGCGATTTGGTTGGGATCCCCTGGAAAACAAACGATTTGCCTGCCCCGGCGGCCGCGAGGCAGTCGCCCCCGTGGCCGCCGGTTCGGGCAGGAAGACGGAGCCAGCAGTCCGTTCCGACCGTCACCTCCCCCGCCCGTGCCGCTGCGGGCCCGGACGGCGGCCACCATGAACAGGCGCGACTCCGGCCCGGCAGACGGCCGGGGAGCAGCAGGCCCTTGCCCCCCGACGAGCGGGACAGCCCGGCAGGACCGGGGCACGGCAGGAGCGAACCCCATCCGGGCGGACGTGCCGGTCGGTCGGCCGCTCACCCGGCCCGTCGTGGTTCCGGCGGACCGGGCCCACTTCTCGCGGGCCATCCGCGAGCACCTGCGCAGGCGCGGGATCCGGGCGACGATCCCGCAGCCTCGAGATCGTCAGCCGCAAGCTCAAGTGCCGCCACAGCCGCCCGCCCGCCACGGTAGCGCGGTGCTGCGGCACACGCTTGCGATGACCATGCGCGGAGCGGCCAGGCTCACCTGGCCACTCGCCTTCCGCTGGCTGCACGATGCCCTGCTTGAGGACAGCCTCGATCGGGCGGAGTGAGTCTGCGACAGCGAGCTTCGGACACCCGCAAATTGGAGCGGGCACGTCAGGCTGCTACGGTTCCTGCGCCGGAGCTACCCCGACATCACGAGTTCAATCTAAGTAATTCTTGAGGATAAAATATAAGAGCATTGCATCATTAGGCATTCTCCGGGCGGCGAGGCTGCGATTGATGCCCGCAATTGCCTGCAATATGGTCCTTGAAACCGGGGGTTGAAGTGGATTATCTAGAGAAACTGCGTGCAGTCATTGGCCCGGCGGGCGGTCCGGGCGTGGCGGCTGCGAGCTGGCGAGAATTGGAAGGGGAGCTCGGCGTGATGCTTCCGGAAGATCTCAAGGTCCTCACGGAGTGGTATGCGCCGATCCGACTTGGCTGGTCGATTCGGATTTCGAATCCGGGGACGGTGAACTATAATCTCGGATCGCATATTCGCGAGACGGTGGCTGCCTATCGGGCATGCTCGTTTTCGCTTGACAACTTCCCGGGTTTTTCGCGCGCCCTCGGGTTCGGTGGCCCTGATGGTTTGATTCCGGTGTCCGGCACTGCGCACGGGGAAGAGGTCTTCCTCCTCAATGATCAATTGAGGGGGCGCTGGCAGATCGTCGTCTTCGTGGGGGACGACCTCGAGTTCTATCAATATGACATGGGGTTTGCGGAGTGGCTCTACCGGTATCTCGTAGGCGAGGACATGGCAGGCCCAAATAGTGCTCAGGACTTTCCCAATCCTCTGCCCGTGGCCGACCTTCTGGCGCCAGGGGGTGCCGGTCCCGTAGAGCGGTTCGGGCCCCGCCGCCCTTACTGATCGTTTCAGAGGACAGTCTGTCTCCCGGTCCAGACCACCCCGCCCGAGCACCCGGACTATCCCCGCATCCTCGCCGTCTTCAACGAGGCTACCGGCCTACTTCGGGTCCGTGATGTCTGTGAAGCCCTCGACCACGAACCACTGCCGAAGAACATCGAAGGTACCCGCGCCAAGCTGAAACGCCTTGTCAAACTCGACGCCCTCGCGGAGGCCGACACCGGCAGCTTTTCCAGGAAGCAGTAGCCGGGCGAAGCCGCCACGACCTCCGGGGCCAGGGCATCACCGGCAGCTACCAGCCGTACTCCACCGGTCCGATCGGCTGCAGCCCAACCTGCTGGGCCAGCCATTCGGCACGCGCCACGTCACCCTCCCGGAAGTGGATGAAGACCGTGTGATCCGTCGCGGGCGTGTCCTGGTACACGTCCCGACTGTTGATTGCGATCTGGACATAAGCGTCCTTGTTACGGACCGCCAGGCCGAGTTCCGGAGCGGCCGGCCAGCTGAAGAAGTCCCAGTCGATCGAAGCCGGCCCGGAGCCGATCACGCTGAAGAATTTCCCCTCGACCGACCCAACCGGCTGACTCTCAAGGTGGAGCGTGACAGGGAGCAGTGCCACCACCCGCGGGTCCCCTGCCGCGATCATGTGTCGGACCTCATCGTTGGACTCGGGCCGGTAGGGGTCGTCAGGGCTGACCGTGGCCTTCGGGAAGGCGGTAATCATGTGCTGTGCCTCTGTCAGCGTCAGTGCTTGCGCCTCCGCGCTGACCTGGAACTTGTCCATGGGGATTGCAAGATTCAGCAGGCGCTGGACCGCCTGGTAGGCGTTCAGCAGATCAGGGGTTCGCAGAATCTCGGAAGGGAGTTCGAAGTGCTCACGCCGGAGCAGTCTTGCAGATGCAGCCCCACATACTCACGCGATTTTGCACTGCGTCGTTTCCACCTGGGCGCCCCCGGCAGCGACTCGGCCCGGCCCACCAAATGACCGCTTCTCGACCTCACCTCAAAACGGACATCACCCTACAGACGTCCCTCTCAGAATGAGTTGAGCTGTGAGTCTTGCGCTCGACGATCTTGGTCGGCAGGGTGTCCGGGGCGTTCTGATCTTGCTCCGGACGACTCGTGGGAGCGGGTGGCTCCGCTGCTGCCACCCGCTCCCGAGCGGTGCTACCGCCATCCCGGGCGACTCCGTGTCCCGGACAGGGCTGCCCTCGCGGGCGTCATGTACGTACTGCGAACCTGTTGCCTCGCGCGACGTGCCCACCGAGACCGTGGACTGCTCCGGCGCCACGGCCTGGCGCCGGCTGCGGGACTGGACCGAGGCCGGCGTCCGGCCTCGGCCGCTCTCCGCCCTGCTGACCGAACTGCGCCGCGCAGAGACCTGCTGGACCTGGGCGACTGTGCCGTGGACGGCTCACACGTCCGGGCCCTCAAAGGAAGGAGCATGTCGGCCCCTCGCCTGTCGACCGCGCCCGCCCTGGGTCCAAGCACCACCTGATCGTCGACCGCCACGGAACCCCCGCTCGCCGTCACGCTCACCGGCGGCAACCGCCATGAGTCACCCAGCTCCTGCCGCTGCTGGATGCTGTCCCTCCGATCCGGGGCCTGCATAGACGCCCTCGCCGCAAGTCCCGGCGCCTGTACGCCGACCGCGGCTACGACTTCGACAAGTACCGCCGCTTGCTGCGGGAGCGCGGCGTCAAGCCGCTGATCGCCCGACGCGGTGTTGCCCACGGTTCCGGGCTGGGCACGGTCCGAACTCGCCTGCAGCATCATCTGCCTACGACGGCTCCGGACGGCATTCTGAAACGATCGGTTACGAGCTGGTGAGTGATAGCGGCGTCGATGTGACCGGTGCTGTTGTCGGCGGCATGATCTGACGGCGTGACGATCAAGGTGAACCGCACGGCCCTCTGCCACCGGGTGCTGACCGGCATCTCCAGGCGGCATCTGGATCGGGCTTGGTGAGCCACCCACCCCAGTCCCCGAGCCCTTCGCCGGCCTGCTGCAGGACTATGCCCGTGTCGGACGGCCGAATCGGCTTGGCGGAATCATGCCAGCCAGCGACTGTCTCTTCCCTGGCCGCCGGGCCGGACAGCCCATGGCCCCCACGACGGTCGGAAGGCGGATCACCGCCGCAGGCATCCCCGCACCGCACGGCCGCACCGCCGCGCTGCGGCAACTGGTCCTGCAGGCACAGCCATCCGTGGTCGCCGGGATGCTCGGCTACCACACCGTCCGCACCGAGGCCGTCACCGCCGAGGCAGGCGGAACCTGGAAGAACTACGCACCAGGCGACCACACACGATGAAACGACCTACACAGAACCTCATCCGAGAGCCCGGTCGGCCAGTGTCCTGGAGAAGAGCTACTTCTGGAGGGGAGGCATTCCGTCGACGAGTTCACCCAGCACCCAGCCCTCGAGCGTCCATAGGAGGGCGAAGAGCGCCACACAGGCGGTCGCTGCGATGGTGAACTGTCCTATCACGCTTTTCGCGAACCGCTTCATTCACTGTCCTCGCTGTCCATACTGCCTCAGTCACAGTGACGTCGTCTGCGTCTGGACAGTTCCTCGTCGGCCCAGGTGCCGCGCGCTTCGTCAGCGGAAGGTGTCTCCGACGCCCTTGGTCGGTCGGTCTTCTCCACGTCGACACCGGAGGCTAGCGACAGACCCGCGCGGGTGACGATACGTCATGCCGTCCCGGGAGCAGCTGTCCGCCGGAAGGAATGCGAAATGTCCGTTGAGAGGGATCTTGAGCTTGTCCGTTGGCACCCTCCGCCCACATCGTCCCCTCGACGGCTTCCGCGTTTGCGGAGAGGACGGCCTGGTGGCCCTTGGGGTTCCGTGCTGGCCGACTGACCTGTGCGTGCCTGTGGTCAGCGGGCGTCGGTTTCGTCGATCAGGTACTGGAGCTCGTCGAAGATCTGGAGGACGACGACGACCAGGACGTGGTCGGCGACCATGAACTCGACCACGACCCCCGGGGGCGGCGTAGGCCTTGCGCAGGTGCTCGTCGAGACCGATCGGCGCCGTCGCGGTCTTGTGGTGGATCGCGGGAGAGAACACCCAGCGCGCGCTCCAGGAGGTCACGACGTTCGGCGGGCAGGGCATCGATCGTCGCCTTCGCCTCGACGGTGTACTGCACGCGATACGTCATGCCCGCCACGATAGCCGCACCCACGACCGGACGGGAGCAGCCTGGGGGAGGACCTTCACGGTCCCCGCCGCTTCGTACAAAATGGCCGACCCCCGCGCGTGCGGGGAGGACCCGGTTGAGGTGAGGGCCAGCACGGCGGCGGCCGGCTGACCCGCAGCGGCGGGCTCGTCACCGACCCGCCGAGCCGGCTGCTTGAAGGTTGCCCGCACGTTCTCGTCACCCATCTCCTCCATGACCACAACCTGTCCAACTGCTCCGACACGTAGGGCACGCCCCATGACCACGACTCCGTCCCCTGCACCGGTCCGACCCTGACTGGCCGCACTGACCTCGGCCGTCGCGGCGGCCTCCGGCGCCGCGTTCGACGAGGCGGTCGACGAGGCGATGGCGCTGACCCGTCGCCTGAAACTGCCTCACATCCGACGGGCGATGGTCGAGATCGTCCCGACCGCGAAGGCCCATTGCTGGGAACCCGCCGCGATCGCGCGGGCCCTGCTGGCTGACGAGGCCGCCGGGCGGGATACGGCCAACCGCGGCCTTGTCAGTGACCTGTGCCATGGTGCGGTTCATGATCAACGAACACCTTGCGGATGTCGACTGGTCGTCGATGGGCCACGCCTACGGTCCGGCCGTGGAGGTCCCGCGGTGGCTGGAGCAGATGGCCTCGCCTGATGCCGACGTCCGGAAGATGGCATTCAGCAGCTTCTACAATGCGGCCCACCACCAGGGCGACGTCTATGTCTGTACTGCGGCGAGCCTGCCGTTCCTGTTCGCGCTCGCCGACGACGCGAAGACGCCGGATCGTGAAGCAGTTCTCGCCCTCCTGGTCAGCATCGGCCGCGCGGCGCTGGAATGCGACCCCCTCGCCCTGGCACCCGGTGCGTTCGCGTGGTCAGCCGGAATTGCCGAGGTAGACGTTGTAGCTGGTCACCGAGGGGATGGGGACGTTGAGCATGCCGGCGGTCTCGGTGAGGGTTGCTTCCTGGGCCAGGACCCGGCCGGTGCCCGGGTCGATGATGAAGGTGTAGCGGGTGGGCAGGCCGCTCTCCTTCGAGCTCGCGGAGTACGCGACGCCCACCCGCCCGGCCCGGTCGGTCACGGTCCCGGTGAGCTCGAGGCCCGGCAGGGAGGCGATCAGCTCCAGCACCGCGGCGCGCTGGCCGCCGGTCAGGGCTCGGGCGGTGAGCAGGTCGTGGACCGCCTGCGAGGCGCCTCCCGGCCCGTCGACACCAGGGGTGCGCCTGCGCAGCCAGTCCTTCAGGGCCTGGCCGTCCAGCGGTGTGCTGACGTCTCCAAGCGTGGGGTGGAAGGGGTCCGCGCGGGTCTTGTCCGACCCGCCGAGGCTGCGCCGTCTGATGACGAGGCCGGCCGGGCCGTTGAGGATCTCGTAGTCGTACGGGACGACGCGGGAGGTGACCTTCCCGCGGTCGTCCCGGGTGTTGAGCGCCCACTGCTGCCAGTGCAGCCCCAGCGGGGTGACGGGTGTCTCGCCGGCCGACCGGGCGGTGCGGGCGACCTGCAGGAGTTGCGTGCGCGCGTCGGTGGACTCCTGTTCCGTCGTCAGGTGGTACGCCAGCGGTGCAGGGGTGGCGGCCGCGGCGGGGCCGCTGCCCCCGGGCAGCACGAGCAGCGCCGTCGCCACCGCCGAGACGGTCGCGGCGGCGGCCAGGCCGAGCACCAGACGCCGCGGCCGGGAACGCCTCGGCGGGCCCTCAACCTGCCGTCCGGCAGCGTCGCCCAGGATCATCTCCAACGCGGCCTCGGCCTCGGCCCGGTCCGGTAGCTCGCCCGCAGCCGGATCACTGGCCACCATCATCTCCCTGACCCGCTTCGCAGTACTCACCGCGCCACCCCCACCTTCCGCGTGTCTGCCGCTTTCGTCCGCGTGGAACCGTCCTCCGAGGCATCCAGAGCCGTCCGTAGCCGCTTCCTCGCCCGAAGGAGCCGCATCGAGAACACCGCGGCACTGCACCCCAGGGCCCGGGCGGCGTCCCGGACCGGTAGCCCTTCCCAGCCGGTCAAGGCCAGCACCTCCCGGTCGGCCGGAGACAGCCCCGACCACGCCCGCTGCACGGCGTCACGGGCCGCGACTTGCTCTCCGACGTCGCGCGCCGCGACCACCGTCACCGACTCGCCAGCCCGTACCGCCGCCAGCGCGCTCTCTCGCGCCCGAAGGTGGTTGGCGACGGTCCTGCGCGCGACGCCGTACAACCAGGGCAGCACCGCAGAACGAGGACGGTCCCCGAAGCGCCGCCACACCGTGGTGAAGACCTCGGCCGTCACATCCGCGGCCTCCTCCGGAGCCACCCGCCGGCGGACATAGCGGTAGACCGCTGTGTGATGCTCGCCGTACACAGCCCGGAACTCATCCTCTACCCCCAAGACCTCTCCCCAGATCGGATCCCACCCTGTCTATGTCGAGAGGACGTCGGATCTAACACCCCCGAGAGCCGACGCGGTTGCGGATCAGCTTGGGATCGATCCTCAACGGGTCCAGGCGCGGGCCTCCTCGTTTGCCACCGCGCCGCCCTCGCTGTCGCCCGCGGCCACACCGTTCCGCTGCGCACTCCCCATGCACCTTGCAGAACCTGTACTGGTACCGCGTGACCAGGACCGCCCTACTGCCCGCCCGCCGACCGCGCGTCCACGTGGGGTAGGGCGAAGCAAGGACCCGGTGCTGTGCCCGCCCCGGACCGGCGGTGGATCACGGGGATCCGGTCCGGCCGGTCCGGGGCGGGTGCTGTGCGTCAGCGGAGCTGGAGGGACCACTCCTGCTTCCAGCCGCCCTCGCAGGTCCAGACGCCGAGCTGCTTGTGGTCGGAGTCGTGGGTGAGGCAGTCGTCGTCGGAGATCTGGATCCGGTACTTGCCGTTGCCGACGCCGACGAACTGCCACTTCTGGTTGGAGGTGTTGCCCCAGGCCTGCTGCTCGGCGACGTAGGTCTCGGGGTTCTCGGTGAGGTTGTAGCCGAGGTCGTTGACGATCCGGTAGCGGTCGCCGCCCAGGGGCTTGATCGTCCAGGTGGAGCCCTTGTAGCCGAGGATGCCGCCCAGGACCGGCGCGCCCCAGCTCGCGGTCTCGGTGGGGGCCGTGGCCCCGAGGCCGTTGTCGAGCTTCAGGAACAGCGGCCGCTCGGTCGGGACGGCGCTGCCGCCGCCGCCCGTCGGGGGCTTCGTGGGGTTCGTCGGGGTGCCCGGCTCACCCGGGACGATGACGCCGCCGGAGGCGGATTCGAGCACCCACTCCTGCTGCCAGCCGCGCTTGCAGGTCCACACGCCGAGCTGCTTGAAGTCGGAGTCGTGGGCGAGGCAGTCGTCGTCGGAGATCCGGATCTGGTACCGGCCGTTGCCGACGCCGACGAGCTCCCACTTCTGCTTCGAGGAGTTGCTCCACGGCTGGAGTTCGGCCATGTAGCCGCCGCTCTCGGTGAGTTCCAGCCCGTAGGAGCTGGTGATCCGGTAGCGGCCGCCGCCGACCGACGTGAGCTTCCACTTGGACTCGTTGCCGCCCCGGAGCCCGGCGACGACGGACGCGCCGGCCGAGCCGCTGACGGGGACGGCGCCCAGGCCGTTGTCGAGCTTCAGGGTGACGTCGGCGCCGTTGGCAGGCGTGCCCGGGTTGGTGGTCGGCGGGGTGCCGCCCCAGGCCCAGTTCTGGTTGGGCGCGTCCCGGTTGTCCTCGGAGCCGCAGGCCCAGGCGACCACGGCGCTGCCGTTGGCGGTCCGGCCGCTGAAGTCGTCGACGCAGACGTCCTTGGACCGGTCGTCCGGGTCGGTCAGGTGGCGCAGGCCGCCGCTGGGTGACATGTGCCAGCGCTGGCCGGGGATCTCCAGGCAGTCCCAGATCTGGAGCCCGTTCCCGTTCGCGGCCCTGTTGTCCGGGAGGTCGAGGCACTTGCCGTTGGCCGCGCGGAGCTTGTACCCGTTGTAGGTCCACTTCTGGGCGTCGCCGCCGTTGCACTCCCACATCTGCACGGGGGTGCCGTTCGCGGTGCCGTTGCCGCTGACGTCCAGGCAGGCGTGGTAGCCCGGGGCGCTGGAGTCCGGGGTCAGACTGCCGGTCCTGCTGCCGTAGCCGGAGCGTGCGGGGAAGTGCAGGGTGCGCACGTCGCCGTCGCACTTGTAGGGGCGCGCGGTGCCCGCCCGGCAGGTCCACGGCTCCTTCTTGACGCTGTCGCCGTCGTTGCCGACGAACGCCCAGTTCATGTAGCCGCCGTCGCCTCGGTTGCGGAAGGTCGACTCGCCCTGGAACACCCAGATCCGGAACTTGTCGTAGCCGGAGGGGTCCTTCTGCTCCTCCTTGTTCATGAAATGGTTGAGCTTGTAGGTGGTGTCGATCAGCACCCCCTTCATGTCGGCCTTGTACTCGTTCGTGAACCATTCGGTGTCGTACAGGTCGGTGCCCACGGTCTTGAACACCAGGACATTGAACCCGGGGAATTTCTGGCTCAGCTGCGATGCGGTTTTCTGGGTGAACTCCGCGTTGTCCAGCTTGTTGGCGTTGGCGGCGCCGCGCATGGCCCGGATCATGTCGAAGCCGGCGCCGATCAGCGAGGTCATGCAGTTGCCGCCGCCCGGGACGGCCGGAGTTCCGCAGGTCTTGTCCACGGGGGCGGCCGGAGCGGCCTCGGCCTGCACGGTCATGCCGGAGAATACGGCGACCGCGGCGACCCCATAGGCCAGGGCGCGTTTCATGCGGGACAGGGGTTTCATGTCGGAGGCATCTTTCTTCTCGAAGAAGACGGATGTTAGACCTCGGAAATCGTCCGTTCCGTGACTCCTGACGGCATCCATACGACCAGGCCGAGAGGTCTGCCTTTTCGTGCAGCATCCGAACGGCGCGTGCGCCGGGGCCGAAGGGCGCGGTGGCGAGGAGCGCCGTGCGGCAGCCGAGTGGCTCGACGGAGCGACATCAGGTGGACCCGGCCACCGCACTGGGTGCGGGCGGTGCGGCAGGTGGTCATCGTGCCGGCCCTGATCGCCTTCCCGGTCACGTGAACCCGCTCGCCGGGGCGGCGCGCTGACCGCCACCTGGCGACCCGTCGTGGCTCCGGACGGCACCCGGAGGCTCGAAGCCCGGTGGCAAGCCGAGCACTGAGGGTGCGGCGTCCGGGAAGGACCATCCCGCTGCGGTGGCTCCGGCCCCGTGCACGGCCGCTCCTTGGCCACCCCTCGCGGACCGGTGTCGCGGGACAACCGATCCGAGCAGGAGCAGCATGGACCTGACGGAGGTGGTGAGCCGGACGTGACGGGGAAGCTGCGGGTCTTCCTGGGCGCGGCGCCCGGTGTCGGGAAGACGTACGCCATGCTGGCCGAGGGACGGCGGCTGCGGGACGAGGGGCTGGACGTCGTGGTGGGCCTCGCCGAGACCTACGGCCGGCGCGGCACCGAGCAGCAGCTCGGCGATCTGCCGGTGCTGCCCCGCCGACCCGCGCCGTACCGCGGCATCGAGCTGACCGAGCTGGACCTCGACGGCCTGCTGCGGCGCCGGCCCGCGCTCGCCCTGGTGGACGAGCTGGCCCACACCAACGTGCCGGGCGGCCGGAACGGCAAGCGCTGGCAGGACGTGCGGGAGCTGCTGGACGCCGGGATCGACGTGGCGACGACGCTCAACATCCAGCACCTGGAGAGCCTCAACGACGTGGTCGAGCAGATCACCGGCATCGTCCAGCACGAGCAGATCCCGGACGAGGTGGTCCGCGCGGCCGACCGGATCGAGCTGGTCGACCTCAGTCCGGAGGCGCTGCGCGCGAGGATGGCGCGGGGCGAGGTCTACCCGCCGGACCGGGTCGACGTGGCGCTGGACAACTACTTCCGGGCCGGCAACCTCGGCGCGCTGCGGGAGCTGGCCCTGCTGTGGCTGGCGGACCGGGTGGAGGAGGAGCTGGCCGAGTACCGGGCCCGGCACGGCATCCGGGCGCCGTGGGAGACCAAGGAACGGATCATGGTGGCGCTGAACGGCGCACCGCAGGGCGAGCACCTGATCCGGCGGGGCGCACGGACGGCCGCCCGGGTGCACGGCGACCTGATCGGCGTCCACGTCCGGTCGGACGGCGGGACCGTCCGGCACGAACCCCCCGCGCTCGCCGGGCAGCGCGAGCTGCTGCGCGAACTGCACGGCGCCTACGCGGAGATCACCGGGGAGGACGTGGCGCAGGCGCTGGTGGACTTCGCCCGGGCCGAGAGCGCGACCCAGATCCTGCTCGGGCCGACCGGCCGGTCGCGGCTGAGGGAACTGGTGAGCGGCTCGGTGATCAACCGGGTGATCCGGCTGGCCGGACCGATCGACGTCCGGGTGCTGCCGCCGCCCGCTCCGGACCAGCTGGCACTGCCGCGTGCGCCGCGCCCGCGCCGGGCCGCGGCCCTCCCGGCCCGGCGGCGCCTGCTGGGCTGGTCGTTCGGGCCGGCCGGGGCGGTGGTGGCGGCGAGCGCCCTTTCACCGCTGCGCGGCTCGCTCGGACTGTCCGGCGCGCTGCTCTGCCTGCTGCTCGTGGTGGCCGGCACGGCGCGTCTGGGCGGTCTCGCCCCGGCCGCCGCCACCACCGCGACCTCGGCGCTCGCGGCGGACTGGTTCTTCACCGAGCCGCGGCACAGCCTCGCGGTCGGCCGGGCGGCGGACGTCGCCGTACTGGTGGTGTTCCTCGCGGTCGCGGGCATCGTCAGCCACCTGATCGACGGACTGGCCCGCCGGTCCCAGCAGACGGCCCGCGCCCGGGCGGAGGCGCAGGCCCTCGCGAGGCTCGCGGGGGAGCCGGTGCGGGGCGGGGAACACCCGCTGCCCGAGCTGCTGGAGGAACTGCGGCTGGCCTTCGGCCTGTTCGCCGTCGGTATCCTGGTCCAGGACGGCACGGGCTGGCGTCCGGAGGACGCGGCCGGCGGCCCGCTCCCGGGCAGTCCGGCGGACGCGGCGTTCGCCGTGGAACTGGACCGGGACGCCGTCCTGGTGCTGGCGGGGCCCGCGCTCAGCGAGGACAACGCCCGGCTGCTCGGCCCGTTCGTGACCCGGCTGCGCTTGCTGCGCGAACTGGCGCGGCTGGCCGGGGAGGCGGAGTCGGCGCGGGCCCTGGCCCGCAGCGACGCCCTGCACACCACCCTGCTGGAAGCCGTGGCGCACGATCTGCGCGAGCCCTTGGCGGGGATCAAGGCCTCGGCGTCCAGCCTTCGCTCCGAGGAGGTGGACCGGCCGCCGGAGGACGTCCGTCGCCTCTCGGCGATCATCGACGGCGAGGCCGACCGGTTGACGCGGATGGTCGCCGATCTGCTCGATCTGAGCCGTCTGCAGGCCGGGCGGGTGCCGGTGTCGCTGTGGCCGACCGACCTGGCGGAGGTGCTGGCCCAAGCGGTCGGGAGCCTGCCGCCCGGCGGGACGACGGTGGTGCTCGACCTCCCGGAGGACCTGCCGCGGGTGGAGGCCGACGCCGGATTGCTGACACGGGCACTGGCGAACATCCTGGCCAACGCCCGTACCTGGTCGCCGCCCGGTGAGCCGGTGCGGGTCGACGCCGGGGTGGTGGCGGGCCGGGTGGACGTGCGGGTGGTCGACCGGGGGCCGGGGATCGGCGCGGCGGAGCGGGAGCGGCTCTTCGAGCCGTTCCACCCCGGCCACCGGGCCCCGGGCCGGGTCGCGGGCGCCGGCCTCGGGCTCACCGTCGCCAAGGGATTCACCGAGGCCATGGGCGGAGAACTGACCGTCGAGCCGACCCCGGGCGGCGGGACGACCCTGGTCCTCGGCCTGCGGCGGGCGGCAGGGCCCGGCGGCGCGGATCAGCGTGCGTGAGCCCCCGCGGCGAGCGGCAGCGGTGCACCGCTGCGGGCGGCGTACTCCAGGCTGCGCAGCAGGTCGGAGGGGGAGACGGTGAGGACCCGGCAGGCGGCGTGCGCGCGGCAGTGGCGGGCGGTCGACCCGGGGCGGCCGGGCAGCAGGCGGCCGGGGCGGGCGGTGCCGAGGACGAGCAGGTCGCCCTGGCCGCCCACGGCGGAGACGAGCGCGGGACCGGGCTCGCCGCGGACCACCCGGGGGTGGACGACCAGGTGGGCGGGGTAGCCGCCGAAGGTCTGCTCGAAGGCGGTGTCGATCCGTCGCCGGGCGGCGTGTTCGAGTTCGGAGTACGGCCGCAGGCCGTCCGCTCCGGTGGGGGCCCAGACGGCCACGGGGACGAGCACGGCGCCGCGGGAGCCCGCCTCCGTGACCGCGCGGTACAGGGCTGCGAGGCTGCCCAGCGACCCGTCGAGCCCGACGATCACCCGCGTGGTACCGGTCATGGTCCTGGCCTCCTTCGCCGTGGGGTGTGCGGTTCCCAGGTCTCCAGTGAAAGCCGTCGAGGTGCCCGGGGGAACCGACGCTGACGCGACCGTGACGCCGGACGTCCCTGTTTTGGCGGGACCTTGACGGCCGACGCCCCTGGGGCCGGTCAGCCGGGGCCGGGGAGGAGCCCGATGACCAGGTCGACCGCCGTGATGCCGAGGAACGGAGGCACCGGGCCGCCCGGGCCGAGGGCGCCGTCGACCGCCTCGTCCCCCCGGCGTCCGGCGAGACCGGCTCGTGGAACGGGCGGCGGACTTCACGCACCCCGCCGGGGTCGCGGTGCCCGCCGACCAGTTCGTCGCCCACGTCCGACCCGCGCGAGGGGGGGACATCCGGGGCGCCCCGTGGTCCTCCGGCCCGGGTGCGAGCCATCGGGCCGCCCGCCGTGTGCGACCCCGATGGCGTAGCAAAAGCTCGCCGTCGGCGGGCACGTCGACCGAGGATCGTCATGACACACGGCATTCGATCGCGTGCGTATGGTGACCATGGGGTGATGTGTCGTGATGGATCTCGGCTACCTCGGCCTGACGGTGGTCGCGTTCGCGGTGCTGGCGCTGCTCGCCAAGGGGGTCGAGCGGTTGTGAGCGTGGACAACACCGTCGGGCTGATCGTCGCCGCCGTGCTGGTGGTGTACCTGGTGCTGGCGCTGGTCTTCCCCGAGCGGTTCTGAGGTGGATGCCGCGCTCGCGGGCTGGCTCCAGGCACTCGCCCTGGTGGCCGCCCTCGTGCTGTCGTACCGGCCGCTCGGCGACTACCTCGCGGGCGTCCTGACCGGCCGCGGTCACCTGGGGATCGAGCGCGGCATCTACCGGGTGATCGGGGTCCGCGGTGACGCGGACCAGAGCTGGTCCGGCTACCTGCGCGGGGTGCTGGCGTTCTCCGCGGTCTCGGTGCTCTTCCTGTACGCCTTCCTGCGGCTGCAGAACCACCTGTGGCTGTCCCTCGGGTTCCCGGCGGTGGACGCCCCGCTCGCCTGGAACACCGCGGTGTCCTTCGTCACCAACACCAACTGGCAGAACTACGCGGGCGAGTCCACGCTGGGCCACCTGGTGCAGATGGCCGGCCTGGCGGTGCAGAACTTCCTGTCCGCCGCCGTGGGCATCGCCGTGGTCGCCGCGCTGATCCGGGGCTTCCAGCGGAGCGGGACCGACCTGGTGGGCAACTTCTGGGTGGACCTCGTCCGGGTGACGATCCGGCTGCTGCTGCCGGTCTCGGTGCTGTTCGCCGTGGTGTTCGTGGCCGCGGGAATGGTGCAGAACCTGGACGCGGCGGCCCAGGTGAGCACGCTCGGCGGCGGGACCCAGGCGCTCCCCGGCGGGCCGGTGGCCTCCCAGGAGGTCGTCAAGCTGCTCGGCACCAACGGCGGCGGCTTCTACAACGCCAACTCGGCCCACCCGTTCGAGAACCCGAATCCGCTGACCAACTGGCTGGAGGTCTACCTGCTCCTGGTGATCGGCTTCGCGATGCCCCGGGCCTTCGGGACCATGGTGGGCGACCGGCGCCAGGGGTACGCGGTCGTCGCGGTGATGGCCCTGATCTGGATCGGTTCGAGCGCCCTGCTGGCGTACTTCGAATGGCGGCACCGGGGGACGGCACTGCGTGCGGCCGGGGCGGCCATGGAGGGCAAGGAGGTCCGCCTGGGCATCGCCGGCAGCACCCTGTTCGGCGCCTCCACCACACTGACCTCGACCGGCGCGGTCAACGCCGCCCACGACTCCTTCACCCCGCTCGGCGGCGGCGTGCTGCTCGTCGACATGATGTTCGGGGAGATCGCCCCGGGCGGCACCGGCTCCGGGCTGTACGGGATCCTGGTCCTCGCGGTGGTGACCGTCTTCGTGGCCGGCCTCATGGTCGGTCGCACACCCGAGTACCTGGGCAAGAAGCTCGGGGGCCGGGAGATGAAGTTCGCCTCGCTGTACATCCTCACCACCCCCGCGGTGGTGCTGGTCGGAGCCGGCACGGCGATCACCCTCGACGGGGAGCGGACCGCCATCCTCAACTCCGGCCCGCACGGCTTCTCCGAAGTGCTCTACGCCTTCACCTCGGCGGCCAACAACAACGGTTCGGCCTTCGCGGGGCTCACCGCCACCAGCACCTGGTGGAACACCGCCCTGGGGCTGGCCATGCTGTTCGGCCGACTGCTGCCGATGGTCTTCGTCCTGGCCCTGGCGGGCTCGCTGGCCCGGCAGGGCAAGGTGCCGGTGACCGCCGGAACGCTGCCCACCCACCGGCCGCTGTTCGTCGGCATGCTGCTGGGTGTGGTGCTGATCGTCGTCGGGCTGACGTACTTCCCGGCGCTGGCCCTCGGACCGCTCGCGGAAGGGCTGCACCGATGACGGCGGAGTCCCCTCGATGACGACCGGGGCGCACCAGTGACGACGGCGGCCGGCGGAACGCCCCCCGTGCACGAGGCGCACCGGGTCTCCGCCGGTGTGCTGAACCCCCGGCAGGTGCTGGCCTCCCTGCCGGACGCCCTGCGCAAGCTCGATCCCCGCGTGACGGTCCGCCACCCGGTCATGTTCGTCGTCGAGGTCGGCGCGGTGCTGACCACCGTCTCGGCGATCCGGCACAGCAGCGTCTTCGCCTGGGTGATCACCGTCTGGCTCTGGCTCACCGTGGTCTTCGCCAACCTGGCCGAAGCGGTCGCGGAGGGCCGCGGGAAGGCCCAGGCGGAAACCCTGCGGCGGACCAGGACGCAGACCGTGGCCCGCCGGATCGCCGCACCCTGGCGGTCCGGCCTGCGGGAACCGCCGGAGCATGAGGTCCCGGCTGCCGAACTGCGGGTCGGTGATCACGTGATCGTCGAGGCCGGTCAGTTGATTCCCGGCGACGGCGATGTGGTCGAGGGTGTCGCCTCGGTGGACGAGTCCGCGATCACCGGCGAGTCGGCCCCGGTGATCCGCGAGTCGGGCGGTGACCGGTCGGCGGTCACCGGCGGCACCAAGGTGATCTCCGACCGGATCGTCGTGAAGGTCACCTCGAAACCCGGGGAGACCTTCATCGACCGGATGATCGCCCTGGTCGAGGGCGCCGCGCGGCAGAAGACCCCGAACGAGATCGCCCTCGACATCCTGCTGGCCTCACTGACCATCGTCTTCCTGCTCGCCGTGGTCACCCTGCAGCCGATGGCCGCCTACGCCGGCGCCGAGCAGAGCACCGTGGTCCTGGTCGCCCTGCTGGTGGCACTCATCCCGACCACCATCGGCGCCCTGCTGTCCGCGATCGGCATCGCCGGGATGGACCGCCTGGTGCAGCGCAACGTGCTGGCCATGTCCGGCCGCGCCGTCGAGGCCGCCGGCGACGTCTCCACCCTGCTGCTCGACAAGACCGGCACCATCACCCTCGGCAACCGCGAGGCCGCCGAGTTCATCCCGGTCGCCGGCGTCGAGCCGGCCCGGTTGGCGGACGCCGCCCAACTCTCCAGCCTGGCCGACGAGACGCCCGAGGGCCGCTCGATCGTCGTGCTCGCGAAGCAGGACCACGGGCTGCGCGCCCGCGAGCAGGGCGCGCTGGAGAACGCGCGGTGGATCGCGTTCACCGCGCAGACCCGGATGAGCGGAGTGGACCTGCACGAGGAGACGGCCGTCCGGCGCATCCGCAAGGGAGCGGCCGGCGCGGTGCTCGCCTGGGTGGCCGCCAACGGTGGCCACCCCACCCCCGACGCCGGCCCCCTGGTGGACGGCATCGCGGCCGCCGGCGGCACCCCCCTGGTGGTCGCCGTCCAGCAGGGCGCCGACCCGGCCCGGGTGCTCGGCGTGATCCACCTGAAGGACGTGGTGAAGCAGGGCATCCGCGAGCGCTTCGAGGACCTGCGCCGGATGGGCATCCGCACCGTCATGATCACCGGCGACAACCCGCTCACCGCACGCGCCATCGCCACCGAGTCCGGGGTCGACGACTTCCTCGCCGAGGCCACCCCCGAGGACAAGATGGCCCTGATCCGACGCGAACAGGCCGGCGGCAAGCTGGTCGCGATGACCGGCGACGGCACCAACGACGCCCCCGCCCTCGCCCAGGCCGACGTCGGCGTGGCGATGAACACCGGCACCTCGGCCGCCAAGGAGGCCGGCAACATGGTCGACCTCGACTCCAATCCCACCAAACTGATCGCGATCGTCGAGATCGGCAAACAACTGCTGATCACCCGCGGCGCCCTGACCACCTTCTCGATCGCCAACGACGTCGCCAAGTACTTCGCGATCATCCCCGCGATGTTCGCGGGCGTGTACCCCGGGCTGAGGCACCTGAACATCATGGCCCTGCACAGCCCGACCTCGGCGATCACCTCGGCGATCGTCTTCAACGCGCTGATCATCGTCGCACTGATCCCGCTCGCCCTGCGCGGCGTGCGCTACCGCCCCTCCTCGGCCTCCGCGCTGCTGCGCCGCAACCTCGGCCGCTACGGGGTGGGCGGGCTGATCCTGCCGTTCCTCGGTATCAAGCTCATCGACCTCGCCGTCCAGTTCGTCCCCGGACTGCACTGAGCCGCAAGGAGGCCGATCGTGCCGACCGCGCTGACGCGGGTGCTCAGACCGCTGATCAGGGCGCACCTGACCGCGCTTCGCCTGCTGCTGGTCTTCACCGTGCTGTGCGGGCTGGCCTACCCGCTGCTGATCACCGGCTTCGCGCAGCTGGCCCTGTCCCGGCAGGCCGACGGCTCCCGGCTGCACCAGGACGGCCACGTGATCGGCTCCAGCCTGCTCGGGCAGAGCTTCGACCTGCCGAAGAAGAACCCCGACGACCCGAAGGAGCGGCCGCTGCCCGACCCGAAGTGGTTCCAGCCGCGACCGTCCGCCGGCGGTTACGACCCGACCGCCTCGGGCGCGAGCAACCTGGGCCCGAACAGCTCCGCGCTGACCGGGTCCGTCGACGACCGCCGAGCCGCCGTCGCCGCCTTCGACGGGGTGGACCCGGCCGCCGTACCCCCCGACGCACTGACCGCGAGCGGTTCGGGCCTCGACCCGCACATCTCGCCCGGCTACGCCCACGAGCAGGTGGACCGGGTCGCCCGGGCCCGCGGCCTGGATCCACAGGTGGTCCGCCGACTGGTCGACGGATACGTGACCGGCCGTGTCCTCGGCTTCCTCGGCGAGCCCCGGGTGAACGTCCTCGAACTCAACCTCGCACTGTCGCAGTTCGGTTGAGGGCGCAGGAGCGGTGGCCCCTGGAGGAATACCATCCGCACCGTCAGCTGTCGGGCCTTCTCGGGGACGGAGGGCAGGCCGGAAATCGAGCCGTCGGTCCGCAGGCCGTCGGTGCTCAGTCCGTGGACGCCGCCGTGGTCGATGTAGGTGTTGCCGAGGAGAGGTTGAAGCTCCAGGCCAGCGTGCTGGGGGTGGTTGTCGGAGGCCTGCCCCGCGGGCAGGACGAAGGCCGGCGGCCGGCCCTTGCGGTCGCCGGCCAGGTGGATCTTGCTGGTCCGCCCACCCTCGAGCGTCCCGGCAGTGCCTCCTTCAGTCGGATCCGGTGGCGGCGTCGGACGCCTCGACGTTCCTCTCGATCTGGGGCATCTCCCGCTACTGCCCGCCTGTGCTGAACCGCCGGATCACGCCTTCGAACTGCTGACGCAGTCGCTCCGGGTAGGGGCCGCATTTGCCGATCGGCAGATACGGCCCTATGAACTCACACTCGGCATCGGGAAGTTAGGCGCGCGTCATAGGCGAAGGCCTACCGGATCCGGTGCCGCCACGGGGAAACTCCCTCGGATCGATCGCAACCCGATACACGGCCCAGTACCGAGGTCGGTGTCGCCGCGATCGAGTCTCGTGGGCTTGTGAACGGCGACCTGGAACGGCAAGAGGAACGACGCCCTGTGGATCCAGGACGCGGAGACCGGTTCGGTGGTCGGCGTCACCGGTGTCCTCGCCGGCGCGGGCGTCACCATCGAGATCTCCAGCGCTGCCGACTCCGTGCTCCGGGACCCGTTCACCGGAGTGCCGGCGGCTGGGTGACCAGGGGTGGTCACCCAGCCGTCATGGTGCCCGGACGACCGTCGGTGCGGGCCGGCGGGTCAGGACGGCGCCGAGCAGTGGTGGAGCACGGTGGGGCCGAAGAGTCCGGTCGTCGCCCGTTCCTCGGCGGCGCTGTCCGTTCGGGCGATCAAGGAGGCCGCGGCGGCGTCCCAGACGATGCCGCTTCAAGAGGCGTTCCGCACCCGCTTCGTGTGGGAGGAGAAGCGGATGCACAGCGCAGACGCGCAGGAGGGGCCGCTCGCCTTCGTGGAGAAGCGACCGCCCCCGGTGGACCGGCCGGTGAGGCGCCCGGTCGGGTGAGTGGACGTCAGTCACTCGCCCGGCCGGGTCCCCGTCATCTCCGGAGTGCCATCACGATTGCTCTTCTGAACATATGACGACAGGTCAGAGCAGGTTTTCGGCACTCGACACCGGACCCGCCGAAGTCCTCGCGGAGTTGCATGCGAAACTCTCACATGTCCGGGACCACCCGCTGCCGCATGCGCGACGAAGCCTCGGACAGTCCCAACTCCAAGGAGTAGACGGTGAATTTCGCCTCGGTTGACCCACAGGTGGCCGACCTGTCCAACAAACTGATCTACTCGGCGATGGCCGTCTACGCGATCGCCATGCTTGCCCACGTCTTCGAGTGGACGTTGGGTGGCAAGGACGCGGTGGCCGTCCGTTCCGCCGGGCACACGACGCTGGCCGACACGGTCGCGGCCGCCAAGGAACCCGCAGGTGCGGGCCACAAGGTGGCCGTCACGGTCGCCTCCGCGGGCGGCGGCACCACCACGCTCACCCGCACCGCGCTGGTCGGCGAGGGCGCCACGGTGGTGACCAGTGGGCGTGGCGACGTCGAGATCGACGGCTCGGGTGCGGCGGGGGTCAGCAGGAGGGGTGACCTCGCGGGCCGGATCGCGGTTTCGCTGACCGTCCTCGGCACCCTGCTGCACACCGGCGGCGTGGTTTCCCGCGGCCTGTCGGTGATGCGCTGGCCGTGGGGCAACATGTACGAGTTCTCCTGCTCCTTCGCCCTCGCCATGGTCCTCGCCTACCTGGGGCTACTGGCTGCCAAGAAGAACGTCCGGTGGCTCGGCCTGCCCGTCGTGGTCGCGGCGCTGGTGACCCTGGCCGTGGCGGTGGGCATCCTCTACACCTCCTCCGACCAGCTCCAGCCGGCGCTGCGGTCGTACTGGTTGGGGATCCACGTCGCCTGCGCGATCCTCGCGGGCGGCGCGCTGTACGCGGGCTTCGCCACCACGGTCCTGTACCTGGGCAAGGACGCCTACGACCGCCGGGCGGCCGCCGGTCTGACCACCGGCCCGCTGCGCACCCCGGCCTCGGTCTGGCAGCGTCTTCCCGCCTCCGCCACGCTCGACAAGACGGCCTACCGGATCAACGCACTGGTCTTCCCGCTGTGGACCTTCACCATCATCGCGGGTGCGATCTGGGCCGAGGCCGCCTGGGGCAAGTACTGGGAGTGGGACCCGAAGGAGACCTGGTCGTTCATCACCTGGGTGGCCTACGCGGCCTACCTGCACGCCCGCGCCACCGCCGGCTGGAAGGGCCGCAAGGCCGCGTACCTGGCGCTCGCCGCCTTCGCCTGCTGGCTGTTCAACTACTACGGCGTGAATATCTTCGTCACCGGTAAGCACTCCTACGCGGGGATCTGACCGAAGGCGGGGCCGGAGGGCGCGGGGCCGCGGGCGCGGGGGAGCGGCGACGCGGTCGCTCGACCCGGCCGTCGGCCCCGGCGACGGTCGGGATTGAACCGGGGGCCGGCGGTCCCCACCACCGTCATGGAGGATCGATTCGTAGCCCTGACGTGCCACTCGGCGGTCGGACGTCGCGGCGACCTCCGGCTTCCCCGTTCGAGTGAACTCTCCTCGGGAGGAAAGCGGGTCAGAACCCGCTCGACAGGCGGACCCCGCCGTGGAGCTTGTGGAGAGGGTTGCCGATCCGCCCCGTCCGGATGCCGGCGCACAGGCGGTCGGGCGGCCCCGCCGAGCGTGCTCGGCGGGGCCGCGGTGGGTCTCAGCGGACGGAGGTGTCGGGGATCAGTACTCGGCCTTGATGTTCACCCCGCTGAAGCCCTGCTGGGCGTGCAGGCTGACGAAGACCGCGCCGGCAGGCGGGTTGGTGATGGTGAGGGTCTCGTTGTTGCCCGCGGTGGTGGACTTGGCGGTGTAGGAGTTGGTGTAGGCCCAGCCGCTGGTGTTGTAGTAGAGGTCGGCGTTGCCGGTGCCGCCGCTGCTGGTGAGCTTCAGCTGGGTGGCGCCGGCCGGGACGTACAGGTAGAAGTACGCGTAGGTGCCGGTGGTGGCGGAGGTGTTGCTCCGGCCGCAGTTGCGGTCCAGCTGGCGGGTGTCTGCGGAGGTGCACTCCGGCGTTCCGGCGACGGTGATGTTCTGGCTGGTGGTCGCGGTGGCGCCCTTGTCGTCGGTCACGGTGAGGGCGACGGTGTAGGTGCCGGGGGTGCTGCCGTCGAACCACCCACACCCATCCTGACCAGGTAATCACCACCTCCCGCGCAGCGGGGGAAGCTCAATGCGTTGCTCGGAACCCGGCGGGGTGGCTCCGTAGCCTGGCGCGCGGTCTCACCATGACCGTCTTCCGCTCATTGGTTTGACATCGATGCGGGACCATTTCGACCGCTTCATACGCACCCATAGTGACCAGGCATAATGGTGTGAAAGCAGCCTGTAGTTTCCATCTGGGGTACATAGCGTGTGTACGCACCCATGAATCGCATGGGCGACTTCGGAGGGGTATCCATGAGGAGTTCTGAGCGGGCCGGGCGCTGGATACGGCGCGGCGCCGTCGGTGCGGCGGCCCTGGCCCTGGGCCTGGGGGCGGTACCCGGCCAGGCCATGGCCGACAGCGGCGTCATATCGGCCTCGAACGGACAGTGCGAGGCCCAGTGGCTCTCGGGTCCCGACTGGTTCGGCATCCGGGACGTGGACAACCATGATAGTGACTACTGCTACGTCGACTACTCGTTCAACTCGAACCACTCGGCCAGCAGCCGGATCTCCCGGCAGCAGGACGTCAACACCAACTGGGGCTACTACGGCGTCACGGTGACCTCCAGCTACATCTACTTCCACGTCTGCAAGGAGCGCCAGAACGACCCGGACATCTGCTCGGGCTGGGTCACCGCCACCACCTGATCCACCGGTTCATCGGTCGTCGCAAGGAGTGAACGCGTGCCACCAGTCCTGCAAGCCCGGGCCCTGCATCTGAGTTACGGCCCGGCGGCCGCGGTGGCGGGCGTCGACCTGAGCATCGACCCCGGAGAGGTGGTGGGCGTGGTGGGGTCCTCCGGAGCGGGGAAAACCACCCTGCTGCACTGCCTCTCCGGGCTCCTGCTCGCCGACAGCGGCAGCGTCCTCTTCCTCGGCCGCCCGATCGAGGACATGACGATCCGTCAGCGCGACGAGCTGCGCCGCTCGCACTTCGGCTTCGTCTTCCAGTTCGGCGACCTGGTACCGGAACTGACCCTGCTGGAGAACGTCTCCCTGCCGCTACGCCTGCAGGGGCTGCGGGCCGGGGAGGCCCGGCGGCGGGCAGGAGAGCAGTTGGAGGCGCTGGGGATCGGCGGACTGGCGCGCCGCACGATCGGGGAGGTGTCCGGGGGCGAGTTGCAGCGGGCGGCGATCGCGCGGGCGCTGGTGCACCGTCCGGACGTGGTGTTCGCGGACGAGCCCACGGGAGCCCTGGACGACCGCAACTCCGAGGTGGTATTCGGCCTGCTGCTGGAACAGGCCCGGAAGCACAGTGCGGCGGTGGTGCTGGTCACCCACGACCGGCACCTGGCGGCGCGCACCGACCGCACCCTGATGCTGGCCGCCGGACGGGTGGTCGAGCGGGCGTGAACCCTACAGTCGCAGTGCCGGCGGCGATGGCGGTCGCGTGGCGGGCAGTGTTGTCGCGCCAGGCACGGCGCCGGGTGGTCCTGCTGGCCCTCGTCGGGGTGGTCGCCGCCCTCGGGGTCCTCGCCACGGCCGGCGCGACCGTGATGAAGGAGCGGGAGAGGGCCCGCTCCGGTGCGGCGGTGCCGGTGTTCGGCCCGCAGGCCGGCTTCGGTGGGGAACCGGTGTTCAGCCGACCCGGCGTGGCCGAGACCGGCTGGAGCGAACTGGAGCACAAGTACGGCAGCCACACCGTCAAGATCGTGCGGGTCGCCGACCCGCAAGCCCGCGGCCCGTTCCCGCCCGGTGTCGCCGCCTGGCCGGGTCCCGGTCGGGCCCTGGTCTCGCCGGCGCTCGACCGGCTGATCCGCGACGCCCCCGCCTCCCTCGGTCAGTGGTTCGCCGCGACGGACACCGAGGTCCTCCCGGCAAGCGCTGTGGGCAGCGCCGGCCAGCTGCTCGCCTACGTCGGCGTCGCGCCTGAGGAACTGGGGACCCAGCAGGGCCCGCTGACGGGCTTCGGCGGCGAAGGTGGCGGCGGACTCGGCTGGTACCCGGCGCTCGGCTCCGTGCTCTTCCTGGTCATGCCAGCCTTCGCGCTCGTCCTGACGGCGAGCCGATTCGGCCGCCAGGTCCGCACCATCCGCTACCAGGCGCTGCGGCTGCTCGGCCTGCCCGCAGCCCAGGCCCGGCTGGCCGGGGCGCTGGAGACGGCCGTGCCGGTCGCGGCGGGCGCGCTGACCGCCGCACTCGCCTGGCCCCTCCTGCTGCCGGACATGTTCGCCCTCCCGGTCACCGGCCGCTGGCTGTTCGGCGCCGACCTGCGGGTACCCGCCGGGCAGTCGGTCCTGGTCGTCCCGGCCGTCGCAGCGCTCGCCGGAGTTCTCGGCGCGGCCACCGCCTCGGGCTCCGACCGCGCATCGCGCGAGGTGCGCTTCCTGCGGCCGGTGCGGCTCACCAGCCCCTGGGTCGCGCTGCTGTTCGGCGCCGGACTGCTACTGCTGGCGGTGGCCTACTCCCGCCACAAGCCGCGCGACCCGCTGCTGTGGGCGGCGATCGTGCTGCTCGGCGTCGGCCTTCCCAGTACCGCCGCCTGGGCGGGCCAGCGGCTGGCCCGGCTCCTCGGACGAGTGGAGGCGGGCGTGGTGTGGCTGCTGGCGATGCGGCGGCTGGCAGCGGACCCGCAGTCCCGTTTCCGGGTCGCCGGAATGGTCGGGATCGCCGTCTTCGCCGTCGGTGCCGCCCAACCGGTCTCCCAGGTCATGGCCCAGCCGAACCTGCCCTGGGTCGCCCAGGCGCGCGCCGCAGGCCACACCGACCTGCTCGCCAAGGCCGAGACCCTGGAAGCCGTCCCCCTGCGGCTCACGGAGCCTCCGGCGACCGTACACGGCCTGGTTTCCGCCGTCGCTCTGTGGTCTCCCGGCCAGGACCCGACCGCCCGCCCCGCTCACGCCGCGCTCGTCGCCAACTGCCGCCAACTGGAGGACCTCTTCAGTCGGCCGCTTCCCGACTGCGCCGGCGGCCGGATGACACTGGGAGCCGGCGCCCTGCCGGCCGTGGACGGGGAACCCCTGGCGCAAGGCCCGTCGAACACGGGCGAGGGCCTGCTCCTGCGCTCCGCAGACCGGACCCGGAAGACGGGCGTTCCACCCGCCTCGACGGCGCTCCCCCTACCGGCTGACCTCGACACGCCGGTCGGGGCCGTCATGGTGCTGCCACCCGACGACCCCGCCCTCGCCGAACTGGGCGACCCGTTCAGGATCGCCGCCTACCTACGGGTCACCGTCGACGTACAGGCCTGGGAGGAGGCCAGGACCTGGGTGGTGACCTCCTCACCCGCCTACCGGCTCGAGAACTCCTACCAGCTGTCCGAGGTCGCCGACAGCACCGGCAGCTGGGTCCTGCTCGGGCTGACCACCGCTGCCGCCATCACCGTCCTCGGCGCCCTGCTGACCGTCGCCGAGGACGGCGCACGCCGCCGGGAGTGGTTCGCCCTGCGGGCCCTCGGCATGGCCCGCGGCCGGCTGACAGCCGTCCAACTCACCGAATCCCTCATCACCGCAGCCCTCACCGCAGCCCTGGCCACCCTCGCCTCCACGACCGTCGGCATCACCTATCTGAGGATCAACGAGGACCACCTCGACACCGGCCTTCCCTACGTCCTCGCTGCAGGATCCGGCATCACTGTCGTCGTCCTTGCCGCCGCCGCCAGCAGTTGGGTCACCCTGCGTAAACCCCACCGCGAGACTTTCTAGTGCCGCATCAGGCAACGTTTGCCCTGGTGACGACTTCGCGTAGGCGCTCGTCGGCGGCGTGCTTGTTCCGCCAGATGATGTAGCGGCGGATCATGCTGCCCTGTTCTTTGTGGCTGGCGTGGTCGGTGCCGTCGAGGGCGAAGTAGCGAAGGGCGGTGAACTGGGCCTCGATCCGGTTGAGCCAGGAGCTGTTGGTCGGGGTGTGGGCGATCTCCACGTTCTTCGCCGCCGCCCACGTCCCGACCCGCTGGCACCGCTTCGTCGTCAGGTGCGGCGAGTAGTTGTCGCAGACGATCGCAATACGAACGTCCGCCGGGTGCAGCGAGCGCAGGTAGCGGCAGAACTCCAGGAACTTGGAGCGGTTCTTGGTCTTCTTGACGTGGCCGTAGAGCTGGTCCTTGGCAAGGTCGTAGGCGGCGAACAGGTGCCGGACGCCGTGTGGTCGGGTATAGGTGGCCCGCCGCCGGGGTCTGGGCTCGCGGTCGCGGTCCTTGCCCTTGCCGCCGCGTTCGGCC
Source organism: Kitasatospora sp. NPDC058032 (assembly GCF_042885845.1). Lineage (NCBI taxonomy): Bacteria > Bacillati > Actinomycetota > Actinomycetes > Kitasatosporales > Streptomycetaceae > Kitasatospora > Kitasatospora sp. NPDC058032. The sequence goes on along the minus strand of NZ_JBHVRK010000048.1, from coordinate 2,126 downwards.
CACTGCCGGCCCGGGTGCGGTCGGAGGTTGAGCGGGCCGAACTCGTCCAGGCAGAAGATGACTTCGGGCTCGCCCTCTTCGGGAATGACCTCGCCGTCGGCGATCGCGTAGAGGTGTTCGACCCGGGCTTTCTTGGCTGCGTAGTCGGGATCCTTCGAGGTCTTCCATGTCTTCACGCGTTGAAATGAGACGCCCTCCTCGCGGAGCAGGACCCGAAGGCCCGCGTGGCTGATGTCGTCGACCACCCCCTCGGCGACCAGGAAGTCGGCCAGCTTGGCCAGGCTCCAGGTCGAGAACGGCAGGCCGTGCTCGGCCGGCTTTGACTTGGCGATCTTCTTGGTCTCCCGGCGCTCGGGCAGCGTGAACGTCCTCGGCCGTCCGCCCTTGTATTTCGGGTAGAGCGAGTCGAAGCCGTCGGCGTTGAAGTTGTGGATCACGTCGCGGACCCGGTCCGCGCTGGTGAACGTGACCCCGGCGATCTTCGCCACGGGCATTCCCTGGGCCGACAGCAGCACCATCTGGGCCCGCCGCCACATCACCACCGACCCAGTGCCCCGGCGGACGATCCGCAGCAACCGCCTGCCCTCGCCGTCATCAATCTCACAGACCCTTACTCGTTCTGCCATGCACCAACAGCCTCGCGTCAGGAGCGGACGGGGACAGGAGAGCCTTCGGTGTGCGCTACCTGGCGCGGCGCCGCCGTCGCTCCTCCAGCCACTCTCGTACCTGCTCGTCGTTGTGCAGGTACGGTTCCTCGGGCCCCGGCCGCAAATCGATCCCGTGGAGGTGCTCCAGCGCCCACAGTGACAGGTCGTCCCATTCCAATTCGTCATTGAGGAACCAACGCCCGGCCCACCGGTCGGCTGCATCCCGGCTTACGCGTCCGTCGGCCACAGCAGAGAACCACGACTCGATCTCGTCCAGGTCTGGCTGATCTCTTCCACTCACGGCTTCACCGTATCCAGGCCAGGGCAAAGGTTGTCTGACGCGGCACTAGAGCCCAGATCCGCGCAGCCAGCACCAATGACCGCAACTGCCCCAATCAGCCTCTAATTGCTCCACCTGCGACCGCACGTGTGCAGGCGCACGGCCGCCAGAAGCACTGCTCAGGAAGAACAGCCAGCCGGTCAGTCCACAGACCGATGTCGGCGGTGGCGGATACGTTGCGACGGACAGTGCGACAGAGGAGAGGCATGACTCCGGAAAACACACCGATCTCATCCCTGAAGGCCGTCATGTCACCGCACGACGGCGCGGACGAGCAGGTGGACTGGGCTGCGATGCGACAGGCCTGGGGCGTTGGATTCCCATCCGACTACATGGCGTTCATGGCCACGTACGGGGCGGGCGGGATCGACGACGGGGTCGGCGTCCTGGTCCCGGAGACGACCACACAACCACCTGAGGGCCCGGGTTTCGGCAGCATGGCCGGCGAGACCGCCATCATGCGCCAGATATGGTCAACCGAAGGAGGACCGAGCGGCATCGACGCGGCCCCAGGCTCGGTCATCGCATGGGGCGGAAGCTGCGGAGCGGACATCCTCGGCTGGCTCACCGTCGACGACGACCCCGACAAGTGGCCGGTCCTCGTGTGGGAACGACACGGCTGGCCGAACTGGCAGATCTACGACTACGGCATGGCGGAGTTCCTGCGGCGCCTGTTCACCCAGGGCTTCGACCGGTGCCCACTGAGTGATGCTTCCCTCTGGGGAGATCCATCCCCTCACTTCGTCCACTGGCGAGAGGAGCGCCGCCGCTGGGAGTCAGGCATAGACCCTTACTCCGGCGAGCCACTTCCCGGGTATGGCGGAAGCTTCGGCTGACCCCTGCCCGAAAGCAGCGTCCCCGTCAGCAATTGATCAACCGGCACTCCGCAGATGATCTTCGGTTGCCCACCGCGGGCTTCGGCTGTCTCCTTGGGCGAGAGACAGCCCACGCGAAGCGGTTCGGGAAACGATCTCCAACGGCTTGGGAAGCGATCTTCGGTGGGTCGAAATAGGCCCTGGTCAGTCAGAGTCACTCGTGAACACCCCGTGTTGGGTCACGCCTGCGGCAGCCGGGCGTGGGTGTGGTTTGTCGGTGTGGTTCTCGGTTCTGTCGCGGTGGCGCCGAGCCAGTGATGCCAA
>NZ_JBHVRK010000047.1:0-34246 GCF_042885845.1 Kitasatospora sp. NPDC058032 | reverse complement strand
CTGTCCGGGGTTGGCCTCGACCTGGACCACCTTGCCGACCGGGACGCCGGGCACGAACGGGCGGCCGCTCTGCTGCTGCCGAATGGAACGCGGTTCTCGTTCGCCGCTACTTCGCGACCACGCCGGCGTCCGGGGCCAGCGTGCCCACGGAGACCAGGACGATGATCAGGATGCCGAGCGCGATGCGGTAGATCACGAACGGCATGAAGCTGTTGTTCGAGATGTACTTCAGGAACCAGGAGATCGCCGCGTAGCCGACCACGAAGGCGATCAGGGTGGCCAGGATGGTCGGGCCCCAGGCCGGAGCCGGCCCCTCGCCGATCTTGAACAGCTCCAGGACGCCGGAGGCCAGCACCGCCGGGATCGCCAGCAGGAACGAGTACCGGGCCGCCGCCTCGCGGCTGTAGCCGAGCAGCAGGCCCGCGCTGATGGTGCCGCCGGAGCGCGAGACGCCCGGGATGAGCGCGAGCGCCTGGGCCATGCCGTAGCCGGCCGCGTGCGGCAGGGTCAGCTCGGTGATCGGCTTGGCGTGCCGGATCGCCCGGGTGCGGTCGGCGACCGCCAGGATCACGCCGAACAGGATCAGCGTGCTGCCGATGATCCGCAGGTCGCGGAGGTCCTGCTCGATGGTGTCCTGGAACAGCTTGCCCAGGATGCCGATCGGCAGGGTGCCCATGATCACGAACCAGCCCATCCGCGCGTCCTGGTGCGAGCGCAGCGCGGGCTTGAACAGCGAGAGCGTCCAGGTCTTCACGATCGCCGCGATGTCGCGGCGGAAGTAGATCAGCACCGCGGTCTCGGTGCCGAGCTGCGTCACGGCGGTGAAGGCCGCTCCCGGGTCCTTCCAGCCCAGCAGGGCGGGGAAGACCCGGAGGTGGGCGCTGGAGGAGATCGGCAGGAACTCGGTGAGTCCCTGGATCAGGCCGAGGACGGCCCCGTGGAACCACTCGATCACCGGACACCCGCCCGGGGTATCCGTCGCTCGATGCGCATGAAGCGTTCCTTGTTGGTCGGTGCGGGAACGGCCCTGCGAACCGGCCGGCGCGGTCCAGCGGCGCGGCTCGATGGCAGGCGAACCACCGGTCCCGCCCGGCGCTACGGGCCGCGCGCGGGCCCGGCGTCCGCCTGATGCTACGCCGTTCAGGTGACGGCCTGTCGCCCGCCCCCACTTTCGGGGCCGTTCCCGCGACCGGTGCCCCCGGACCGGTCAGCCGGCCACCGGCCGGGCCCGCACCCAGACCCGGTCCTCGGTCAGATAGGAGTCGACGGCCAGCCCGGCCTCGGCGAGCGCCTGTTCGAACTCCGCCCGGTCCATCGGGCGCGACAGGAAGGTCTGGGTCCACGTGGCGTCCGGGAACTCGTACTCCACGTGCACCTGGTTGACGCCCTCGGCCACCGGCGTGGCCGAGGCCACCCGGACCAGCCCGTCCGTCCCGAGCGGACGCTCGCGCGGCACCTTCGCCCGCGCCTGCCAGTCCTCGCCCTCGCGCTGGATCAGCACGCAGCCGTCCTCGGCGACGTGCCGGCGGCAGGTGTCCAGCAGGCCCCGGCGGACGTCCAGGCTGCCGGCGTGGATCAGGAAGGAGGCGAGTAGTACGACGTCGAAGCGCTCGCCGAGGTCGAGGTGCTCGATCGGGCTGCGCACGGTGCGCGCCCCGCGGACCCGTGCCAGCATCTCGGCGGACTCGTCCACCGCCGTCACCCGGAAGCCCCGCTCCAGCAGCGGATGGGTCATCCGGCCCACGCCGCAGCCGAGTTCGAGCAGGCTCGCGCCGGGCGGGACGGCGCCCGCGATCAGCTCGGGCTCGTCGTTGACGGGCAGTCGTGCGTACATGTCGACCGCGCAGCCGTCCGGGGTGATCGTGCCCGGGCCGGTGCCGCGGTAGCCCTCGCGGTGCTGGGAGTGTCGTTCGTCAGCCATGCGAACCATCCGAGCACGGCGGGCGCGGGGTGGGAAGAGGGCGTGCGCAACCGTGCTTGGCAGATACCCCAGGGGGGTATAGAGTCATCGACGAACCGGGCAGCACGGCCACAGGGAACGAGCACGTGGAGGACGACATGGCGCATCCCGCCCAGCACGACCACCAGCAGCACGCCGGCCGCGAGCACCACGAGCACCATGGCCACGAGGGCCACGCGCAGCACGGACACGGTGGGCACGGCGGCGGGGCCACCACCTGGGCGGCCGCGGCGCAGGCGACCCTGCACTGCCTCACCGGCTGCGCCATCGGCGAGATCCTCGGCATGGTGCTCGGCACCGCCTTCGGGCTGCACAACGGCGCCACCGTGGTGCTCTCGATCCTGCTGGCCTTCGTCTTCGGCTACGCGCTGACCATGCGCGGCGTGCTCAAGGCCGGCCTGGACGTCCGCACCGCCGCCAAGGTCGCGCTGGCCGCCGACACCGTCTCGATCATCGTCATGGAGATCATCGACAACACCGTGATGATGACCGTCCCCGGCGCCATGGACGCCGGTCTCGGTGACCTCCTGTTCTGGCTGGCGCTGGCCGGCTCGCTGCTCCTGGCCTTCGTCCTGACCGTCCCGGTCAACAAGTGGATGATCGGCAAGGGGCGCGGTCACGCCGTGGTGCACGCCTACCACCAGCACTGACCGCCCGCCCGCGCCGCCCGGACCGAACGCCGCGGCCCGCGCCCGCCCCCTGTGGAAGGGGCAGGCGCGGGCCGCGGCGTTCTGTGGGTGCGCTCAGGCCGCCCGGTCGAGCTCCGCGAGGGTGGTGCGCAGCCAGTCCAGTTCCGCGGTGGTGGTCGCGCGGGCGATCAGCAGCATCCCGCGGCGGAACGGGTCGGCCACCTCTTCGGCGCCCATCGGCCGGCTGCCGTCGTAGAAGAAGCTGGCCGGCTCGCCGAGGAAGGCGAGGCGGCGCCGGAGCACGGCGGCCTGCGCGGCCGGTTCGCCGTCGAGGTGGCGCAGGAAGGCGAGCACGGTGAACCAGCGGTTCTCGTCGCTGACGTCCAGGTCCTCCGGGGTGCGCAGCCGCTCCAGCAGGGCGGCCCGGCCGGCGTCGGTGAGCCGCAGGGTGTGCCGGGGGGCCGCCGCCGCGCCGGGTTCGGTGGCGCGCACCAGCAGGCCGTCGGCCTCCAGTCGCTTGATCGCCGGGTAGAGCGTGCCGTCGCTGATCGGCCGCACGTGCCCGGTGAGCGCGGCGAGGTGGCGCCGCAGTTCGTAGCCGTGCAGGGGCCGGTCGTGGAGGAACCCGAGGATCGCGAGCTTCAGCATGGGCCCACTCTCTCAGATCCGGCCGTCGATATCTTGGTGTTGTTATACCTCGGGATCGAGGTATGGTCTCTCCGGCGCCTCGGAGGACTCGCGGCGCCGCCCCGACGAACCGCAGGAGGAGTACGACCGTGCGCGATGCCACCGTCACCCCGAACGGCGACCGGATCCGCTGGGTGGAGATCCCCGGCCGGGAGCCCGTCCGCCTCTATCTGCACGGCCTCGGCGCCAGCTCGCCGGTCTACTACGCCGCGGCCGCCGCCCACCCGCTGCTCACCGGCCACCGCTCGCTGCTGCTCGACCTGCTCGGCTTCGGCATCAGCGACCGGCCCGCCGACTTCCCCTACACGCTGGAGGCGCACGCCGACGCCGTCGCCGCGGCCGTCCGCGCGGCGGAGGTGGAGCGCGTCGAGGTGATCGGCCACAGCCTGGGCGGCGCGGTCGCGATCGCGCTGGCCCACCGGCACCCCGGGCTGGTCGCCGGGCTGGTGCTGGTCGACCCCGTCATCGACCCGGTCGCCCCCGCCCGCGGCCCGGGCAGCAGCGGAATCGCCACGTTCACCGAGGAGGAGTTCCTGGCCGGCGGCCGGGAGGAGGTCGAGCGGTGGGCGGGCCCGTTCTGGTGGGCCACCATGCGGCTCGCGGGCCCCGAGGCGCTCCACCGCAGCGCCGTCCACCGCTGCCGGGCGACCGTGCCGCCCCTGCGCGAGCAGCTGTACGGCCTGGATCTGCCGCGCACCTTCCTGCACCCCGCGGCCGACGGCGAGCCGGCCGGCGCGGAGGGGCTCCGGGCGGCGGGCGTGGTGCTCGACGCGGTGCCGGACTGCGGGCACAACATCATGATCGACAATCCCGAGGGCTTCGCCAGGGCTGTCGCCGCCGCGGTGGCGTAGCGTCGGTGCCGTCGTGTCGTTCTGCTGTCGTGTCGTCCAGTCGTTTCGCCGTGAGGAGTGTGCCCGCCGTGCCGATCCAGGTGCCCGAGGCGTTGGCGGCCTCCCTCGTCCGGTTCCTCGGGGCGGAGGGTCGCGACTGGGTCGACCGACTGCCCGCGCTCGCTTCGGAGTTGGCGGACCGCTGGGAGCTGCGGCCCGACGGCGCGCCCGCGCACGGCGTGGTCGGCCTCGTCCTGCCCGTCCGACGGGTCGACGGCACCGGCGCCGTGCTCAAGCTCCAGTATGTGGACAAGGAGACGGCCGGCGAACCGCTGGCCCTGCGCGCCTGGGGCGGCCGGGGCGCCGTCCGGCTGCTCGACCACGACCCGGCCACCGGCTCGATGCTGCTGGAACGCCTCGACCCCGAGCGCTCCCTGCTCGACGTCCCCGACGACCTGGCCGCCACCGCCGTCATCGCCGAGCTGCTGGCGGAATTGACGATATGTCAAGCTCCTTCGGGAGTGCGGAGATTGGCGGACGTCGCGGACGCCATGCTGGCCGGTGTCCCGGAGGCGCGCGGCAGGCTGGCCGAGGAGGCCGACCGCCGGCTGCTCGCCGACCTCGCGGCCGCCCTGCGCGAGGTCCGGCCCGAGCCGGGCGACCGGCTGCTGCACTGGGACCTGCACTACGGCAACGTGCTCGCCCCGTCCGCTCCCGGCGCCCGCGCCCGGTGGCTCGCCATCGACCCCAAGCCCCTCGCCGGCGACCCGGGGTTCGAACTCCTCCCCGCGCTGGGCAACCGCTGGTCCGACCTCGTCGCCACCGGCGACCTGCCGCGCGCCCTGCGCCGCCGCTTCGACCTGATGGCCGACCGCCTCGCCCTGGATCGCGACCGGGCCGTCCGCTGGACCCTCGCGCGCGTCCTGCAGAACGTCCTCTGGGGCATCGAGGACGGTGAGTCGTTCATCGACGACGGTCAACGGGTCATTGCCTCAGCTCTGTTGGGGCGCTAGGAGCGTGGGTCAGTAGCGGGCAAGCGGCTCCGCCGCCGCCCTGGACGTGATAGACCGCGCCGCGCGGTGCGTCGGGCGGAGGAGCAGCGGTTCCCCCGCTGGGGGGAGCTGGTCCCTCCCCGCGGCGGAGGTCGCGACCGGGAGTGAGCTGGGAGGTTGGAGGCAGTCGGGAAACAGCCCGACTCCCTTCTCTCCAGCGAGGATTGACCATGCGAAAGCTCACCACTGTCATCGCGCTCACCACCGCGGCCGTGGCCCTCGCGGCCGGGACGGCCGGCACCGCCGCGGCCGCGCCGGCCACCCCCCTGCCGGCCCAGCACCTCGCGCTGCGCAGCTGGACCCTGCTCAACGAGTACGGCCCGGGCCCCAACCCGGGCGAGCGGCTCACCGCGCAGGTCAGCGCCCGTACGGTCGACGGCCACCCCCGGGGGCACGCCGTGGTGCAGCACGTGTTCGAGACGAGCGGCACCACCCGGGCCGAGTTCGACGTCGACTGCCTGACCGTCGACGGGAACGGCGCCATCACCGTGACCGGGCCCATCTCGCAGATCGTGATCACGCCGCTCGGGGGCGAGCCGTACCTCTTCGAGGAGGGCCGGCACCCCGAGGCCGGCCTCACCTTCTACCCGACCGACGAACAGGGCGAGCGTCGGGTCGGCTGGATGCGGACCAGCCCCACGATGCACTCCGAAGTCGTCAAGTGCGGCGCGGTTCCGGCCAGCTTCTGGGTCATCGACGGCGGGACCTTCCTGCGCCGCTAGGAGCGTGTCTCTGTGACCGGCAACCCGCCTGTGTCTCGTGATCCTTCGTACGGGATGATCTCCTCCTGCGCGGCGAGGACGGCGCCCGCGCCGAGGAACCGCCGGAAGCGCCGGAACCGCCGGGATCGCCGCCCGGGCCGGTTGGCCAGCCGGGCCGCCCCGGCCGCGTCACGAGCCCCGCCGGCCGGACACCCGCGGGCAGACCTTCGCCAGCCCCACACGCCCCGACGAGCCCGCCGCGACCGATCCGCCCATCACGGCAGCGGAGCCGCTTGCTCCTTACTGACCCACGCTCCTGGCCGGACGTCCGGGGAGGACGGCGAAGCGCAGTGGGGTGCCCGGTCGGGCCTGCGCGGCGGCGGCGAGGTCGGCGAGCGGTACGACACCGACCACCGGGTAGCCGCCGGTGGTCGGGTGGTCGGCCAGGAAGACCACCGGCAGCCCGTCCGGCGGAACCTGAACGGCGCCCAACACCATGCCCTCGCTCGGCAGTTCGCCCACTCGGGTGCGGACGAGCGGCGGGCCCTCGGTGCGCAGCGCGATCCGGTTGCTCGCCGGGGCGACCCGGTAGGTCGCGCGGGCCAGCCGGTCCGCGACGTCCGGGGCGAACCAGTCGGCGCGTGGCCCGAGCCGAAGTCGCAGCGCCAGCACGGCCGGGGGAGCGGGCAGCGGCACCAGCTCCGGCAGCGGCCCGAAGGGCGGGCGCGGGCCGACGGGCAGCTCGTCGCCGACGGCCAGCGGGGCCGGGCCGAGCCCGGAGAGCAGATCGGCCGAGCGGCTGCCGAGCACCGGCTCGACAGCGACCCCGCCCGCCACCGCCAGGTACGCGCGCACACCGGCGGTCGCGGCACCGACGTCCAGCACCGCCCCGGCGGGCACCGTCACCGGCGCGCCCCAGGCGGCGGGCCGCCCGTTCACCCGCACCGGCGACGGCGCGCCGGTCACCGCGACCGTCAGCGGCCGCAACGCGCGCACCGCGATCCCGCCCAGCGTGGTCTCCATGGCCGCCGCCCCGGGCTCGTTGCCCACCAGCCGGTTGGCCGCCCGCAGCGCCGGCTCGTCCAACGCCCCCGCCCGCGGCACCCCGAGATGCGCGACCCCGTGCCGCCCCAGGTCCTGCACGGTGCTCAACGGTCCCGCGCGCACCACCACCATCGCACCCGTCACGCCGACCCTCCCGGGAGCTGCGGCGCTTGGGCGCGGGGTACGGGTGGCGTGCTGGTGGTGGCGGTCACGCTGTTCCTTCCCGGAGGGACCGGATCCCGGTGGCGGTTGCCGCCCGGGCGGATCGGTTCTGCCGTCCGGCCGCCTGTCGAGGGCGCCGTCGTCCCGCGCGCCCGACGGGGCATCAGCCGGACCCGCCGTCGCCGCGTCCGTCATGGGGTGTCGCCGCGGAGCGGGGTGAAGCGGACGCGGGTGCCCGGGGCGAGGAGGGCGGGTGGGGTGCGGGTGGCGTTCCAGAGGGGCAGGGCGGTGCGGCCGAGGAGTTGCCAGCCGCCGGGGGAGGGGTGCGGGTACACACCGGTGTAGGGGCCGGCCAGCGCGACCGAGCCCGCCGGGACGCTGGTGCGCGGGGTGGCGTGGCGCGGCACCTCGTACCGTGCGGGCAGGCCGGTGAGGTAGCCGAAGCCGGCGGCGAATCCGCAGAACGCCACCACGTACTCGGGTTCCGTGTGGATCCGTACGGCCGCCTCGGGGGAGACGCCCCACCGGCGGGCGACCTCGGCGAGGTCCGCGCCGTCGTAGACGGTGGGCACCTCGACGAGCGGCCCGGCGGTCGCCGACGCCGCGCCGGGGCGCGCCGTGCGCAGCAGCCGGGTCAGCGCGCCGACGTCCGCCACGCCGTCCAGCAGCACGGTCCGGGCCGCGGGCACGATCTCCTCGACCGGCGGCAGCTCGCCGGCGGCCCGGCGCTCGCGCAGCCAGCCGTACCAGGCGGTGACCTCGGCGGCGTCCGCGAGCTCCACGAGCAGCGCGTGCTCGCCCATCGGCCGGACGACCGGCCCGACGGCCGCAACCGGGTCGGCCGCTTCCGGGCCGGCCGGGTCGGGCGCCCCGGCGCGGTCGGTCACGCGAACGCCTCCACCCGGACGCCCGCCGAGGCGAGGGCGCCGCGGATGCGCCAGGCGAGCTGGGCCGCGCCGGGGGTGTCGCCGTGGACGCAGAGCGAGCGCGCCTCGACGGCGATCGGTTCGCCGCCGACGGCCTCCACGGTGCCGTCCCGGGCGATGCCGACCGCGCGGGTGATGACCTTCTCGGGGTCGTGGATCACGGCGTCGGGCTCGCGGCGCGGGACGAGGGTGCCGGCCCAGGTGTAGGCGCGGTCGGCGAAGGCCTCGGTGACCACCGGCAGTCCGACGCCCTCGGCGACCGTCAGCAGCCGGGAGCCCGGCAGGCCGAGCACCGGCAGCGGGCCGTCGCCGGCCGCCCCGGAGCGCAGGATCCCGGTGACCACCGCCTCCGCCTGGTCGGGGTCGGCGACCACCCGGTTGTAGAGGGCGCCGTGCGGCTTGACGTAGGAGACCCGGGAGCCGGCGTCGCGGGCGAAGACCTGCAGGGCGCCGATCTGGTAGGCGATCTCGTCGGCCAGTTCGTCGGGCGGTACGTCCATCGCCCGGCGGCCGAAGCCCGCGAGGTCCCGGTAGGACACCTGGGCGCCGATCCGGACGCCGCGTTCGGCGGCCAGCGCGCAGACCCGGCGCATGGTGGAGGGGTCCCCGGCGTGGAAGCCGCAGGCGACGTTGGCGCTGGTGACGACGGAGAGCAGGGCCTCGTCGTCGGTCAGCGTCCAGCGTCCGAACCCCTCGCCGAGGTCCGCATTGAGATCGATCACCGCATCGGCCACGCCCGTCCGCCTTCCAGCAGCTGTTGAGGCAGATGGTAGGGCCTGCGCCGGGGCGCGCCGCGCGTCGCTCCTGCGCCCGGCTGTGCGGGCCGGTCAGGCCGGCCGGGGGTGTCCGGTCGCCTCCGCCCGCTCGACCAGCGGCCGCAGCGCGCGCAGGACGAGGAGCAGCGGGACGACGCCCACGATCCCGAACGACATGTCGACAAACCGCCAGTAGAGCGGAATGCCCCGCAGCGGTCCGCAGATCAGTGCCAGCGGGATGATCCCGGCGCAGGCGAGCACCGCCCAGCGGATCACCCAGACGTTGCGCACCGGGTCGCGGAGGGGTCCCCAGAACGCCGCCGCGATCACCAGGTGGGCGAAGGCGAGCCAGTCGGTGCCGTAGGCGAGGAAGGGGTGGCGGGCGTTGGTCTCGGCCAGGCCGTCGCGGACCCGCTCGATCCACTCCAGCAGGGCGGGGAAGCGGTCGGTCACCGGGGCTCCGGGGCCGGCGGCCAGCTCGGCGAGCCAGCGGGTCTCGCTCTCCAGCGGGAAGGCCGTCAGTCCGCTCAGGACCAGGCAGACCACGAAGATCCAGAGCCATCGCCGGACCTTCCGCAGGGCCGCCCGTTCGCCGTCGGTCGCGTCGTTCATCTGCGTCCACCCCCCGGACCGGGGGCATGTCGAGGACATGCCGAGGAGGCAGGCCGGGCTTCTCCCGCCTGCTCGGGGGCGACTCTAGACCCTGAAATTGAACGCGTTCAACCTGCTCTTCGGGCCCCCTGCGCCCAGCCGTCGCCCCCGCCCCCGGTCCGGCCTCCGGTCCCGCCCGGGCGGATGTCCGAAAGGTCCGTTTCGGTCGATGTCGGCCCCTGCCTCTACTCTTGTCCCCCGTGACCGTCATCGCCGACCAGCCCACCGAGCACGGCCCCCGGCCGCCCGCCGGGTCCGCCGTCGCCGCCGCGCGGCCCGCGCAGGGCCCCGCCGCCGACGAGGGCCTGGCCCGCCGGCTCAAGGCGCTGGCCTGCACCGCCCCGCTGCACGACCTGGACAGCCGCAAGGTGATGCTGGCCGGCGAGTACGGCGGCTACGCGATGGCCGAGGTCGGACTCGCCGCGATCGACCTGGTCACCCTCAACATGGACTTCGACACCGGCGCCGACCGCGAGCTGGTGCTCGCCCGGCTGCTGCCCAGGGTCGCCGCCCAGGCGCCCGGCCGCTCCACCGCCGAGCACCAGCGGGTCGGCCGCTGGGTGCTGGAGTCGCTGATCAACGTCGGCAGCGTCGACCGCGGCTTCCGCGCCGTCTACGGCACCTTCAGCGCCGAGGGCGAGTACGTCCGCCGCGACTACGACTTCAAGCTGATCGAGGAGGTCCCCGGCCCCGACGGCGGCGTCTACCTGCGCACCACCGACGAGGCGGTCAACGTCCTGGTCGGCGCCCTGGACACCGACGTCACCTCCGCCCAGATCGCCGCCGAGGTCAAGCTGGAGGTGCTGATCCGGCGCGGCCGCCTGGCCGACGCCCAGCTCGCCGCCGAGCAGGCCCGCTACCGCACCGTCCAGTACGCCGAGACGCTGCGCCGCGCCCTGGAGGCCACCCGGCGCAACGTCCGCGCCGTCGACTGGATGCGGGCGATCCCGGACCTCATCGACGAGGCGTTGGACCACATCGCCGACCGCTACCGGCACGAGAACGCGATCCTCACCAACATCCGCAAGGCCCGCGACGAGGCCGAGGAGCCGGAGCACAAGCGCCGGGCCGCCGAGCTGGTCGACATCGTCAAGGACTGCATCCGCCGCCACACCCAGCTGCAGACCAGGCTCCTGGAGGCCGGCCCGCTGTTCCGCGCCGAGCAGGACCGGCAGGCCTTCGCCACCCCCGGCGCCCGCAGCGGCATCGACCTCTACGGCCAGCTGCTCGCCCCGGTGCTCCGGCTGCCGATAGCCCAGGCGGTCCGCCCCACCGGCGCCTTCTTCGCCCGCGGCACCGGCCTGCGCACGCCGGTCTCGGTGCGCGTCGCCGACCTGGTCGACCTGCTGCTCACCCCGCCGGTCGAGCGCGAGCACCTCGGCGCCGAGCTGCCCGACCCGGATCTCGTCGCCACCCCGGACGACAGCCGGTTCTCCGAGGCCCAGCTGGAAGCCGCCCTCGACCTGCTGGACCTGCCCGCCGACGCGCCCCGCCGGCTCTCCGGCCTGCTCGCCGAGGCCCGCGCGCAGGACCCGGAACTCCCGTACCTGGTCGCCCTGCTGGCCGTGCACGCGGCCAGCCCGCCGGTCGGCACCGCCTACCGGCAGGGCGAGGAGCGGCTGCTCTTCGCCGTCGACGACGGCACGCCGCTGCACGACCGGGAGTTCGGCGGCGCCGACCTCGTCGTCGGCAGCGCCCTGCTCGACGCCGTCGGCATGGCCGCCGACCGCAAGGACGCCGGCTGACCCCCTCCGGGCCGACGCCGGTCGATCCGCCCGCACCCACCCACCCGCACCCCCGCAACGCCCCCGAGGAGCACCGCCCGTGACGACCCACCACGACACGTCCTGGGCGCCCGAGACCGAACCGGCCGCCCCCGCGCCGATCACCCCGGCCGACGTCGCCGACGCCGCCCGCCTGGTCTCCTTCGGCCTCCAGGCCAAGCTGCTCCCCGCCCGCGACGCCGAGTACGCCGAACTGGTCCGCCGCCACCGCGAGGACCCGCCCTTCGCCCGTCTCGCCGACGCCGTCGCCACCGGCATGGGCCTGGTCGTGCTGGAGGTCTCCCCGCGCGCCGGCATGGCCGTCGCCGCGGCCGAGGACTCCCTCTTCGCCGTCCGGATGGGCGACTACTCGCGCCGCGCCGCCTCCGAGTCCACTGACCGCTTCCTGCACGGCCTCGCCCACCTGGCCGTCGCCGCGATGGCCTTCCCACGCCCCGAGGACCTCGCCGACGACGGCTACCTCGGCCGGATCACCGTCAACGGCATCGACTCCTTCGTCCGCCAGGCCTGCCGCCGCCTGGAGGAGCAGGCCGCCGCCGACGGCGACAACACCGACCCGCAGAGCGACGCCCCCGGCCTGGAGGCCGCCTGGCGGGTCTGGGCCCGGCGCACCGCCACCGGCGCCACCAAGGACGCCCGCCGGCTCTCCGGCTCCACCATCGGCATCGTCGCCAAGGCCGTGCTGTTCCTGGTCGACTCCGGGTTCCTGCAGAAGGTCTCCGACGACGCCGGCGGCACCTACCGCACCACCGCCCGCTACCAGCTCCAGGTCCGCGACCTGGCCGGGACCGCCGCCATGGCCGAACTGCTCGACCTCGGCGTCGTCCCGGTCTCCGACGGCACCGCCTCCCTGCTGCCCCCGGACACCGGGGACGACCTGGTCGCCGACGCCGGGCTGCCGTTCCACTCGCTCTAGCCCCCGGGCCGCACCGCGACCCTCCCCGGCCGCACCGCGACCCCGCCGGCACCCCCGCTCCCCGCCGGCACCTCCGATCCTCCGACCCACCCGCCTCCTGGAGAACCGCCGCACATGTACGAGCTCAACCGGGTCCGCCTCTACTCGATCGGACCGGCCGGCGCCCGCTACGCCGACACGGTGCTCGACCTGCGCGGCGTCGGCGAGCCCGTCGCCGATCCGGCTCCCCAGCAGATCGGCCTGTTCGGCGAGGACACCGAGGGCCCGGTCCGCCGCCCCGCCCCGGCCGGCGTGCTCTTCCTGGAGAACGGCGGCGGCAAGTCCGTCCTGCTCAAGCTGATCTTCTCGGTCATGCTCCCCGGCCACCGCAACACCCTCGGCGGCGCCAGCTCCGGGGTGCTCCGCAAGTTCCTGCTCGCCGACGACTGCGGCCACGTCGCCCTGGAGTGGCAGCACACCGTCACCGGCGAGCTGATCGTGGTCGGCAAGGTCAGTGAGTGGCGCGGCCGGCAGGTCTCCTCCGACCCGCGCAAGTTCGCCGAGACCTGGTACTCCTTCCGCCCCGGCGCCGGCCTCACCCTCGACTCCCTGCCGGTCGCCGAGCGGGTCAGCCTGGCCGGCGACCAGAAGGCCCGCGGCCGCCGCCGCACCATGAAGGGCTTCCGCGACGCCCTCACCGAGGCCGGCAAGGCCCACCCCCACCTCGACCTGGTCTTCGAGGACGGCCACGACCGCTGGACCGAACACCTCGGCGAGCTCGGCCTCGACCCCGAACTCTTCCGCTACCAGCGCGAGATGAACGCCGACGAGGGCGAGGCGGCCGGCCTCTTCGCGGTCAAGCAGGACAAGGACTTCACTGACCTGCTGCTGCGCGCCGTCACCGACACCCGGGACACCGACGGCCTCGCCGACCTCGTCCACGGCTTCGCCGCCAAGCTCGGCCTGCGCTCCGAACTCACCGCCGAACGCGACTTCACCGCCGGCTCCCTGGAACTGCTGGAGCGGATCGCCGAGTCCACCACCGCCCGCGAGACCGTCCGCGAGGCGCACCGCACCGCCGAACGCCGCACCCGCCGGCTCGCCCACGCCCTCGCCTCCCGCGCCGCCGCCGAACGCGACCGCGCCGAGGACCTCGCGGTCGAGGTCGCCGCCGCCGCGGGCGCCGTCACCGCCGCCGAGAGCGACCGCACCCGGCACACCCTGATCGCCGCCGAACTCACCCACCGGCACGCCTCGCTGGCCCTGGCCGCCGCCACCTCCGAGGCCGCCGCGCTGCGCCGCGAACTCACCGACGCCCGCACCCTGCACTCCGCCTGGCAGGCCGCCGAGGCCGTGCTGCGCCACCGCGCCGCCGCCGACCGGGTGAGCCGGGTCGCCGTCGCGATCCGCGAGGCCGAGCTGGACGCCGCCCCCGCGCTCGCCGCCCGGGCCCGCGCCGCCACCGCCCTGGCCCGCGCCCTGGAGGGCGCCGCCGCCGCGGCCGAGGAGCGCGCCGACACCGAGGAGCAGCGCGCCGCCGAACTCCAGGCCGACGGCTCCAAGGCCCAGAGCGACGCCACCGAGGCCGCCACCGCCGCCCAGAAGGCCCGCAGCGAGGCCGAGCACCTGCGCCAGCGCCTCGCCGAGGTCGAGCAGGAGACCGCCGCCGCCGTCGAGGCCGGCTTCATCGACACCGACGGGGACGTCGACCCGGCCCGCGCCGCCCTGCACGCCGCCGACGTCGAGAAGTCCGCCGCCGCCGCCCTCGCCCAGGCCCGCACCGCCGCCGAGTCCGCGTCGACCCGGCTGCGCGAGACCGCCGCCGCCACCGGCCGCGCCGAACTCGCCGCCGCCCGCGCCACCGACGCCCGCAAGGCCGCCGCCCAGGCGCTCGCCACCGAGCAGCGCACCGCCGCCCTGCTCGCCACCGAGCCCCGGCTCGCCGACCTGCTCTCGCTCACCCCCTACCAGGACGGCGCCGAGGAGGACGCCGGCTTCCTCACCCCCGCCGTCCTCGACCGCAACGCCGAGTACCTGCGCGAACTGCTCGACGAGGCCATCGCCACCGCCGAACGCACCCTGTTCGACCTGCGCACCGCCGCCGCCGACGACTCCCGGATCCTCGCCGCGCTCGGCGACGGCGGCCTGCTGCCGCCCGGCCCCGACGTGCTCGCCACCGTCGAGTACCTCGCCGAGCACGGCATCCCCGCACTGCCCGGCTGGCGCTACCTCGCCCAGTCCGTCGACCCGGCCGACCACGAGGCGATCCTCGCCGCCCGCCCCGAGCTCGTCGACGGCGTCGTCGTCACCGACCCCAACTCCCTGGACCGGGCCCGCGAGGCGCTGCGCTCCGCGGCCCTGCTGCCCCGCTCCACCGTCGCCGTCGGCGCCGCCGCCTCGCTGATCGCCCCGATCACCGACGAGCCCGCGTTCTTCCTGGTGCCGCCGAACCCGGCCATGCACGACGAGTCCGCCGCCGACGACGAGCGCCGCGAACTGCGCGCCCGCGCCACCGCCCGCGAGGAGCACATCCGCGAACTCGCCGCCCGCCTCGGCGGTGACCGCGCGCTCGCCGCCCGCCTCGCCTCCTGGCACGCCAGCTGCCCGCCCGGCACCCTCGCCGAACTCGCCGCCGCCGCCGAGGCCGCCCGCGAGCACGCCGAGCAGGCCGCCGCCGCCCTCGCCACGCTGCGCGCCGAGCACGACGAGGCCGAGACCGACCAGGCCGCCGCGGCCGTCGCCCACGAGGAGCACCGGGAGGTCGCCCAGCGCGCCCGCCGCCGCGCCGACGCTCTCTCCGGCCTCGCCTTCCGGCTGCGCGAGCGCGCCAACTGGAGCCGCCGCCGGCGCGAACTCGCCGAGGACGCCGCCGAGTGCGACCGCCGTCAGGCCGTCTGCGCCGAACGCGCCCGCACCTGCGACGAGGACCGCCGCGCCGTTCAGCGTGCCGCCGACGACGCCCGTCGCACCGGGCGCGCGCTGCGGGCCGAACGGGCCGAGATCTCCGCCGCCGAGCAGTCCGACGAGCCCGCCGAAACGGCCCCCGCCGCGCTGCCCGAGCTGCGCGAGGCCTACCGCTCCGCCGCCCAGCTCTACGAGAAGGTCGGCGTCGGCGCCGACCTGCGCGCCGAACAGGCCCGCGCCGAGGGCGACGAGGCCGCCGCCGCGGCCGAACTCGACCGCCTCACCAACAAGGTCCGCAGCCGCGCCGAGGAACTGCTCAACAGCCCCGACGGCGCCGACGGCCCGGCCCGCCAGGCCGCCGCCGCCCGCGCCGAGGAACTCGTCGCCACCATCGAGGCCCGCGCCGCCGCCGCCAGCGAGCAGCTCGGCCGGCTGCGCGGCGAGGCCGAACGCTCCGCCCCCGCCGACGGCGAGTCGCACACCGAGCTGCCCGAGGACCTCGTCCCCGCCGACCCCGAGCACGCCCAGACCCTGCTGCGCAGCGCCACCAGCCGGCTCGCCGAACGCCGCGAGGCCGTCGACACCGCCCGCACCGCGCACGCCGACCTCCAGCGCACCCTCGACGCCGCCCAGACCGCCGCCGCCGACTTCGACGAGCACGCCGGCCAGCTCCGCGACGGCCTGCGCGAGCAGCAGGACGACTCCGAGACCCTGGTCGAGCCCTACCTCGGCCCGCTCGCCGACGCCCGCACCGCCGCCGCCGAGGCCCGCCGTGCCCTGCGCACCGCCGCCGGCGAGCTGTCCTCCGCCGAACTCGCCGTCCGCGACGCCTCGGACGCCCTGGTCCGGCACGCCAACGCCGCCCGCTACGAGGCCGTGCGCACCCCCGCCCGCCAGCAGATCCGCGAACTGCCCGCCTCCGCGCTGCCCGACCACGCCGCCAACTGGGCCGCCGCCTTCGCGCCCCGGCTGCGCGTGCTCACCGACGAACTCGCCCAGCTGGAACGCAACCGCGGCTCGATCGTCGACCGGCTGCGCGGCCTGGTCGAGTCCTCGCTGGCCACCCTGCGCGCCGCCCAGCGGCTCTCCCGGCTGCCCGAGGGACTGGGGGAGTGGTCCGGTCAGGAGTTCCTGCGGATCCGCTTCGAGGACCCGGACCACGCGAGCCTGGTCGAGCGCCTCGGCGAGGTCATCGACGAGGCCACCCGCGCCGCCGTCCGCAAGAACAGCGACCTGCGCCGCGACGGCATGTCCCTGCTGCTGCGCGGCGTCGCCGCCGCGATCGGCCCCAAGGGCGTGGCCGTCGAGATCCTCAAGCCGGACGCGGTGCTGCGCGCCGAGCGGGTGAGCGTCGGCCAGATGTCCGATGTGTTCTCCGGCGGCCAGCTGCTCACCGCGGCCATCGCGCTGTACTGCACGATGGCGGCGCTGCGCGCCAACGACCGCG
Source organism: Kitasatospora sp. NPDC058032 (assembly GCF_042885845.1). Lineage (NCBI taxonomy): Bacteria > Bacillati > Actinomycetota > Actinomycetes > Kitasatosporales > Streptomycetaceae > Kitasatospora > Kitasatospora sp. NPDC058032. The sequence goes on along the minus strand of NZ_JBHVRK010000047.1, from coordinate 17,819 downwards.
GCCAGTCCCAGCTGCGGCACGCGGGCACGCTGTTCCTCGACAACCCGATCGGCCGTGCCAACGCCACCTACCTGCTGGAGCTCCAACGCGCGGTGGCCGACGCCCTCGGCGTCCAGCTGATCTACACCACCGGCCTGTTCGACACCACCGCGCTCGCCGAGTTCCCGCTGGTCATCCGGCTGCGCAACGACGCCGACCTGCGGGCCGGCCTCAAGTACATCTCGGTGGAGGAGCACCTGCGGCCGGGCCTGCCCGCCCCGCAGGACCCGGACGGCCCGGCCATCCACGGCGAGATCACCGCCACCCGGATGTTCAAGCGCCCGGCGGAGGTTCCCGCCTCGTCGTGACGGGCCCTAGCGTGGGGGCATGCTGACGATCGCTCACTTCAGTGACATCCACCTGGGCCAGGACCACCGAGGCGACGCGGGGGAGCGCGCCCGGCGGCGGGCCGAGCAGGTGGTGGCGTACGTCGACGCGCTGCCCGGCCCGCTGGACGCCGTGCTGGTCACCGGAGACCTCGCCGACCACGGGCTGGCCGCCGAGTACCGGGAGGTCGCCGAGGTGCTGACCTCCCGGCACCCGGTGCTGATCTGCCCGGGGAACCACGACGCCCGCGAGCCCTACCGGGAGGTGCTGCTCGGCGAGGCGCCGTCCGGCGGCCCGGTCAACCGGCTGCACGCGCTGCCCGGGGTGGACGTGCTGATGCTCGACTCCTCGATCCCCGGCCGGCACGACGGCCTGCTGGACGACGCCACGCTCGGCTGGCTGGACGGCGAACTCGCTTCCGGGCGGACCGAGGTGCCCGCCCTGGTGGCCTTCCACCACCCGCCGGTCACCCTGCACCTGCCGTACGTGGACCCGATCCGGCAGTTCGGCGAGGACCGGCTGGCCGAGGTGCTGGAGCGCCACCCCCGCGTGCGGGCGCTGCTCTGCGGTCACGCGCACACCGCGGCGGCCACCGTCTTCGCGGGGCTGCCGGTCCTGGTCGCGCCGGGCGTGGCCTCCACCGTGACGCTGCCCTGCGAGGGCGGCGCGGGCATCGCCTTCGACCAGCCGCCGATGCTCGCCTTCCACCTGCTGGACGACGACGGCCGGCCGACCACCCACTACCGGGTGGTCAGCCCCGCCTGACGCGGCGCCGGGCCGCCCGGGTACGGCGGCCCGGCCGGGGGCTGGTGGGGCGGTTGCGCTTGCGGCTGGCGGGGGCGCTGCGGGTGCTGCTGGTACGGCGGGTACGGCTGCTGCTGGGGCCGCGGTTGCGGAGGGCGCGGCGGCGACTGCTGCGGGTTCCCCGCCGGGGCGCGGCTGCCGGCCATCGGCGAGGCGGAGTTCGGCGCGCGCATCCGCTGGGCGGCGACCTGGCGGGAGATCAGGATCTCCAGCAGGCACCACATCGTTCCGAACACCCCGACCCCCATCGCCATCAGGGCCGGCGTCATCAACCAGCTGTCGGCGTACGAGGACAGCGTCGCCACCACGACGCCCACCATGGTGAAGGACAGGCAGAGCACCGCTCGGACGACGGCCCTGCGGACCTCGTCGGGAAGACGGCGGCGACGGCGGGCGGTTGGCATCGGGCGACCCCCAGGCGCGGACGGGCGGCGGACACGAGCGCGGCGGGCGCCGAGTCTACGCCCCCTGCGCTCCACTCTGCCCTGTCGTACCCGGACCATGCGCGCGAATCCCCCGAACCGACATCAAATCGTTCGATCCGGCCCGGAAGGTGTCGAACAGTCCATCGGATCCCGGGCTGCCCCGTGGGCCGAGTCGCCCGCCGAACGAGCCACCCGTCAGTCGAGCTGCTCGTTCAGCTCGGCCAGCGCGCCCTCGACGATGGTCCGCATCGCCCGCTCCGCCTGCTCGGCGTCCCCCGCGCAGACCGCCTCGGCGACCTCGCGGTGCAGCCGGATCGCGTACGGCTCCGGCTGATGGGGCATCAGATGGTACTCGGTCCGGCCGGTCAGCACCGCACCGACGGTCTCCCGGAGGTGGGCGAACATCTCGTTGCGCGAGGCCTGCAGCACGATGGCGTGGAAGTCGATGTCGTGCTGGAGGAAGGCGGGCAGGTCGGCGGCGCGCGCGGTCATCGTCAACTCGACCGCCAGCGCGCTGAGGCGGCGCCGTTCGTCGTCGGTGGCGTGCCGGGCCGCGAGCGCCGCCGCGGCCGGCTCCACGGCGAGCCGCAGTGAGCCGAGCGAGCGCAGCTGGGCGGGCCGGTCGGCGCCGGCCAGCCGCCAGCGGATCACCAGCGGATCGAAGACGTCCCAGTCCGCCTTGGGCTGCACGGTGATGCCGACCCGGCGGCGGGAGGCCACCAGGTGCATCCCCTCCAGGATCCGGACCGCCTCGCGGACCACCGTCCGGGAGACCCCGAACCGTTCCTCCAGCTCCTCGGCGCGCAGCACCGCGCCCTCGGCGAGCTCCCCGGACGCGATGGCCGGCCCCAGTTCGGCGAGCAGTCGGCCGGGCAGCCCCTGGATCTCCATCCCGCCAGCCTAGACCTCGGCCGTCCGCCCGGTGCCGCCGCCCCCGGCCGTCGAACCGGCGGGATTAAAAGTATGACGATTTGGTTTCTGCTACTTGAATACGTCATATCTTTGAGGCGATAGTGGCGGCCAGGCAACGAAGGAGCACCACCCACATGGCTCTCAGCGTCGAGAACCACGACACCCCCAGTGCGCCCCTCACCATCGTGGTGATGGGCGTCTCCGGTGTCGGCAAGACCACCCTGGCCCGCCTGCTGGCCGACCGCCTCGGGCTCCCCTTCGCCGAGGCGGACGACTTCCACCCGCCCGCCAACATCGCCAAGATGTCGGCCGGCATCCCGCTGGATGACCAGGACCGCGAACCCTGGCTGCGCGCCATCGGCGCCTGGCTGAAGGAGCGCACCGAGGCCGGCACCGGCGGCGTGGTCACCTGCTCGGCGCTCAAGCACGGCTACCGCGACCTGCTGCGCGCGGCCTGCCCGGACGCCTGGTTCCTGCACCTGAGCGGCCGGACCGAGCTGGTCGAGGACCGGCTCTCCCACCGCACCGGCCACTTCATGCCGCCGGCGCTGCTCGGCTCCCAGTACGCCGCCCTGGAACCCCTCGGCCCGGACGAGCGCGGCGCCGTCCTGGACGTCGGGCCGACCCCCGAAGAACTCGTCGAGAAGGCCGTCGCCCTGCTGCGGCCCGTCAATGGAGACCTCGCGTGACCCCGTCCCCCACCCTCGCGGTGCTCGCGGCCGCCCCACCGGCCCTCCCGCACACCAGCAGCGACAGCCAGCTGCTGATCGCGGTGCTGCTCAGCATCGGCGCCATCGTGCTGCTGATCACCAAGCTGAAGCTGCACCCGTTCCTGGCCCTGACCCTCGGCTCCGGCCTGCTGGCCGCCGTCGCGGGCGCGCCGTTCGACAAGCTGCTCACCAGCTTCTCCACCGGCTTCGGCTCCACCGTGGCCGGCGTCGGCCTGCTGATCGGCCTGGGCGCGATGCTCGGCAAGCTGCTCGCCGACTCCGGCGGCGCGAACATCATCGCCGACACCGTGCTCTCCCGCTCCGGGCCCAAGGCGCTGCCCTGGGCGATGGCGCTGATCGCCGCCGTGCTCGGCCTGCCGCTGTTCTTCGAGGTCGGCGTGGTGCTGCTGATCCCGATCGTGCTGCTGGTGGCCCGCCGTGGCAACGTCCCGCTGATGCGGATCGGCATCCCCGCGCTGGCCGGCCTGTCCGTGCTGCACGGCCTGGTGCCCCCGCACCCCGGTCCGCTGGTCGCCGTCGACGCGCTCAAGGCCGACCTGGGCATCACCCTGGCGCTCGGCCTGCTGATCGCCGTCCCGACGCTGATCATCGCCGGTCCGCTGTTCGCCCGCGTCGCCGAGCGCTGGGTCGGCCCGCTGGAGATCCCGCAGGCCGCCACCCCGGTGGAGACGGCCGAGCGCGAGCACACCCCGTCCTTCGGCGCCGTGCTGGCGACCATCCTGCTGCCGGTCGTGCTGATGCTCGGCAAGGCGCTGGCGGACGTCGTGATCGACGACCCCAAGGCGCTGCCGCAGCGGGTCCTCGACTTCGTCGGCTCCCCGCTGATCGCCCTGCTCGCGGCGACCCTGCTCGGCATGGTGACCCTGGGCAAGGCCGCCGGCTTCGACAGGGCCCGGGTCTCCGACACCGTCGGCAAGTCGCTCGGCCCGATCGCCGGCATCGTCTTCATCGTCGGCGCCGGCGGCGGCTTCAAGCAGACCCTGATCGACGTGGGCGTCGGCAACGCGGTCAGCGAGTGGTCGTCCAAGTGGCACATCTCGGCGCTGCTGCTCGGCTGGCTGATCGCGGTGCTGATCCGCCTCGCCACCGGCTCGGCGACGGTCGCCACCATCACCGCGGCCGGCATCGTGGCCCCGCTGGCGGCGGACATGTCCTCCACCCACGCGGCCCTGCTGGTGCTGGCCATCGGTGCCGGCTCGCTGTTCCTGTCGCACGTCAACGACGCCGGCTTCTGGCTGGTGAAGGAGTACTTCGGGATGAGCGTCGGCCAGACGCTGAAGTCCTGGTCGGCGATGGAGACGGTGATCTCGGTGGTCGCGATCGCCCTGATCATGCCGCTCAGCCTGGTCATCTAGCGGGTCGTCCCGCAGCACGCCGAACGGGCGGGCGCTCCCTCGTGGAGCGCCCGCCCGTTCGTTCGTGTCGTCCTGGGACCGTTTCCGCAGGTCGGCGGACATGCCGACGGGCGGGCACCCCCAGCCCAGGGGTGCCCGCCCGTCGAGTCCGGTGCGTGTCGGCGCCTACGTGGCTCCACGCTTCGCGAGGCTGTGCCTACTTGGTTCCACGCTTCGCGAGGAAGGCCTCGACCTCGGCACGGACCTCCGGGGTGTCCAGGCCGCGGACGGTCATCGTGGTGCGGCGGCGCAGCACGTCGTCCGCCGTGTACGCCCACTCGTGGTCGGCCGCGTAGGCGACCTGCGCCCAGACGTCCGGGCCGTCCTCGTGGATCGGCCGGCCGAGCTCCGGGTTCTCGTCGATCATCCGGGCGATGTCGAAGGACAGCGTGCCGTAGTGGCCGGCCAGGTGCTTGGCGACCAGCGGCTCCATCCGCGAGCCGGGCTCACGGTCGATCAGCAGGCGGTGCGCCACGGCGTTCGGCGCGCCGACGCCCGGCAGCGGCACGGTCGGGGCGATCGGGGAGATGTCCTCGCCGAGCGAGGTGCCGGGCACGTGGGCCAGCTTCTCCAGCACGGTGCGGCCGATGTGGCGGTAGGTGGTCCACTTGCCGCCGGCGACCGACAGCATGCCGCCCTTGCCCTCGGTGACGACCGTCTCGCGCTTGGCGGCGGCGGTGTCGCCCGGGCCGCCGGGCAGCACCCGCAGACCGGCGAAGGTGTAGGTGATCAGGTCGCGGTCGAGGTGCTCGTCGCGGATCGCGTGCCCGGCCTCGCCGAGGATCTGGTCGACGTCCGCCTCGGTGGCCCGGACGTCCTTCGGGTCGCCGGTGTACTCCTCGTCGGTGGTGCCGAGCAGGACGTGGTCCTCCCACGGGATGGCGAAGGAGACGCGGTACTTGTCGATCGGGATGGTCAGCGCGGCACGCCACGGGGAGCGGCGCTTGACCACCACGTGGGCGCCCTTGGACAGCCGGATCGACGGCGCGGCGCCGGCGTCCTCCATCCGGCGCAGGTGGTCGACCCAGGGGCCGGTGGCGTTGAGCACCAGGCGGGCGTCCACGCCGAACTCGGTGCCGTCCATGCGGTCCTTGAGCTCGGCGCCGGTGACCCGCCCGCCGGTGAAGCGCAGGCCGGTGACCTCGGCGTGGTTGAGCACGACCGCGCCGGCCTCGACGGCGGCGCGCACGGTCATCACCGCGACGCGCGAGTCGTTCATCTGGTGGTCGCCGTAGACGGCCACCGAGCGCAGGCCCTCGGTGCGCAGCGCGGGCACCTGCTGGGCGGCGTGCGCGGCGGTGGAGACCCGGCCCATGCCGTCGCGGAAGGCGGAGAGCGCCGAGTACAGGAACACGCCGGCGCCGAGCTTGGGCGCGCTGTGCGGGCCGCCCTTGTAGACCGGCACGAAGAAGGTCAGCGGGTTGACCAGGTGCGGGGCGACGTCGGTGGAGAGCGCGCGGCGCTCCTTGTGGTTCTCGGCGACCAGCTTGACCGCGCCGGTCTGCAGGTAGCGCAGACCGCCGTGGACGAGCTTCGAGGAGGCGCTGGAGGTGGCGCCGGCGAAGTCGCCGGCGTCGACCATGGCGACCTTCAGACCGGCCTGGGACGCGGTCCAGGCGACGGCGGTGCCGAGGATGCCGCCCCCGATCACCAGCAGGTCGTAGGTGGCCTTGCCGAGCAGTTCGCGGGTCTCGGCGCGGGAGGCGGTGCGGCCGGCGGTCAGCTCGGCGCCCAGGGTCGGAATGGTTGCCATGGTGTGTGTACGGCGCGCGGGTCGGGCGGCGCCGTTACTCCTCTCGGTGTGCGTACGGCCCCTGCGGAGAGGCCGGTCGGCCCGGTGCGGCGGGCCGGTGTGAAACGGGAGCGGGCCGGCCGGGGCAGGCGCCCCGACCGGCGTCGCGATCAGTTGGTCTCTTCCTCCTCCACCCAGCCCATGGTGCGCTCGACGGCCTTGAGCCACTTCTTGTACTCGCGCTCCCGGGTGGCCTCGTCCATCCGCGGGGTCCACTCGGCGGCGCGGTGCCAGTTGGCCCGCAGGGTGTCGAGGTCGCTCCAGAAGCCGACCGCCAGGCCGGCCGCGTAGGCGGCGCCCAGTGCGGTGGTCTCGGCCACGTACGGGCGCTCGACCGGGGCGTCCAGGACGTCGGCGATGTTCTGCATGAGCAGGTTGTTGCTGGTCATGCCGCCGTCGACCTTGAGGGCGGTGAGCTCGACCCCGGAGTCCTTCTGCATGGCGTCGACGACCTCGCGGGTCTGCCAGGCGGTGGCCTCCAGGACGGCCCGGGCCAGGTGGCCCTTGGTGACGTACCGGGTCAGTCCGGCGATCACACCGCGGGCGTCGGAGCGCCAGTACGGGGCGAACAGGCCGGAGAAGGCCGGGACGAAGTAGGCGCCGCCGTTGTCCTCGACCGTGTTGGCCAGGGTCTCGATCTCGGCGGCGGTGGAGATGATGCCGAGCTGGTCGCGCAGCCACTGGACGAGGGAGCCGGTGACGGCGATCGAGCCCTCCAGGGCGTAGACCGGCTTCTGGTCGCCGATCCGGTAGCCGACCGTGGTCAGCAGGCCGTGGTAGGAGTTGACGACCTTCTCGCCGGTGTTGAGCAGCAGGAAGGTGCCGGTGCCGTAGGTGGACTTGGCCTCGCCCTCGTCGAAGCAGGTCTGGCCGAACAGCGCGGCCTGCTGGTCACCGAGCGCGGAGGCCACCGGCACGCCCGCCAGGTCGCCGACGGCCTCGCCGTACACCTCGGCGGAGGAGCGGATCTCCGGCAGGACGGCCATCGGCACGCCCATCGACTCGGCGATCTTCTCGTCCCACTGCAGGGTGTGCAGGTTCATCAGCATGGTGCGGCTGGCGTTGGTGACGTCCGTGACGTGCTTGCCGCCGTCGACACCGCCGGTGAGGTTCCAGATGACCCAGGTGTCCATGGTGCCGAAGAGGATGTCGCCGGCCTCGGCGCGCTCGCGCAGGCCCTCGACGTTGTCCAGCAGCCAGCGGATCTTGGGGCCGGCGAAGTAGCTGGCCAGCGGGAGGCCGGTCTCGCGGCGGAAGCGGTCCTGGCCGACGTTGCGGCCCAGCTCGCGGCAGAGCGCCTCGGTGCGGGTGTCCTGCCACACCAGCGCGTTGTGCACCGGCTCGCCGGTCTTCCGGTCCCACAGGACGGTGGTCTCGCGCTGGTTGGTGATGCCGATGGCGCGGATGTCGTCCCTGGTCAGGCCGGCCTTCTCCAGCGCGCCGCGGACGACCGACTGCACCCGGGTCCAGATCTCGGTGGCGTCGTGCTCGACGTAGCCGGGCTGGGGGAAGATCTGCCGGTGCTCCTGCTGGTCGACGGAGACGATCCGGCCGTCGGCGCCGAAGATGATGCAGCGGCTGGAGGTGGTGCCCTGGTCGATCGCGGCGATGTAGTTGCCCGTGGGGGTCATGAGGGTCCTCGGCTCGGGTCTCTGGGGGTTTGCGGGGTGGGTGGGCCTGACTCCGTGGTCAGTCCCCGTGCGCGGCGGGTTCGAACCCGGCCTCAGAACATGGCGTTGTACAGGCCGCCGGCCAGCAGGCCGCCGATGATCGGGCCGACCACCGGGACCCAGGCGTAGGACCAGTCGGAGCCGCCCTTGTTCGGGATCGGCAGCAGGGAGTGCGCGATGCGCGGGCCGAGGTCGCGGGCCGGGTTGATCGCGTAGCCGGTCGGGCCGCCCAGCGAGAGGCCGATGCCGACCACGGTGAAGGCGACCATCAGCGTGCCCGTGCCGGACTGCGAGAGCCCGTTGTTGGTGCCGATGGTGAGGATCGCGAAGCAGAGCACGAAGGTGCCGATGACCTCGGTGAGGACGTTCTGGACCGGGTTCCGGACCTCGGGCCCGGTCGAGAAGATGCCGAGCGTCGGCTCCTGGTTGGCCTGGAACTGGCCGAGGTAGGTGGCCCAGACGAGCACGGCGCCGATGATCGCGCCGAGCAGCTGGGAGCCGAGGTAGAGCGGCACCTGGCTCCACTCGCCGCTCTTCACGGCGAGCGCGATGGTGACGGCCGGGTTGAGGTGGGCGCCGGACTTCGGAGCCGACATGTAGGCGGCGATCAGGACCGCGAAGCCCCAGCCGAAGGTGATCGCCAGCCAGCCGGCGTTGAGGGCCTTCGACTTCTTGAGGGTCACGGCGGCGCAGACGCCGCCGCCGAGGAGTATCAGCGCGGCGGTGCCGAGGGTTTCGCCGACAAAAACGTCGCCGTTGGAGAACGCGGACACAAAGACTCCCTTGTCCATATGGCCCGGAGATGAGGGTGGGGGCAGGGGCCGGGCGGACCGTCGGGCGGGTGAGCGCTCTGTGGGTGCGATTCGCACGGCCATCGTTCGACAATGTCGACCGTCATGCGGAAGCTTCCTCCCCGGGTCGCCCTCTCGTCAAGGCCGGGTTACGCAGCTGTGACCCTTGGCTCGTCGCGCTGCCCCGCGCTACCGGATGGACTATCGGAATTTTGGACAAAACGGTAAGGCGCGGACGGGCATTTCGCCCGTCCGCGCCTCTGCGTGAACGTTTCGCCGGGGTTCCGGCAGGCTCCGCGGCCGGCCGCTCAGAACCGCCCGGCGCCCAGGTCCCGGGAGATCGCACGGGCCGCGCTGCGCACCGACGCGACCAGCGAGGGCTTCACGAAGCCGTCCTCGCAGACCCGCTCGACCGCGCCGCTGATGCAGACCGCGCCCACCGGGTTGCGCCGCCGGTCCTGGATCAGCGCGCCGATCGAGGCCACGCCCTCCCAGGTCTCCTCCACCGAGTCCGCCCAGCCGCGCTCGCGGATCAGCGCCGCCTCGGCGTCCACGTCCGCCGACTCGGTCAGCGTCCGCGCGGTGTACGGCTCGAACGGGCCGTCGCCCAGCTCGCCGCGCGCCACCGGGTCGTAGGCCAGCAGCACCTTGCCCAGCGCGGTGGAGTGCAGCGGCTGCATCGAGCCGACCTCCAGCACCTGCCGGGTGTCGTCCGGCCGGAACACGTGGTGCACGATCAGCACCCCACGCTGGTGCAGCACCCCCAGGTAGACGGTCTCGCCGGCCGCCCGGGCCAGGTCGTCGGCCCACACCAGGGCCCGTGCCCGCAGCTCGTGGACGTCCAGGTAGCTCTGCCCGAGCCGCAGCAGCTCGGCGCCCAGCTGGTACTTGCCGCTCTCCGGGTCCTGCTCCACGAACCCCTCCTGCTGGAGGGTGCGCAGGATGCCGTGCGCGGTGCCCTTGGCCAGGCCCAGTGCCGTCGCGACCTCCGACAGGCCCAGGCGGCGCTCGCCGCCGGCCAGCAGGCGCATGATCGCGGCGGCCCGGGAGAGCGACTGGATCGGGCCGGGCATGGGAACCTCCGCACTGACGGGGCGGTCGACATTGTCGACCGCAGTGGTGACGGCACGAGTCTGCCAGGCCGTCCCCGGTCCGTGCACCTTCCCCCTCGGTAACCCCGCCCGGGGCGGCCCCTGCACCCCCGGTGGTGGGGGATCAGTCCGGCCGTCCGGCGGCCCGGGTCGGCGCGGCCCGCGTCGCCACCCCCGCGGCCACCGCCGTCGCCACCTCCGCGGCCACCGCCCGGATCCCCGGCGGCCCGACCCGGCAGCAGCCGCCCACCAGCCGGGCCCCGTCCGCCAGCCACCCGGCCACCCGGTCCGCCGAGAAGGTCGGCTCGCCGCACCACGCCCCGGTCGCCGCGTCCCAGCCCTCGCCGCTGTTCGGATAGACCACCACCGGCTTGCCGGACACCCGCGCCGCCAGGCCCACCGCCCGGTCCGCGTCCTCGGGCGTGCAGCAGTTCACCCCCACCGCCACCACCTCGTCCACCTCCGCCGCCAGCGCGAACGCCTCCGCCAGCGGCTGCCCGGCCCGGGTCAGCCCGCCCGCCGCGCCGAACGACAGCCAGGCCGGCACCCCCAGCCCGCGCACCGCCCGCAGCAGCACCCGCGCCTCCTCGACGTCCGGCACCGTCTCCAGCGCCAGCACGTCCGGGCCGGCCGCCGCCAGCACCTCCAGCCGGGGCCGGTGGAAGGCCTCCAGCTCGGCCGCCGTCAGCCCGTACCGGCCCCGGTACTCCGACCCGTCCGCCAGCACCGCCCCGTACGGTCCGACCGACGCCGCCACCCACCGGCGCGGCCCCGACAGCCCGCGCGCCGCCTCCCGCGCCAGCTCCACGCTGCGCGCCAGCAGCCGGGCCGCCCCGGCGCGGCCGATCCCGCGCCGGGCGAAGCCGGCGAAGCTCGCCTGGTAGCTCGCGGTGATCGCGACCCGCGCGCCCGCCGCGAAGTACGCCCGGTGCGCCGCCCGGACCGCCTCCGGCGCGTCCGCCAGCAGCCGCGCCGACCACAGCGCGCCCGCCAGGTCGTACCCGCCCGCCGCCAGCTGCTCGGAGAGCCCGCCGTCCAGTACCAGCGGCCCGGCCGCCAACGCGGCGGCGAAGCCCGGTGCGGCGGGGGCGCCGGGGGAGTCCGGTGCGTCCGGTCCGTCCATCGGGGCCTCCTCGGGCGAACGTCCTGCTCACAGCCTAGGAGCCGGTGCGCGGGGGAGTGCGGGGGAGTGGCCGGAAAATGATTTGCCGCGGAGTCAACGGGTCGCTACGTTGTGCTCAATCCGAGAAGGACGCCCGACCGGCCGCACCGGGTGAGAGGAGCGCGTACATGGACACCACCGAGCAGGAATGGCTCGCCGCCTACGATCCGCGCGCCTACGCCCCGGTCGCCGTCACGGTCGACGTGGTCGCCCTCACCCTGCGCCACGGCCGCCTGCACGTCCTGCTCGTCGAGCGCGCCCTCCCGCCCTACCAGGGTCGCTGGGCGCTGCCCGGCGGCTTCCTGCGGGCCGGCGAGGAGAGCCTCGAGGAGGCCGCCGCCCGCGAGTTCGCCGAGGAGACCGGCCTGCACGGCACCGTCGGCGCCGAGGCCGCCCTCAGCCGCATCCACCTCGAACAGCTCGGCAGCTACGGCACCCCCGAGCGCGACCCGCGGATGCACGTGGTCTCCGTCGCCTACCTCGCCTTCGCCCCGGACCTGCCCGACCCGCGGGCCGGCACCGACGCGGCGCACGCCGCCTGGCACCCCGTCACCGCCCTCGACCTCCGGCCCCCGGGCCGGTCCGAGACCGCCGGTGCGCCCGCCGACACCCACGGGGGTGGCGTCGGCGGGCGCACCGGCCCCACCGAGCCCGCGGCGCCGTCCGAGCCGACCGAACCGGCGGACCTCACCCCGATCGAGCTCGCCTTCGACCACGCCCGGATACTCGCCGACGGCCTCGACCGCGCCCGCGCCAAGATCGAGTACAGCCCGCTGGCCACCGCCTTCCTCCACCACGACTTCACCATCCCCGAGCTGCGGGCCGTCTACGAGGCCGTCTGGGACGAGAAGCTCCACCCCGGCAACTTCCACCGCAAGGTGCTCTCCGTCCCCGGGTTCGTCGAGGGCACCGGCACCACCACCGACCGCGGCGGCGCCCGCGGCGGCCCCCGCGCCCGCACCTACCACGCCGGCGACGCCCGCCTGCTCCACCCCGCCCTGCTCCGCCCCACCCGCAGCGACCCCGACCCCAGTCCCTGACCCCAGTCCCTGACCGCAGTCCCGGCCCGCGATCGCCGACCGCCGCCCCTGCCCCACCCAGCCGCACTACCATCCGGCCATGACGACTTACGAGGCCGGCACGGTGCGCCACCAAGCCAACTCCCACTGCCACTTCTGCGGCACCCCCTACCCGCCCGGCACCTCCGCCTGGCCCCGGACGTGCCCCCGCTGCACCGAGATCAGCTACCGCAACCCGCTGCCCGTCGTCGTCACCCTCCTCCCGGTCACCACCGCCGACACCGCTCCGAGCCTGGTGGTGATCCGCCGCACCATCGAACCCGGCTACGGCGAACTCGCCCTCCCCGGCGGCTACATCGACTACGGCGAGAGCTGGCAGCAGGCCTGCGTGCGCGAACTGGGCGAGGAGACCGGCATCCTCGCCGAGGCCGCGGACATCACCCTGGTCGCCACCGACTCCGACACCCACGGCGGCTTCCTCTGCCTCTTCGGCCTGCTCCCCGCCCGCCCGCTCACCCTCCTCCCGCCCTCCGTCCCCACCGACGAGACCGACGGCTGGCAGCTCGCCACCCCCGAGACCCCGCTCGCCTTCCCCTTCCACACCCGTGTCTCCCGCTCCTGGTTCAACGGCGAGTTCGCCCGTCTCTGACCAGGCGACCGGGCCGCTTCCGAGCACCGGGAAGACCCTGGCGCACCGGCCGATCACATGGCAGGGTCTGCTCCAACAGCCCCCAACCGGACGCGGGCCCTGCCACAAGCACCCCCGTCCGCCCTCATCACCGGCCGGGAGACCACCACCGTGAGCACCCCACCCCAGGACCAGCCGCTCTGGCGCCCCAACCCCGCTCGTGCCGCCGGCACCGGGATCGTGGCCTTCCAGGCCTGGGCCGCCGAGCACCACGGCGCCCCGGCCGCGCCGCTCGCACCCGCCGCCGACGACGAGCAGGCCGCCGCCCGCTACGCCGCCCTGCACGCCTGGTCGGTCGAGGACCTCGACCGCTTCTGGACCGCCGTCACCCAGTGGTACGACGTCCGCTTCACCGAGGCACCCGACGCCGTCCTCGCCGACCCCGCGATGCCCGGCGCCCGCTGGTTCCCCGGCGCCCGCCTCAACTACGCCGAACACGCCCTGCGCGCCGGCGAGGACGCCGCCAAGGCCGACCGCCCCGCGATCCTCCACCTCGACGAGACCACGGACGAGCCCGTCGTCCTCACCTGGGCCGAGCTCCGCCGCCAGGTCGGCTCCCTCGCCGCCGCCCTCCGGGCACGCGGCGTGCGCCCCGGCGACCGGGTCGGCGCCTACCTGCCCAACATCCCGCAGGCCGCCGTCGCCCTCCTCGCCACCGCCGCCGTCGGCGCCGTCTGGACCAGCTGCGCCCCCGACTTCGGAGCCCGCAGCGTCCTCGACCGCCTCCAGCAGATCGAGCCCGTCGTCCTCTTCGCCGTCGACGGCTACCACTACGGCGGCAAGGACCACGACCGCACCGGGGTGGTCGCCGAACTCCGCCGCGAACTCCCCTCGCTGCGCACCGTCGTGCACGTCCCCCTGCTCGGCGGCCCCGCCCCCGAGGGAGCGCTGACCTGGGACGACCTGGTCGCCGACGACACCGAGCCGGTGTTCGAGCCGGTCCCCTTCGACCACCCGCTCTGGGTCCTCTACTCCTCCGGCACCACCGGCCTGCCCAAGGCCATCGTGCAGAGCCAGGGCGGCATCCTCGTCGAGCACCTCAAGCAGGCCGGCCTCCACCTCGACCTCGGCCCCGACGACCGCTTCCTCTGGTACACCTCCACCGGCTGGATGATGTGGAACTTCCTCATCGCCGGCCTCCTCGTCGGATCCACGATCGTCACCTACGACGGCAGCCCCGGCCATCCCGTCACCGGCGCCCTCTGGTCCGTCGCCGCCCGCACCGGCGCCACCGTCCTCGGCACCTCCGCCGCCTACGTCATCGCCAGCCGCAAGGCCGACCTGCACCCCGGCCGCGACCTCGACCTCTCCGCCGTCCGCTGCATCGGCACCACCGGCTCCCCGCTGCCGCCCGACGGCTTCCGCTGGATCTACGACGAGGTGAAGGAGGACGTCTGGCTCGCCTCCGTCAGCGGCGGCACCGACGTCTGCTCCTGCTTCGTCGGCGGCGTCCCCACCCTCCCCGTCCACCTCGGCGAGATCCAGGCCCCCTGCCTCGGCGCCGCCGTGGAGTCCTGGGACGTCAACGGCCGGCCGCTCACCGACGAGGTCGGCGAACTCGTCGTCACCAAGCCCATCCCCTCGATGCCCACCGGCTTCTGGAACGACCCCGAGGGAACGCGCTACCACGACAGCTACTTCGACATGTACCCCGGCGTCTGGCGCCACGGCGACTGGATCACCGTCACCTCCCGCGGCACCGTCGTCATCCACGGCCGCTCCGACTCCACCCTCAACCGCCAGGGCGTCCGGATGGGCTCCTCGGACATCTACGAGGTCGTCGAGCGTCTCCCCGAGATCGCCGAGTCCCTCGTCATCGGCCTCGAGGAGCCCGACGGCGGCTACTGGATGCCGCTGTTCGTCGTCCTCACCCCCGGCGCCGAACTCGACGACGACCTCATCGGCCGCATCCGCACCTCGCTGCGCACCGAACTCTCCCCGCGCCACGTGCCGGACGAGGTCATCGCCGTCCGCGGCCTGCCGCACACCCTGACCGGCAAGCGCATCGAGGTCCCGGTGAAGCGCCTGCTCTCCGGCACCCCGCTCGACCAGGCCGTCAACCCCGGCTCCGTCGACAACCTCGACCACCTGCGCTGGTTCGAGCAGCTGCGCCGCGACCGCGCCGCCGCCAAGTAGCCGCCGCCACACCGGAGGGACACACCGGAGGGGCCCTTCCACAGCCACAGTGGAAGGGCCCCTCCGGATGTTCTCCGTCTACTCCGTCTTCCCCGACGGCGGGTGTCAGGCGGTCACTCGCCCGACAGCACCTGCTGCGCCGCGGCCCGCGCCTCCTCGGCGCTGTCCGCCGCCCGCGCCGCCTCGGCGGCCCGGCGGCACTGCGCCAGCGTGTACTTGGCCAGCGCGGTCCGCACATAGGGGATCGACGCCGCGCCCATCGACAGGCTGGTGACACCGAGACCGGTCAGCACCACGGCCAGCAGCGGGTCCGCGGCGGCCTCGCCGCAGACGCCGCAGCTCTTGCCCTCGGCCTGCGCGGCCTCGGCGGCGGCCGAGATCAGGTCGAGCAGCGCCGGCTGCCAAGGGTCCTGGAGCCGGGCCAGCGCACCGACCTGCCGGTCGGCGGCGAAGGTGTACTGGGCGAGGTCGTTGGTGCCCAGGGACAGGAACTCGACCTCCTGGAGGATCGAGCGCGCCCGCAGCGCGGCCGAGGGGATCTCCACCATCGCGCCGAACTTGGCGCTCAGCCCCGCCTCGCGACACGCCGCGGCGAACTCCTTGGCGTCCTTGCGGTCGGCCACCATCGGGGCCATCACCTCAAGGTGCACCGGCAGGCCCTCGGCGGCCTTCGCCAGCGCCCGCAGCTGGGTCCGCAGCACGTCCGGGTGCTCCAGCAGGGTGCGCAGACCGCGCACGCCCAGCGCCGGGTTGGGCTCGTCGGCAGGGGTCAGGAAGTCCAGCGGCTTGTCCGCACCCGCGTCGAGAACCCGGACGACGACCCGGTTCTCCGGGAACGCCTCCAGTACCTTGCGGTACGCCTCGACCTGCTTCTCCTCGCTCGGCGCCTTCGCCGAGTCGTCCAGGAAGAGGAACTCGGTGCGGAACAGCCCGACACCCTCGGCGCCCGCCTCCAGGGCGGACGGCAGGTCGGCCGGACCGCCGATGTTGGCCAGCAGCGGCACCTTGTGCCCGTCGGAGGTCGAACCCGGGCCCGAGGAGGCGGCGAGCGCGGCCTTGCGCTCGGCGGCGACCCGGCGCAACTCCTCCCTCTTCTCCTCGCTCGGCTCGACCAGCACGTCACCGGAGCTGCCGTCCACGGCGACGACCGTGCCCTCGGCGACCTCGGTCGCCCCCGGCAGCGCGACCACGGCCGGCACGCCCATGGCCCGCGCCAGGATGGCGCTGTGGCTGGTCGGCCCGCCCTCCTCGGTCACGAAGCCGAGCACCAGCGTCGGGTCCAGCAGCGCGGTGTCGGCCGGCGCGAGGTCCCGGGCGAACAGCACGTAGGGCTCGTCGCTGTCCGGCACACCCGGCATCGGCACACCCAGCAGCCGGGCGACGATGCGGTTGCGCACATCGTCCAGGTCGGCCACCCGGCCCGCCAGGTACTCCCCGGCGGAGGCGAGCAGCGCCCGGTAGGCGGCGAACGCGTCGTAGACGCCGCGCTCGGCGCTGCTGCCGACGGCGATCCGGCGGGAGACGTCGGCCATCAGCTCCGGGTCCTGCGCCATCAGCGCCTGGGCCTCCAGCACGGCCTGCGCCTCGCCACCGGCCAGGTTGCCGCGGGCGATCAGGTCCGCGGCCACCGCCTCGACGGCCGCCTGGGCGCGGGCCTGCTCACGCGGAGCGTCCTCGGTCGGGATCTGGGTGGCCGGGGGCTCCAGCACCGCCGTCCCCATGTGCCGCACCTGGCCGATCGCGACCCCGTGGCTGACACCCACGCCGCGCAGCGTCTTCTCCATGCCTGCTCTCCGTAGACGAAGCGGCCCCGCCGGGTACCGCTGTGTGCCGGGCCGCCCCGACCGGAGCGGTGGGGCGGATGTGTCGGGTAAAGAAGAGGGGAGAGGTCAGCTCCAGCTGAACAGGGCGTCGCCGACGGCGACCTCCCCGCTCTCCAGAACCTCGCCCAGCGCGTCGGCCGAGGCCTCCAGGGCGACGATCGGGGAGATCGGCGACTTGCCGGCGGCCTCGACGGCGGCCGGGTCCCACTTGATGACGGCCTGGCCGCGGGTGACGGTGTCGCCCTTGCTGACGAGCAGTTCGAAGCCCTCGCCGTTCAGCTGAACGGTGTCGATGCCGAGGTGGGTCAGGACGCCGTGCCCGTCCGCGTCGACGACGACGAACGCGTGCGGGTGCATGGACACGACCACGCCGTCGACCGGAGCAACGGCCTCGGTCTGCTCACGCACGGGGTCGATCGCGGTGCCCGGGCCGACCATCGCACCCGAGAAGACGGGGTCCGGCACGCCGGCGAGCCCGACGACCTTGCCGGTCAGCGGCGACGTCACAGTGGTCATGGTTGAGCCTCCCAAGTGCGCAGTACAGACGAGCGGCCGCGAACGCGGCTGGGCGATCGACTGAAGCCTAAATCATGTCAACTTCGGACATCCGTTGACATTCCCGGGCGTTCGGCAGTGCCGCCGCCCTCCCCGGCCGGCCATCTTGCCGACCGCTACTGGTCTAGTCCTCTTGGCCGATGCGCCGCACTCTACAGGCATCTTGGCGAATCGGGACCATTGCTGTATATGCTCGCGAGAGCAACAAATCACGCGTCCGGCCGGGTGACGCCCGGCGTGGCTCGATTCGCGCTCCGGCCGGGGACCCGCTATGGTTGGTCGAGTCGCCGCGAGTCGGCGGTTAACACCAGATTTCGGATGCGAAAAGCGCCGGTTAAGAACCGGAAAACGGATCTGGTAAGCTCGAAACACGAAAGAACGAAGCGCCCGGAGGGCCCGCTGGAAGGCGGCTCGAAGGAAGCGTCCGTTCCTTGAGAACTCAACAGCGTGCCAAAAGTCA
>NZ_JBHVRK010000046.1:0-34589 GCF_042885845.1 Kitasatospora sp. NPDC058032 | reverse complement strand
GGTTAAAACCCCCCCGCGCTCCGGGGCGGGCCGGGCCCCCCCCACACCCCCCGGGGGGGGGGGTGCGCCCCCCCCGGTTCTCTGTCGTCCGGCCCCGGTACGTTCACGCCTCGAACGAGACGCCGGAATCAATTCTGAGACACCCACGTCTCATGTGACGTACACTCGTTCCATGGCCACCGACCGTGACTCCGTGCTCGAAGCCGCCGTCGGCGTGCTCTCCCGCCGCCCGACCGCCCACCTCGACGAGATCGCCCGCGCCGCGGGCATCAGCCGCGCCACCCTGCACCGGCTCTTCCCGGGGCGGGAGGCGCTGATCCGCGAGGTCGGCATGCTCGCGCTGCAGCGCCTCGCCGCGGCGTTCGACACCGCCGCCGTCGAGGAGGGCGACGCGCACGACGCGCTGCGCCGGCTCACCGAGGCGGTCGTCCCGGACGCCATGCTCTGCGCCTACCTGACCGGCGAGAGCCAGCTCTACGACGACGAGGCGGTCAACGAGCTCTGGGAGGCCCAGATGGCCCGGCTGCACGCGCTCTTCCTGCGCGGACAGCAGCAGGGGGTGTTCCGCATCGAGCTCTCCGCGGCCTGGCTCAGCGAGGCCTTCTTCGACCTGCTCGCCGGGATCGGCTGGGCCGTCCAGGACGGCCGGCTGGCCCCGCGCGACGCCACCTCCTCGCTGGCCGAGCTCTTCCTCGGCGGCGCCCTGCGCACCCCGCGACCGCACTGATCCCCCACCCCCGTCCACCGCACCTCGGCCCGGAAACCGGATACCGATACCCATGAGCAGCACCGTCCACCTCCGGCCCCGCCAGCGCTGGACCGGCCTCGCCGTCCTCGTCCTGGCCGTCACCCTGGTCGCCGTCGACGCGACCGTCCTGTCCCTGGCCATCCCCTCGATCAGCGAGACCCTGCGCCCCAGCGGCACCCAGCTGCTCTGGATCGGCGACGCCTACTCCTTCGTCCTGGCCGGCCTGCTGGTCTCGATGGGCTCGCTCAGCGACCGGATCGGCCGCAAGCGGCTGCTGCTGGCCGGTGCCACCGCGTTCGGCGCCGCCTCGCTGCTCGCCGCGTACGCGCCCAGCGCCGGCTGGCTGATCCTGGCCCGGGTGCTGCTCGGCGTGGCCGGGGCGACCATCATGCCGTCCACCCTCTCGCTGATCCGCACGCTCTTCCCGGACGACCGCGAGCGGGCCACCGCGATCGGCATCTGGGGCGCCGCCGCCTCCGCCGGTGCCGCGCTCGGTCCGGTGGTCGGCGGCGTGCTGCTGGAGCACTTCTGGTGGGGCTCGGTGTTCCTGCTGAACATCCCGGTGCTGGCGCTGCTGCTGGTCTTCGGCGCCTGGCTGCTGCCGGAGTCCAAGGACCCGAAGCCGGGCCGCTGGGACGTGCTGAGCGTGCTGCTGTCGCTGGCCGGGGTGATCGGCGTGGTCTACGCGATCAAGGAGGCCGCGGCGCACGGTGTCGCCCGCTGGGACGTGCCGGTCGCGGGCCTGCTGGGCGCGCTGGCGCTGATCGTCTTCGTCCGCCGCCAGCTGCGGCTGGAGACCCCGCTGCTCGACGTCCGGCTCTTCCGCAACCGGCGCTTCACGGCCGCCGTGCTGGCCTCGCTGATCGCCCTGGTCGGGCTCTCCGGCGTGGTCTTCGTGACCTCCCAGTACCTCCAGCTGGTCCGCGGCTACCCGCCGCTGAAGGCGGGGCTGGCCGAACTGCCCGCCTTCGCCGGCGCGATGGCCGGCGGTCTGCTGACCGCCTGGCTGGTGCGCCGCACCGGGGCCCGGGCGGCGCTCACCCTCGGTCTGCTGGTGATGGGTGCCGGGATCGGCATACTCGGCTGGGTCCAGCAGGACACCACCTACCTGGTGATGGCCGTCTCCTTCCTGCTGGTCGGCACGGCCGAGGGCGTGGTCTACACGCTCGGCGCGGACCTGGTGCTCGGCGCCGCCCCCGCCGACAAGGCGGGCGCCGCCTCGGCGGTCTCCGAGACCGCCTACGAGCTGGGCACCGCGCTCGGCATCGCCCTGGTCGGCTCGCTGGTCGGCACGCTGTACGTGGACCGGCTGGTCGTCCCGGCCGGGACCGACCCGGCGGCGGCCGCACAGGCCGGGGCATCGCTGGGCGGCGCGGTGGAGGCCGCACACGGGCTGCCGGACACCCTGGCCGGGCCGCTGCTGGCGAGCGCCAAGGAGTCTTTCGTGCACGGCCTGAACACGGCCGGGATCGTGGCGGGCGTGATGCTGCTGGGCGCGGCGGTCCTCGCCTGGCGGCTGCTGCGGGGGCTGAGCGGCGGATCGGCGGCGGAGCCGTCGCAGGAGACGGCGACGGTGCGGGAGCAGACGCCGGAGAAGGCGAGCGCCTGAGCCATGACGGTTCCCCGTACCCCCACCGGGGGTACGGGGAACCGTCATGTCCGGCGAAGTCCCGGGCAGCCCGGACGGGCGGCTCGGACGGGCAGCCCGGACAGGCGGCTCGGACGGGCTGCTCAGACGGTGCCGAAGGGCAGTTCCAGCTCCGCCCAGACCACCTTGCCGTCCCGGGTCAGCCGGCTGCCCCAGCGCTGGGCGAGCTCGTTGACCAGGAACATGCCCCGGCCGCCCTCGTCCTGCTCGGCGAAGGGGCGCAGCTGGGGCGTCTGGCCGCCGGTGTCGGCGACCTCCACGGTGAGCACCCGGTCACGGAAGAGCCGCAGCCGGCGCGGGGCGTCGGCGTGCAGCAGGGCGTTCGTGACCAGCTCGCTGACCAGCAGCTCGGCGTAGTCGCAGAGCGCGCTCAGGCCCCAGACGTCGAGCGTGGCACGGGTGAAGCGGCGGGCCTGGCCGGGCAGCCGGCCGCCGCCGGTGAGCGGGAGGGTGGCGACCCGGTCGGCGGGCAGCGGCAGTACCCGGGCCATGATCATCGCGATGTCGTCGTCGCTGCCGCCGCTGACCAGCGCGCCGAGCACGGCGTCGCAGTTCTCCTCCAGGGTCCGGCCGGAGCCGGACAGGGTGCGGGCGAGCAGGTCGATGCCGTCGTCGAGGTCCTGCCCGCGCCGTTCGACCAGGCCGTCGGTGTAGAGGGTGACCATGCCGCCCTCGGGGAGCGCGAACTCGATCGACTCGAAGGCCACCCCGCCGACGCCGAGCGGCACGCCGGGCGGCATCTCGACCCGGCGGGGCGTGCCGTCCGGGGCGACCCAGACGGGCGGCAGGTGGCCGGCCGAGGCGACCTGGAGGGTGCGCTCCAGCGGGTCGTAGACGGCGCAGATACAGGTCGCGAACTGGCCCTCGCCGATGCCCGAGGCGGTTTCGTCCAGCCGGGTGAGCACCTGCTCGGGCGGCATGTCGAGGGTGGCCAGGGTGCGGGCGACGGTGCGCAGCTGGCCCATGGTGGCGGCGGCCCGGATGCCGTGGCCCATGACGTCGCCGACGACCAGCGCGACCCTGCCGCAGGAGAGCGGGACGACGTCGAACCAGTCGCCGCCGACCTCGCTGGTGACGCTGGAGGGCAGGTAGCGGTAGGCGATCTCCAGGCCGAGGGTGCGGTGGATCTCCTGGGGAAGCAGGCTGCGCTGGAGGGTGAGCGCGGTCTCCCGCTCGCGGCGGTAGAGGCGGGCGTTGTCGATGGCGAGGGCGGTGCGGGCGACGAGTTCCTCGGCGAGGGCGACGTCGGCGGAGGTGAACGGCTCGGGGTTGCGCATGCGGATGAACTCGGCGCCGCCGAGCACCATGCCCCGGGCGGTGACCGGCAGCATCAGGTAGGAGTGGATGCCGGCGGCGAGGCCGGGGGCGACCCGGTCCGGGCTGGCGACCAGTCCGCGCAGCACCTCGGCGTCGACGTGGGCGCGCAGCAGCGGGCGGCCGCTGCGCAGGCACTGGTTGTAGCTGCGTTCGGGGGCGTACTCGGAGACCTCGCCGACGACGTCGACGGCGTGCACGAGCCCGCTCTCGTAGGCCTCTCCGACGGCGAGGGCGCGCAGCTGGACGGGGCGGTCCTCCGGGATGGGGGTGGGTTCGGCGCCGCGCAGCACCGTCTCCAGCAGGTCGACGGTGGCGAAGTCGGCGAACCGGGGCACGACGGCCTCGATGAGCTCCTCGGCGGTGCGCTGGAGGTCGAGGGTGGTACCGATCCGGGCGGTGGCCTCGGCGATGGTGGCGAGGCGTTCCTGGGCGCGGGCGGCGCGGGCCTCGGCCTGGAAGCGCTCGGTGACGTCGATGATCGAGGAGCAGACGCCGAAGACCCGGCCGGCGGAGTCCTCCAGCCGGAAGTAGGAGGCGGACCAGGCGCGGTCGCGGCGCGGGTCGCCGGGGACGCGGCCGTGCGAGCGGGCGTCGACCACGGGCCGGCCGGTGGCCAGCACCTGCTTCATGAGCTGTTCTATCTCGGTGCTGTTGATGCCGGGCAGGATGCTGCTGATCCGCCGTCCGAGGTGGTCGGCGACGGGCAGGCCGTTCATCCGGGCCAGGGACTCGTTGAGCCGGACGTAGCGCAGCTCGGTGTCGTAGACGGCCATGCCGATCGGGGACTGCCCGAAGATGCCGTCGAGGACGGCGAGGTCGGCCTCGACCCGGTGCAGGGCGGCGGTGTCGGAGGCGGTGGCGAGCACCAGCAGGGTGCCGCCGGGGCCGGCGATCGGGTAGGTGCGGAACTCCAGCTCGACGGTGTGGCCGTCGCGGTGGCGCAGCGGGTAGATGCCGGACCAGCCCTTGCCGCCGAGGATGCGCGCGAAGAGTTCGAGGACCTCGGGGCGGCTGTCGTCCTCGGTGAGCAGCCGGGCGGCGTGGCTGCCGACCGCCTCGTCGGCGGTCCAGCCGAGCAGGGCCTCGGCGTCCTCACTCCAGTGCAGGATGAGGCCGTCGTCCTGGAGCAGGGCGGTGGCGAGCGGAAGGAGGCGATGGCCGTCCAGGCGTGCGGGCGTGGCGCCGGCTCCGGGGCCGGTGGCGTTGGTGGCGTCCCACTCGTCTCTCCGCATGATCAGGCTGTACCCCGGTTCGGCTCGTGCCCGGCCGGACGGGCCTCGTGGGTCCGTGCGGCCGGGGTTCTTCTCCAGACTGCACGGACATCGGCCGCCCGGCGACCCCTTGGTGAGGGGCGCGGGTCGTCCAGGTGTACGGGCGTCATGGGCCTACCGGCCGCAGCGTACTCTCCAGAAGGCCCGCCCACTGCCGGATCACTCCGGATCGTCGGGCGCTGTCGTCGGTGAGCAGATTGGCGAGGCCGAGGCCGCGGGCCATGTCGAGGGTGGCCTGCACGGTTTCGCGCACGCCGGGGTGCGTCTCGTCGGCGCCGAGGAACTCGACGGCGGCGCGGTGGGCCTCGCGGCCGACGTGGCCCTCCAGGCCGACGATCCGCTCGCGCAGCGGTTCCTCGGTGGCGGCGGCGACCCACAGGTGGAGGGCGGCGCGGAACAGCGGGCCGGTGTAGAGGCGGACGATCATGTCGACGACCGCCTCGGTGCGGGCCGGCCCGGCGGCGGGCAGTGCGTCGGCGTGGGCCCGGACGGCGGCCAGCCGTTCGGCGGTGACGTGTTCGACGGCCGCGGTGAAGAGGTCCTCGCGGGTCGGGAAGTGGTGCTGGGCCGCGCCCCGGGAGACGCCGGCGCGTTCGGCGACGACGGCGACGGTGGAGCCGTTCCAGCCGAGCTCGGCGAGGCAGTCGACCGCCGCGGCGAGCAGCCGGGCGCGGGTGGCGCGGCTGCGGTCCTGCCGGGGGGTGCGGGAGGCGCCCGGGTGGGTGGTCATCGGCGGCGGCGGTTCCTGTCCGTGCGGCGGTGTCGGCCGGTCGATCCTCGCAGACGGTGGCCCCGCGGACGCTGGTGAGGGGCGGTGCGGCCGGTGGGACGGCCGCACCGGGAGTCGCCGGGCGGCCGGTTCAGCGGGCGGCGGCCGCCTCGCGCTCGCGCAGCTCGCGGCGCAGGATCTTGCCGGCCGCGGACTTCGGGACGGCGTCCAGGAACTCCACCGCCCGCACCTTCTTGTACGGCGCGACCTGGCCGGCCACGAAGGCGGTGACCTCCTGTTCGGTGAGGGCGCTGCCGGGGGCGCGGACCACGAAGGCCTTGGGGCTCTCGGTGCCCTCGGCGTCGCGCACCCCGATCACGGCGGCGTCGGCGATCTGCGGGTGGCTGAGCAGCAGCGCCTCCAGTTCGGCGGGGGCGACCTGGTAGCCCTTGTACTTGATCAGCTCCTTGACCCGGTCGACGATGTAGAGGTAGCCGCGCTCGTCGACGAAGCCGATGTCGCCGGTGTGCAGCCAGCCGTCGTCGTCGACGGTGGCGGCGGTGTCGGAGGGGCGGCCGAAGTAGCCCTTCATCACCTGCGGGCCGCGGATCAGCAGCTCGCCGCGTTCGCCGGTGCCGAGGTCGGCGCCGGTGCCGTCGAGGGCGGTGACCCGCAGTTCGGTGGAGGGCACCATCCGGCCGACCGAGCCCGGGGAGGGGTCCGGGTCGGTCGGGTCCATCACGTGGCAGACCGGGGAGAGCTCGGTCATGCCGTAGCCCTGGAGGATGTGCGACAGGCCGAGCCGGCGGGCGCAGGCCTCGGCGAGTTCGCCGTCCAGCGGGGCGGCGGCGCACAGCAGGTACTCCACGGAGGAGAGGTCGTACTGCTCGACGACCGGGTGCTTGGCCAGGGCGAGCACGATCGGCGGGGCGGCGAGCACGGACTGCACGCGGTGGTCCTGGACGGTGCGGCAGAACTGCTCCAGGTCGAAGCGGGGCAGGACGACGACGGTGGCACCGCAGCGCAGCGGCTGGTGGAGCAGGGCGGCGAGACCGTAGATGTGGAAGAAGGGCAGGACCGCGAGGACGCGCTCGCCGGGCTTGGGGCGGAAGACGGCGTCGGTCTGGGCGAGGTTGGTGGCGATCGAGCGGTGGGTGAGCATCACGCCCTTGGGCAGACCGGTGGTGCCGCTGGAGTAGGGCAGGACGGCGATGGACTCGGCCGGGTCGAGGGCGAGTTCGGGCTCGGGGCCGGTGGCGGCGAGCAGGTCGGCGAGGGACAGGTGGCCCTCGGCGCCGTCCAGGACGACGATTCCGGCGAGCGGGCGGCCCTCGGCGGCGATCCGCTCGGCGGCGGCGCGGGCGGTGGGCAGGAACGGCGAGACGGTGATCAGCCAGCGGGCGCCGCTGTCGGCGAGCTGGACGGCGAGTTCGCCGTGGGTGGTGAGCGAGGAGACCGGAGTGACGGTGGCACCGGCCCGGGTGGCACCGAAGAACGCCATCGGGTAGCGGATGCTGTTGGGGCTGAACAGGGCCACCACGTCGCCCTGGCGGACGCCCGCCTCGGCGAGTCCGGCGGCCACCCGCCGGACGGCGTGGGCGAGTTGTGCGTAGCTGACGGTCTCGCCGGTGATCCCGTCGATGAGGGCGGGCCGGTCGCCGTGCCGCTCGGCCTCGCCGAGGACGGCGTCGTGCAGGGCGAGGTCGACGATGCCGACGTCCGGGAACTCGCTGTGGAACACCAAGGCGTGCCTCCTGTGCGGTTGTTGGCGCGGGGCGGGACGGCCGGCTGGAGGTCGTTGCGACCGGCCGTGCGGCGTGCGGACAGGAGCATACGGACAGTGGGCGCCCGGTGCGCCCCAGTGACGGACGTTTGGCGGAGCGCGCGGGGCGCGGGGGTGGCGCGGTATGGCGAATTCCGAGGTGGGGGCGGGTCGAGGGGGTTCCCGTGCGGGGGGTTCGGTCAGATGTCAGAACGATGATGCGACGATCCGTTCGAGACTCCGCGCCGTCGGTGGACGTCGGCGGGACGTCGGCGGGACACAGGCGGGACCTCGGCGGGACTTCAGCCGGACCTCAGTAGGACCTCAGTAGGACCTCAGTAGGACTTCGGCAGGCCGAGGGTGTGCTGGGCGACGTAGTTGAGGACCATCTCGCGGCTGACCGGGGCGACCCGCCCGACCCGGGTGGCGGTGAGCAGCGCGGCGAGCCCGTACTCCTGGGTGAGGCCGTTGCCGCCGAGCGTCTGCACGGCCTGGTCGACGGTGCGGGCGGCGGCCTCACCGGCCGCGTACTTGGCCATGTTGGCGGCCTCCCCGGCGGCGGCGTCCTCGCCCGCGTCGTAGAGCAGGGCGGCCTTCTGGGTCATCAGCCGGGCCAGTTCGATCTCCACCGCGCACTGGGCGAGCGGGTGCGCGAGGCCCTGGTGGGCGCCGATCGGGGTGGACCAGACGCTGCGGGTGCGGGCGTACTCGACGGCCTTGCCGAGCGCCTGGCGGGCGAGGCCCAGGGAGAACGCGGCGGTCATGATCCGCTCGGGGTTGAGGCCGGCGAACAGCTGGAGCAGTCCGGCGTCCTCGTCGCCGACCAGTGCGTCGGCGGGCAGCCGGACGTCGTCCAGGAAGACCTGGAACTGCCGTTCGGGGGCGACGAGTTCCATCGGAATGGGGCGGTACTCGAAGCCGGGCGCGTCGCGCGGGACGACAAACAGCGCGGGCTTCAGCCGCCCGGTGCGGGCGTCCTCGGTGCGGGCGACGAACAGCACGGCGTCGCAGTGGTCGATGCCGGAGACGAACACCTTGCGGCCGGTCAGCAGCCAGTCCGCGCCGTCGCGCCGGGCGACGGTGGAGATCCGGTGGGAGTTGGAGCCGGCGTCCGGTTCGGTGATGCCGAAGGCCATCCGGCGGCTGCCGTCGGCGAGGCCGGGCAGCCAGTGGCGCTTCTGCTCCTCGGTGCCGTAGCGGGCGATCACGGTCCCGCAGATCGCCGGGGAGACGATCAGCAGCAGCAACGGGCAGCCGGCGGTGCCGAGTTCCTCCAGGACGATCGCGAGGTCGCCGATCCCGCCGCCGCCCCCGCCGTACTCGGCGGGGAGGTTGACGCCGAGGTAGCCGGCCTTGCCGGCCTCGGACCAGAGTTCCTCGGCGGGTTCGTGGGCCCGGGCCCGGGCGAGGTGGTAGGCGGAACCGTAGCGGGCGCCGAGGGCGGCGACGGCGCGACGCAGGGCGCGGCGTTCGGGGGTTTCGAGGAGCTGGCTGCCGATGGCGGACATGCGCGGTCCTTCCTCAGACCTCTTCGGGGGACGGTGCGAGCGGCTGCAGGGGCGACGGCGCCGGGGGCTTCACGACGGCGAGCAGGGTGCCGGTCTCGACCTGCCGGCCCGGGGCGGCGCGCAGTTCGACCAGGATCCCGTCGGCGGGGGCGGTGATCCGGTGCTCCATCTTCATCGCCTCCAGCACGAGCAGCGGTTGGCCGGCGGTGACGGCGTCGCCGACGGCGGCGGTGGTGCGCACCACGGTGCCGGGCATCGGGGCGAGCAGCGCACCGGGGTCGGTGCGCACCGGGGCGTCCGCGAAGCGCGGCAGGGCGGTGAGCGCGGTGGCGCCGGCGGGGGTGTCGATGTGCACCCGGTCCCCGTAGCGGGCGACCCGGTAGGCGCGCCGCACCCCGCCCTCGCGCAGCACGACCAGGTCGGGCGCGGCGTCGAGCAGTTCGACGTCCGGGTGGCCCTCGGCCCGCAGCCCGGCGCGGGTGAGCCGGTAGCGGACCTCCCGCTCGGTGCCGTCCTCGGTCCGGTAGCGCTTGAGCTGCGGCTGGGAGGGCAGGTTGCGCCAGCCGGAGGGCAGCGCGGTGCGACGGGCGGCGGCGTCGGCGAGCGCGGCGGCCAGGGCGGCGAGCCGCTCGCCGTGCGGGTCGGGCGGGGCGGTCAGGGCGTCGGCGTGCTCGGTCAGGAAGCCGGTGTGCAGCCGTCCGGCCAGGAACGCCGGGTGGCGCAGGGCACGGACCAGCGACGCCCGGTTGGTCGCGGGCCCGTGGATCCGGACCCGGGCGAGCGCGTCCGCCAGCCGCCGGGCGGCGGCTGGCCGGGTCGGTGCCCAGGCGATCACCTTGGCGAGCATCGCGTCGTAGTGCGGGGTGATCGCGCAGCCGTCCCCGACGCCGGAGTCCAGCCGGACCCCTCGGCCGGTGAACTCCTCGTGCGGGACGGTGAGTTCGAGGCGGTGCAGGGTACCGGTGGCGGGCCGCCAGTCGTGCGCCGGGTCCTCGGCGTAGAGCCGGGCCTCGATCGCGTGGCCGGTGATCGGCGGGGCGGTCGGACCCGGCAGGGTGCCGCCCTCGGCCACCGCGAGCTGCAGGGCGACCAGGTCGAGGCCGGTGACCGCCTCGGTGACCGGGTGCTCGACCTGCAGCCGGGTGTTCATCTCCAGGAACCAGCAGCGGCCGTCCGGTCCGAGCAGGAACTCGGCCGTCCCGGCGCCGGTGTAGCCGATCGCCTTGGCGGCGGTCACCGCGGCCTCGTGCAGGGCGGCGCGCACCGCCGGGTCGAGCCCGGGTGCGGGGGCCTCCTCGACGACCTTCTGGTGGCGCCGCTGGAGCGAGCAGTCCCGGTCCCCGACCGCCCAGACCGTGCCGTGCGCGTCCGCCAGCAGCTGCACCTCGACGTGCCGGCCGGCGGGCAGGTAGCGCTCGCAGAACACCTCGTCCGAGCCGAAGGCCATGGCGGCCTCGGCGCGGGCGGCGGCGAGTTCGGCCGGCAGGTCGGCGAGGGCGCGCACCACGCGCATGCCGCGCCCGCCGCCGCCGGCCGCCGCCTTGACCAGCAGCGGCAGGTCGGCCTCGGTGGGCGCGTCCAGCGCGTCGAGCACGGGCACCCCGGCGGCGGCCATCAGGCGTTTGGCGGCGGTCTTGGAGCCCATCGCCTCGATCGCCGCCGGTTCCGGGCCGACCCAGACCAGCCCGGCCGCCCGCACGGCCCGCGCGAAACCGGCGTCCTCGGAGAGGAAGCCGTAACCCGGGTGCACGGCGTCGGCGCCGGCGGTGAGCGCGGCCTCGACGATCAGCGCTCCCCGCAGATAGGTGTCGGCGGGCGCCGCGCCGGGCAGCCGGACGGCGGCGTCGGCCTCCCGGACGTGCGGCGCCCCCGCGTCCGGGTCCGCGTACACGGCGGTGGTGGCGATGCCGAGGTCGCGGCAGGTACGGAAGATCCGGCGGGCGATCTCGCCCCGGTTGGCGACCAGCAGGTTGGTGATCATGTGGTTCTCCCCTACATCCGGAAGACGCCGTAGCCGGTGGCGCCCTCGACCGGCGCGTTGTGGATCGCGGAGAGGCAGAGCCCGAGCACGGTGCGGGTGTCGCGCGGGTCGATCACCCCGTCGTCGTAGAGCCGCCCGGAGAGGAAGGCGGGCAGCGACTCGGCCTCGATCCGCTGCTCCACCACGGCCCGTACGGCGGCGTCCGCCTCCTCGTCGTACGGGCGCCCCTTGGCCGCCGCGGACTGCCGGGCGACGATCGACAGCACCCCGGCGAGCTGCTGCGCGCCCATCACGGCCGACTTGGCGCTCGGCCAGGCGAACAGGAACCGCGGCTCGAAGGCCCGCCCGCACATGCCGTAGTGGCCCGCGCCGTAGGAAGCGCCCATCAGCACGGACAGGTGCGGGACGGTGGAGTTGGCGACGGCGTTGATCATCATCGCGCCGTGCTTGATGATGCCGCCCTGCTCGTAGTCCCGGCCGACCATGTAGCCGGTGGTGTTGTGCAGGAACAGCAGCGGCGTCGAGCGCTGGTTGGCGAGCTGGATGAACTGGGCGGCCTTCTGCGACTCCTGGCTGAACAGCACGCCCTGCGCGTTGGCCAGGACGCCGACCGGGTAGCCGTGCAGCCGGGCCCAGCCGGTGGCGAGGCTGGTGCCGTAGCACGGCTTGAACTCGTCGAAGTCGGAGCCGTCGACGATCCGGGCGATCACCTCGCGCGGGTCGAAGGGCACCTTGAGGTCGCCGGGGACGATGCCGAGCAGTTCCTCCTCGGGGTACTTCGGCGGCTCGGCGGCGGGATCGGGGCCCGGTCCCGGCTTGCGGTGGTCGAGCCGGGCGACGATCCGGCGGGCCAGCCGCAGCGCGTCCGGCTCGTCGAGCGCGAAGTGGTCGGCCAGGCCGGAGACCCTGGCGTGCATGTCGGCGCCGCCGAGCGACTCGTCGTCGGACTCCTCGCCGGTGGCCATCCGTACCAGCGGCGGCCCGCCGAGGAACACCTTGGCCCGCTCGGCGACCATCACGGTGTGGTCCGACATGCCGGGCACGTAGGCGCCGCCGGCCGTCGAGTTGCCGAACACCACGGCGACGGTGGGGATCCCGGCGGCGGACAGCCGGGTGAGGTCGCGGAAGAGCGCGCCGCCGGGGATGAAGATCTCCTTCTGGCTGGGCAGGTCGGCACCGCCGGACTCGACCAGGTTGACCAGCGGGAGGCGGTTGGCCAGGGCGATCCCGTTGGCGCGCAGTGCCTTGCGCAGGGTCCACGGGTTGGACGCCCCGCCGCGCACGGTCGGGTCGTTGGCGGTGATCACGCACTCGACGCCCTCGACGGTGCCGATGCCGGTGACCAGCGCGGCGCCGACCGGGTGGTCGCTGCCCCAGGCGGCGAGCGGGGAGAGCTCCAGGAACGGCGAGTCCTCGTCGATCAGCAGCTCGATCCGCTCGCGGGCGAGCAGTTTGCCCCGCCCTCGGTGGCGTTCGACGTAGCCGGGGCCGCCGCCGGCCAGCGCCTTGGCGTGCTTGGCGTCCAGGTCGGCGAGCCGGGCGAGCATCGCCTCCCGGTGGGCGGTGTACTCGGCGCCGCCGGGGTCCAGGCGGGTGGGCAGGACGGTCACAGCAGGGCCTCCGGGATGTCGAGGTGGCGCGAGCGCAGCCACTCCCCCAGCGCCTTGGCCTGCGGGTCGAAGCGGTGCTGGGCGGCGACGCCCTCGCCGAGCAGGCCGGTGATGGTGAAGCTGAGCGCGCGGAGGTTCGGCAGCTGGTGCCGGGTGATCGGCAACCCGGCCGTCTCCGGGAGGAGTTCGCGCAGCCGGTCGGTGGTGAGGGTGCGGGCGAGCCAGCGCCGGCCGGGTTCGTCGCGGGCCCAGACGCCGAGGGTGGCGTCGCCGCCCTTGTCGCCGCTGCGGGCGCCGGCCACCAGGCCGAGCGGGGCGCGGCGGGTGGGGCCGAGGTCCTCGGCTTCGCCCGCCCGCTCCTCCACGGGTGCCGGCTCCGCCGCGGTGACGGGCGTGGTGACCGGCGCGGGCGGGATGCCCACCCGCCGCCCGTCCGGCAGCACGGCGGTGTGCTCGACGGCCGCCGGGTCGACGTACGCCGCCTCGAACACCCCGTACGGCGCGCCCGGTCCGGGTGGCGCGGCGAGGTGGAAGCCCGGGTACCCGGCCAGCCCCAACTCCACGGCCGTCCGGCCGAGTTCCCGGCCCACCCGGTCGGGGTCGCGGTCCCGGGCGGTGAGCCGCAGCAGCGCGGAGGCGGCCTCCTCGGTGGCGGCGTCGGCGTGGTCGGTACGGGCGAGGGTCCAGCGCAGCTCGGCGGGCCGACGCACCAGCGCGTCCTCGAACTGCCGTCGGACGAGTGCCGCCTTCGCCTCGATGTCGAGCCCGGTGAGCACGAACACCACCTCGTTGCGGTGGCCGCCGAGCCGGTTCAGTCCGGCCTTGAGGGTGGCCGGCGGCGGCTCGCCGCGCACCCCGTCGATCCGCACCCGGTCCGGCCCCTGCCCGGTGAGCCGGACGGTGTCCAGGCGGGCCGTGACGTCCGGCCCGGGGTAGCGCGGACCGGCGGTCTCGTAGAGGAGTTGGGCGGTGACGGTGCCGACGGTCACGGCGCCGCCGGTCCCCGGATGCTTGGTGATGACGCTGGAGCCGTCCGGGTGCAGCTCGGCCAGCGGGAGGCCCGGCCGGGTGACGTCGTGCTCGCGGAAGAACGCGTAGTTCCCGCCGGTGGCCTGCGCCCCGCACTCCAGCACGTGCCCGGCCACCGTGGCGCCCGCGAGCGCGTCCAAGTCCCCCGTGCCCCAGCCGAACCACGCGATCCCCGGCCCCACGACCAGCGAAGCGTCGGTGACCCGCCCGGTCACCACCACGTCCGCCCCGGCCCGCAGGCACTCCGCGACACCGAACGCCCCCAGATAGGCGTTGGCGGCCAACAGACCCTCGGGCAGCCCCAGTTCCGCCCGGCGCGGCAGCAGGTCGTCGCCCTCGACATACCCGACCGCCGCGTCCAGCCCGAGGCCCTTCGCCAACTCCCGCACGGCGTCGGCCAGTCGCGCCGGATTGAGCCCGCCCGCGTTGACCACGATCCGCACCCCGCGCTCCAGCGCCAGCCCGAGGCACTCCTCCAGCTGCCGCAGGAACGTCCTGGCGTACCCGAGCGAGGGATCCCTCAGCCGGTCCCGCGCCAGGATGAGCATGGTCAGCTCGGCCAGGTAGTCCCCGGTGAGCACGTCCAGCGGCCCGCCGGTGAGCATCTCGCGCATCGCCGAGAACCGGTCGCCGTAGAACCCCGACGCGTTCCCGACCCGCAGCACCGGCCCCCCGCCCACCGCCCGCACCCGCGACCCCACGTGCACGCCTACCCCCACAGGTGGCCCAACGTTCGCCGTCGGTGAGCAGGTTGACACCCTGTGGCAGAAAAAGCAATCACGCATGCTTGTTTTATGGCCCGCCGGCCGGCCGGGAGGGACGCTGCGCCGTGTCACCGCATCTGCCGCAGCCCTTCGGCCTCCTGCCTGAGCGCGGTGACGCTGAACTCCGGTAGGCCGGCGGCCTCCAGGACGGCCGCGATCTGATCGATGGTGTCCGGGATCCCCGTGGCGCGGACCTGCCGCTCGGCCGCGCTCTTCGCTATCGCGTACTGGTCCGCGCGCCCGACGACGAAGTTGGCGATGGCCTGGGCCGTGGTCGTGATGCCCACGAGCGGGGCCGCGTAGCTCCCGCCACTGGGCACGGTGGTCCCGACGAAGCGCAGGATCGTCCGCAACTCGATCCAGTAGGCATAGGGCTCGCCCTGGTTCTGCGGAGCCACCAGCGACAGCAGCGCGTGGCCCATCTCGTGCAGCGGGACCATGGCGGAACGGAAGTTGACCTCGGCGTCCTGGAGGTTGTCCAGCCAGTCCGGCGGGCACCTCACCAGGATGGCCGGCAGGTGGTACTGCGGCGGTTCCGCGGTGTAGAGCAGGTACTCCGGCATCGGGTACTCCGGAGGAGGGCCGTAGGTCTCGTTGTAGTCGTTCATGCAGGTCTGGATGGTTCGCGCCTGAAGTTGGCCGCGGGGCGTGGCCGGTACGTAGATGGCGTAGTTCGCCTGGCCCAGGTTGACCGAGGAATCCGGACCGAAGCAGAGGAGCCTGACGTTCCCCATGTCCGCCGGCGCGGCGTACAACACGCCGGCGAGCTGGGCGTTCTGGGCGTACCAGGCCCGGAGTCGCGCGTACCGGTCGGTGATCATCTGTGGAAGAGGCATCGCCCACCTCACCTCGCGACGGCTGCGCCCCTCCCCCGCCGAGGAGGCCGGCGGTCCCTCCATCCATCTACCCACCGGTGGCGGGCGTCCGCATCTCGGCGCGGGAGCGATCGATGTGAGCGTCAACTCCTGGCTCTGCGTAGCCAGTCGAGGCCCCTCCGGATGCGGCGCCGGCCGAATGGGCGCACGCTGGAACGTGACATGAGGGCAGTTGCACTCACCTGCGGCCGTGGAGTCCGCGGCCGCACCCGTGCGAACGGAAGGGACGGGGACGTGAGAAGGCAGGCCGAGAGGGTCTACAGCATCATCGAGGTGGCGCGACAGGGCGGGAGGTGGGGGTACTCGGACATCAACTTCTCCGCGCGGCGTCCGGACGGTCCGCCGGAGCCCGGTGCCGGGCCCGGGTGGCGGCAGGTCAGTCCGGTGCCCGTCGCGGGGAGCGGCCTGGCGGCCGCGGGTGCGGCCGACGACCGGCGACGCGTCTACTACCAGGAGCAGGACCGCAGTCTGGTCGGCACGGCGTACGAGCCGTCGTCGCCGGACGGCCGCTGGACCGGGTACCGCGTCCTCACCCGGGAGACCGGCGCCCCGGTCGCCGGCGCGGGCGCCGCGGTGGCGGTGACCGGCCGGATCGGGGCGCTGCGGGTCTACTACCTCGACAGCGGCCCGGGTGAGGAGGGCCGCCACCCGGTCCGGCTGGCGGAACGGGGAGAGGAGTGGACCTACAGCACGTGCGCCGGGGCCCCGCACGGTTCACCGATCAGCCCGCTGGCCGCGGTCACCACCGAACGGGGAGAGTTCGCCTACTACCTGGACGCTCCGGGACGGCTGATCGAGGCGTCCTGGCTCGGGGAGGCGGGCTGGTCGGTCCGCGACCTGACCTCCGGCGTCGACGGGTGCCCGGCGGCCTCTCCGCTCAGCCGGCTCACCGCCGTCGGGTGCGGGACCGACTCCCGCCTCGTGTACTTCCTCGACGAGGACAATCGCCCCGTCCAGTTGGCGCACACGGTCGTCCCGGCCACGAAGAAGCGCCCCGAGGGCGACGCGGAGTGGCGGGTGCTCCGGCTGTCCGCGTACGGGGCCCCGGCAGCGGCCGCGGGCAGTCCGCCGGCGGTCGTGCTCTCCCCCGACGGCCACCCGCGGCTCTACTACCTGGACGCCGACCGGACGGTGGTCGAGGTGGGGTTCAACGGCCGCGGCTGGGAGGTCCATCGCGCCGGCACGGAGGCCGACGACGGCGCGGGGGCACCCGCCGCGGCCGGGGGAAGCTCCCTGGCCGCCGTGCCGGACGGCGACGGCTCGGCGGTCCAGGTGTTCTACCTGGGTGCCGCCGGCCCGGACGGAGGCCCGGACGGATGCGACCACCACCTGATCGAGCTGCGGGGGTCCGGGCGCGGGTGGCGCTCCCGCGACCTGGGCGCCGAGCTGGACCTCCCCACCGTCGCCACCGGTGTGCCCAGCCCGTTCGCCGCCATCCGCACCAGTGGCCCGCGGGTCTACTACACCAGCGAGGAGTAGGCGTCGGCCCGCCCGCCCCGCACGCGAAGGAGCCACCCCATGCGCATGAACAAGACCTACCAGGGCGCCCTGAGCGGAACGCTGGTGTCGGTGGACGGGGGCAGCCGGACCAGCATGACGGTCACCAACGGCACCCCGGTGCACCTGCTGGTGTACTGGGTCGGCCTCGACGGCCTCCTGTACGGCCGCAATCCGCGGACCCGGAAACTCACCCCCGGCCACCCGGGCCAGGTCCTGGACCCCGGAGCGAGCGCGACCTGGACGAACCTCGCCCCCTCGTCCTACTTCGTGGCCAAGGCGGGGTACTCGGGCGCCTTCGCCGCGGTCTGGCGGGCCGACCAGGACGACGCCGCGGTGGCCCTCACGGGCCGCGACCTGCTGGATCCGGACGACCTCGGGGAGACCCCGGCACCCACCAGGGCCGTGATCGTCCCGCCGAACGGACCCAGGATCCTGGTGGGCGCGGGCACGCTGCCGAACGGCAACCCCGTCACCCGTGAGCAGTTCTGGCAGCGCCTGCCGGAGTCGTACAGTCTCGCGGCGGGTGAGGAGAAGACCGTCAACTACACCCAGACGCAGGGGATGCAGTCGAACTCCTCGGACACCAGAACGGTCACGGCATCGGTGAGCGCGAGCGCCAGTGCCGGCTGGGGGCCGTTCAGCGCCTCGGTCAGTGCCTCGCTGAGCAAGTCCTCGACCAGGACCCAGCAGGTCACCGTGTCCACCCAGACGACGAGCTTCACGTCGAACCAGTACAGCAACGACACCGCCCACGGGCGGATATGCCTGTTCTGGCAGCTCACGGACGTCCTCACGGTGTTCGATGCGACGGGAACGCCGCTGTCGTCGGTCGTCTCCGCCAAGGGCCCGACAGTCGTCCGGGGGCCGGTCGACGTCGACGCGCTGGACGCCGGGAAGCCGGGCGCGTCCGCGCAGCGCGTCGACGCACCGGACGTGCCCGAGCTCGTCTCCGTACGGCCGGCGGCCGGAGCGCCCCGCCCGACCCTCGCGCAGCACGGAAGCGCGGGCCGTGCCGCCCCGGACGTGGAGGCGTACACCGGAAGCCGGAGGCCGTCATGACGACAACGGATGCCCGCACCCTGGGTGTGACCCCGGGCGGAGGCTACACGGCGGTCATCGAGGTGGCCCGGGAGCCGGACGGCTCCTTCCGGTGGACCAACCTCAACATCGCCGCCGGGAAGGAGATCGCCCCCGGCATCCTCAGACCCGCCCCCTTCCCCTCCCTGACCGGCGGCTTCGCGGCGACCGGCTGGGGAACGGACAGCCGGCGGGTCTACTACGCGAACACCGACGGTGCCCTCGGCGAGTTCGCGACCGACGGGAGCGGTTGGACCTACCGCAACTTCACCAGTGCCGAGGGAACGCCCGCGGCCGCCTGGAACAGCCCGCCGGCGACCGGTGGGATGCGGTCCGGGGCGATGATGGTCTACTACGCGGACGAGACCGGTCAGCTCGTCATCCTGAAGTTCACCGGTAGTTGGACCTGGGGCGCCAATCCCGCGCTCCCCCGGGTCCCGGAGTGGAGCCCGCTGACCGCGCTGCACAACGGGCGGGGCCGTTTCGTCTACTACTTCGACGCCAACGACCACCTCACCGAGGTGGAGGAGTACGGCGTGGCCGGGAGGTTCACCGATCTCACGACATACCTCGGCCTGCCCGCCGCGTCCCCGATCAGCGGACTGTCCGCCGTGGGCTGGGGCAGCGACAGCCGACGCGTCTACTACGCCGACCGCGAGGACAACGTCGTCGAACTGGTGGGCTTCGGGGACGAGCACGGCTGGAGGTGGCAGAGCCTCACCCCGCTGAGCATCAGGCAGGCCAAGGAGGGCAGCCCGCTGGCGGCCGCGGCGAGTTCCCAGGGCCTGGCGGGCGTCGCACTGTGGAACCGGGCGTCCGAACCGTTCTGGGCGGGCCGGGTCGGCGGGTGGCGGAGCCAGGAGATCCGCACGACCGGGGACGGAACCCGTCCGGTGGTGGCCGCCAACAGCTTCGTGGCGTCCGCGGTGGCCGGCGACGGCCGCCCCTGGGTGTCCTACGTGGCCGAGGACAACCACCTCGCCCTGTGGCGGGGGCCGCAGGAGGACCGGCTGTGGTGGGACCTGACCGCCGACCTCGGCCTTCCGGCAGCCGCCAAGGTGGCCACGCAGGGTCCGCTGGCGCTGCTCCACTCCGAGCGCGGTCCGCGGGTCTACTACCTCACCGACGAGCCCGAATTCTGACCGACCCCGCTCCGCGCGCGGACGCGCGGCAGGCGATCGGAGCCCACCATGCGCATGACCGAGACCTACCAGGCGGCCCTCGACGGGACCCTCGCCTCGCCCCCGAGGAAGTCCCGGGCCGAGGTCCTCGTCATCAACGACCTCTCGATCCCGCTCGACCTCTTCTACCTCGACCAGTCCGGCAACCTGTGCGGGCCCGCCAACGGGCTGTGGACCGCAGGCATGCCCGGGCTCGTGCTGGAGCCCGACGGCGGCAGCGTGGTGATCAGCGGGGACTGCTGGGCCGACGGCTGCTGGCTGGCCAAGTCCCACTACTCCGGTGCCTTCGCCGCCGTCCTGCGGAACCCGCCGGGCAAGAGCACCATGACCTTCTCCGGATCCGACCTGCTGGACCCCAACAACATCGGGCCGGTCCCCAAGCCCACCGCCGACGTGCTCATCCCGCAGGACGGCCCCAGCGTCCTGGTGGCCACCGGTCTCGTCCAGCACGGCGCCACGACCCGCACGCCGGTGACCCTGCCGGGGGACGACCAGGTCGGGCTCGGGAGGGCCGTCACCCGCGAGCAGTTCTGGCACTGCACGGGCGAGTCGTACAGCCTCGCTCCCGGGGAGAGCCGGACCGTCAGCTACACCGTCACCCAGGGCAAGCAGGACAGCAGTTCGGAGTCCGACACCACCAACGCCTCCGTCGGCGTGAGCGCGAGCGCCGGCTGGGGACCGTTCAGCGCCTCCGTCTCCGCCTCCCTGAGCGAGTCCTCCACCACCACCCAGCAACTCACCGTCTCCACCCAGTCGACCTCCTTCGTCTCCAGCACCTACCTGAACCTCGGGCAGTACCCCGAGCTCAACCTCTTCTGGCAGCTGACCGACGTCGCCACCGTCTACGACGGGACCGGACAGCCCCTGGCCTCCGTGATCTCCGGCGAGGCGCCGTCCGTCGTCTCCGGCCCCTGGGAGGTCCAGGAGGTCGAGAAGACGAAGGAGAAGAAGCTGCAGCCGAAGGCCGGCCACGACCGGCCCGCCAGGAAGTGAGCGGACCACGGGTGTGCGCGGCCGTCCCCCGGTCAGGCGCCGTGCCAGGACCTCCAGAGCGCCGCGTAGCCGCCGTCGGCCGCCAGAAGCTCGGCATGGCTGCCCAGTTCGACCACCCGGCCGCCTTCCATGACCGCGACCCGGTCGGCGTCGTGGGCGGTGTGCAGGCGGTGGGCGATGGCGATCACGGTCCGGCCCTTGAGCACGGCCGCGAGCGAGCGCTCGGTGTGCCGGGCCGTGGCCGGGTCGAGCAGGGAGGTCGCCTCGTCCAGGATCACCGTGTGCGGATCGGCCAGGACCACGCGGGCGAGGGCGAGTTGCTGCGCCTGCTGGGCGTCCGGGCGGTATCCGGCGGCGCCGAGTTCGGTGTCCAGCCCGTCCGGCAGCCCGTCCACCCAGTCGATGTCGACGGCGGCCAGCACCGCGCGCAGCTCCTGGTCGGTGGCGTCGGGCGCGGCGATCCGCAGGTTGTCCCCGACGGTGCCGAGGAAGACGTGGTGCTCCTGGGAGACCAGCACGACGTGGCGGCGCAGCAGCGCCGGGTCCAGCTCGGCGACCGGCACCCCGCCCACCGTGACCCGGCCGGCGCGCGGTGCGTCCGCTCCGGCCAGCAGCCGGCCCAGGGTGGACTTCCCGGCGCCGGAGGGGCCGACCACCGCCAGCCGCTCGCCCGGGCGGACCGTCAGGTCGACGCCGTGCAGGACGTCCCGCTCCCCCTGGTAGGCGTAGCGGACGCCGACCACGTCGATCCGGTCGTCGGCGGGCCGCCCGCCACCGGTCGTGGCCGGTGCGCCGATCCCGCCGACACCCTCGACCCGGGCGAAGGAGGCGTGGCCGCGCTGGATCTGGTCGATCCAGAGCATGACCTTGTCCAGCGGCTCGGCGAGCTTCCAGAAGTAGAGGGCGCAGGAGACGACCGCGCCGATGCTCACCGCCCCGGTGCCGCGCAGGGCGCTGCCGGCCAGCAGGATGCCGGCGACGGGGGCGACGTACGAGAAGTCGACCACCGGGAAGAGCACGCTGCGCAGGCGGAGCGTGTGGGTGCGGGTGACCCGGCAGCGCTCGATCGCCTCGGCGGCGGCGGCGATCCGGCGCTCCTCCAGGCCCAGCGCCTCGACCGTCCGGGCCCCGGCGGCGGTGGAGCCGAGCACCTCGGCGACCTCCGAGGTGGCGGCGCCCTCGGCGAGGTAGCCGGCGTGGGCGCGGCGCAGGTACCAGCGGGTGGCGAACCAGATCCCGGACAGGCAGAGCACCCCGCAGACGCCCAGCAGCGGGCTGACCGCGAGCATGGCGGCCAGGATGAGGACGACCTGGACGAGCGCGACGGACACCTCGGGTCCGGCGTCGCGCAGGGTGGTGCCGACGGTGGCGACGTCGGCGGTGCCGCGTGTCATCAGGTCACCGGCGCCCGCGCGCTCGCCCACCGACGCGGGCAGGCCGAGCACCCGCTCGACGAAGTCCTCGCGGACCCGGGCCAGGGTCCGTTCACCGAAGCGGTACGCGGTGTACCGGGCGAAGCGGCCCAGCAGCAGCTGCGCCAGCGCGAAGCCGAGGATGCCCAGGGCGAGCCGGTCGACGTGGCCGGCCCCGGCCCCGCCCCGGACGTCGTCGATGATCCGGCCGAGCAGCCAGGGGCCGCCCAGCCCGGCCGCCGCCGCGAGCCCGTTGAGGAGCAGCATCGCACCGACCGCGCGGCCGTCCTGGCGCACCAGGCGCACGGCGGCCCGGCGGACCTCGGCGGCCCCGGCGACCGGGAGGCCGCCGCCGCCCGGCTGGGTCGGAGCGGTCATCGGACGGCCTCCTCGGAGAGCGTGGTTCCGGTGCCGGCGGGTTCCGGCGCGTCCCCGCCGCGGGCGACCAGCGCGCGGTAGCCGGGCTGCGAGGCGAGCAGCGCCCGGTGCGGACCGGCGGCCACCAGGCGGCCGTCGGCGAGGTAGCAGACGGTGTCGGCCTGCTCCAGCAGGACGGGGGAGGTCGAGGTGAGCGCGGTGGTGCGCCCGGCCCGCGCCCGGCGCAGCCCGGCCGCCATGGCCGCCTCGGTGTGGGCGTCCACCGCCGAGGTGGGCTCGACCAGCAGCAGCACCTCCGGGTCGGCCAGCAGGGCGCGCGCCAGGCGCAGCCGCTGGCGCTGCCCGCCGGAGAGGTTGCCGCCCCCGGCTTCGACGGCCGTGTCGAGGCCCTCGGGCAGGGCCTGCACGACGTCCTGCGCGGCGGCGTCCCGCACGGCCCGGGCGATGGCCGCGTCGGTGTGCTCGGAGCGGCCTCCGACCACGGTGCGCAGCGGGCCGGCGAAGAGGTCGGCCTCGTTGTCCGCCACCACGATCCGGCGGCGGACCTCGGCCGTCGCGACCTCCGCGAGCGGAACGCCGCCCCAGGTGGCGGCGGACTCGCCGTACCGGCCGAGCCGGTCGACCACGGCCGCGGACTCGGCCGGGCGGGCGCCGACGATCGCGGTCAGCCGTCCCGGGGCCAGCTCCACGCCGGTGTCGGGGTCGTACAGGGCCGCGGGGCCCTCGGGGGCCGGGCGGAGGGTCGCGGCGTCCTGGACGGCGGGTGCCAGGTCGAGCAGGCGGACCACCCGCCCGGCGGCCACCAGTCCCCGGGTGAGGTCGTACCCGCTCTCGATGAAGCTGGCGACCGGCACCACCAGGACGGCGACGTAGCCGTAGACGGCGACCAGGGTGCCGACCGTGATGGTTCCCTCGGCGGCCATCCGGGCGGCCAGCCAGGTCACCAGGGCGAGGAAGAGGGCGGGCAGCCCGACCGCGAGTGCCTGGATCCAGCTGGTCACGGCGCCGACCCGGTAGCCCTCGGCGCGCAGCTCCCGCGAGCCGTCGCGGTAACGGCCGGCCAGCAGTTCCTTGCCGCCGATGCCGTTGAGGACGCGCAGGCCGCCGACGATGTCCCCGATCCGGGCGGTCAGCACGCCCTGCTGCTCGCGGTACTGCGCCTCCGCGCCCTGGAGCCGCTCCAGCAGCGGCCCGACCACGACGGCGAGCAGCGGTACGCCGAGCAGGACGACGGCCGCGAGCAGGGCGGAGACCGGAAGCAGCAGCGCAGCCGCGACGAGGTACGCGACGACGGCGCCGACGCCCGGGCCGGTGATCGTCAGCGTCTGGCTGATCCGGGCGACGTCGCCCGTCCCGATGTTGACCACCTCGCCGACCGAGACCCTGCGCGGCAGTTCAGCCCCCAGCCGGGTGGCGTGCGCGACCACGACCTTGACCGTCCGGAAGGTGGCGTCCATCCGGACCCGCGTCATGGTGCGGTGGCGCATGATGCCCAGCCAGGCGTTGAGCGCCGCGACGCCGACCAGTGCGGCCACCCAGCCGGCCAGGACGCCGGTGTTCCCCGGTTGCAGCCCGTCGTCGATCGCGCGCGCCATGAGGTACGGCGGGAGCATCAGGCAGACCATCCAGCAGGTGCCCAGCGTCGCTCCGCCCACGGCCCTCCGGCGCTGACTGACCGTCAGCCACCACAGGTAGCGCGCCGCGCTCCGGTGGTCGGGAGCACCCGGATGCGCGTACGAGTCCATCATGTGGGACACCCTAGGCGCCGCCTCGGAGATCGATCAAGGTCACGGGTGATCGCGATCCAGGGTCCGATCTGACGGATGCTCAGGTAAAAGGCCTGGTCAAAGGGTGGTCAACCCCCAGGCCCAGTCGCCGATCGGGTGATCCGATCACGCTAAGATCATTTCGCAACACGACGCGAAGGAGAGCTTGTGGCGCGGGTTGCGGTGATGGGCGCGGGCATCAGCGGGCTGGGAACGGCACTGATGCTCGGACGGCGGGGCCACACGGTCACGGTGTTCGAACAGGACACCCGCGAGGCCGGGGACGACCTGCACGAGGACTTCTACCACTGGGACCGGCCGCGGGTGCCGCAGGCCGTCCAGCCGCACTCGTTCCTCGCCCCCGTGCGCACCGTGCTGCGCGCCGAGGCCCCCGACGTCCACGCGGACCTGCTGGCGCGCGGGGCCCAGGAGTACCACGACTTCGACTGGTTCGACGAGCATCCGCCGCACCGCGACGGGGACGAGGAGCTGGTGACCCTGCGCACCCGCCGCATCGTGCTGGAGGCCGCCCTGGCGGCGGCCGTACGGCGGGAGGCCGGCGTCGAGGTGCGACGGGGCAGCCGGGTGCGCGGCCTCACCGTCGAAGCGGGCCGTCCGCCCCGGGTCACCGGCGTACGGGCGGACGCCGGACCGCACCCCGCGGACCTCGTCGTGGACGCGGCCGGCCGCCGCTCGCCCGTGCCCGGCTGGCTGGTCGCGGCCGGCTGCCGCCCGCCCGTGGTCGAGAGCCACCGCGCCGGGATCGCCTATCTGTGCCGCTGGTACCGGCTGCGCGCCGACGGCCCGCGCGACCCCGGCCGGGTGCCGCCCGGCTCGGCCGCGCCGTTCGCGCTCGCCGGCGTCTTCCCCTCCGACAACGGCACCTTCGCGGTGAACCTGGTGCTCTCCACCGGCGATCCGACCCGCGGCGCGCTCACCGACCCCGCCGTGTTCGAGGCCGCCGCCCGGCGCTTCCCCGCCACCGCCGCCTGGCTCGACCTGGCCCCCGAACCGCAGTCCCCCGTCCTGGCGATGGCCGGCCTGGACAACCGCTGGACCTCCCTCGTCGACGACGCCGGTCCCGTCGTCACCGGCCTGGTCAACGCGGGTGACAGCCTCATGCACACCAACCCCACCCTGGGCCACGGCGTGGCCCTCGGTCTGCGCGCCGCCCAGCACCTCGCCACCCACGCCGACCGGATCGCCGCCGACCCCACCGGCTACCACGCCTGGACCACCGAGGCCCTGCGCCCTTGGTACGACGCGCAGGTGACGGCCGACCGGGCCAACGAGCAGCGCCTCACCGACGACGCACCCCTCCCGGACCGCCGCGCCGCCGCACTGGCCGCCTGCGCCTTCGACGACCCCGTCGTCATGCGGGCCCGCGCCCAGGTCCGCCACCTCCTGCGACCGGCCGCCGACGCCTACGGCACGGACGAGGTCGACCGCCACGTCACCGCCTGGCTGGCCGCCCGCCCGGAGTTCGCCCCGACGCACGACGGCCCGACCCGCGACCAGTGGGACGCCCTGATCCCCGCCTGATCCCGGCCTGAGCACGGCCTGATCCCGGCCTGAGCACGGCCTGGGCGCGCCGACGGCGGGAGCCGCGGGAGCGGCAGGGACGCGTGACGGGCGGTGGGGCCAGGGGGCAGGATGGGGCGCATGTGCGGTCGCTTCGTCTCCACCACCACCCCGTCCGATCTGGCGGACCTGCTGCGCGCGTCCGTGTGGCCGGCGGCGGAGGCACTGGCACCGTCCTGGAACGTGGCGCCGACGGACCGGGTCCCCAG
Source organism: Kitasatospora sp. NPDC058032 (assembly GCF_042885845.1). Classification (NCBI taxonomy): domain Bacteria; kingdom Bacillati; phylum Actinomycetota; class Actinomycetes; order Kitasatosporales; family Streptomycetaceae; genus Kitasatospora; species Kitasatospora sp. NPDC058032. The sequence goes on along the minus strand of NZ_JBHVRK010000046.1, from coordinate 9,270 downwards.
CGTGCTGGAACGGGTCGACCGGGAGACCGGGGAGATCACCCGGCAGGTACGGTCGCTGCGGTGGGGGCTGGTGCCGTCCTGGTCCAAGGATCCCGGCTCCGGGGCGCGGATGATCAACGCGCGGGTGGAGACGGCCCACGAGAAGCCCGCGTTCCGCAAGGCGTTCAAGGAGCGGCGGTGCGTGGTGCCCGCCGACGGCTACTTCGAGTGGCGGCCGGTCCCGGCGGCCGAGGGGCGCAAGACGTACAAGCAGCCGTACTACCTGCACCGGCCCGACGGCGGTCTGCTGCTGATGGCGGGGCTCTACGAGTTCTGGCGCGACCACGCGGTGGAGCACGACGACGACCCGGCCGCGTGGCTGGTCACCTGCACCGTGCTGACCACCGAGGCGACCGACGCGGCCGGCCGGATCCACGACCGGATGCCGGTCACCCTCGCCCCCGACACCCTGGACGAGTGGCTGAACCCGTCCGTCACCGACCCCGGCGAGGTGCGCGGCCTGCTGCACGCGCCGACCGGTGAGCTGCTGGTGCGCCCGGTGGCCACGACGGTCAACAGCGTGCGCAACGACGGCCCGCGGCTGCTGGACCCGGTCGAGGACCCGCTGCCGGAGGTCACCGGGGACCACTACACCTGAGCGGCGGCCGGATTGTCGGTGGTGTGCGCTAGCGTCGGGCCATGTCGATCACCTCGCTGTCGATCACCGCACACCTGCGCGACTCGGTCCCGCTGCCGGGCGGCGCCGCACTGGTCGACGGCTTCGCCCTGGAGCGCCGCGGAGGCGGGTCGCGCCGCGCCCTGCTGCGGCACGGGCGGGAGTTGGAGGTGTACGACCTCGACGAGCTGTTCGCCGGGGAGCGTGCGCCGGCCGCCGTCTTCCCGGTGCCCCGGCCCGAGTGGGAGCGCGGCGGCCCGTCGGTGAGCCCCGACGGCTCGTTCGCGGTCTTCGCCGACCAGCGCGCCGTGCGGGCCGTCGCGCGGGACGGGTCGACGCTGTGGGAACACCCGCACGACTGCTGGGGATTCGGGGGCTTCCACCCGCACACCGGCGACGAGCGGGAGCCGTGCCCCGGCCCCGAGCACGGTTCGTGCCGGATCTCCGACGACGGCCGGCTGGTGTGGGCGCACATCGCCTCCGCTTCGGCGGCACGGAACTGCCGCGAGCACTGGGTCGTCCTGAACGCCGGGGACGGCGGGGAGTTGGCCCGGCTGCCCCTGCGGAGCGAATCCTCCGGCTCCTTCCAGCTCTCCCACCCGGACGGCGCCCACGTCGGCCTCGGCATCGGCATGGGCCAGGACGGCGTCCTGCTCCACTGGGCCCGCTGGGACGGCGCGGAGCTCAGAAGTTGGGGCGTCAACCAGGAGCTGGACCGCATCCTGGCGGACGTCCACCCTGGCCACCCGGGGTTCCTGACGGTCGAGCACGGCGGCGCGGACCTGCGGCTGCACGCGCTGGACGGCACCGTGCTCGCCGAACGGACGCCCGAGCAGGACGAGGACGAGGACCCGCCCTGCTGGGACCACGGCTGCGGCTTCGTCGACGCCGACACCGTCATCGCCTCCACGCTCGACTCCGACGGTGCTCCGGAGCGCGCACGGCACTGGCTGCTGGACGCCCGCACCCTGGAGATACGGGGCACGGTCGACTATCCCGACGGTCCCGTCGACAGCTATGTGCGCCCGCTCGGCGACGGCACCTGGCTGACCTACGACGACGCGTACGGGACGCTCGACCGCTGGAGCACGACCGAGGAGTGAGCGCGTCAGTCCAGCGGGAGGGCCATCTCCAGCTCGCTGGCGGCCGGGTCGAGCGGGTACGGCTTGGCGGTGCCCGTGAAGGCGAAGCCGCGGCGGCGGTAGAAGGCGGCGGCCCGGGCGTTGTCCTCGTGCACGGTGAGCAGCAGGCGCCGCGCCCCCGCCTCGTCGCGCGCCCAGGCCACGATGGCGTCCAGCAGCAGGTCCGTCACCCCGCGCTCACGACCGCGGTGCTCCGGGGCGACCCAGACGCCGACCAGCAGCGCCGCGCCGGGCTCGGGGGTGAAGCCGATCATCGTACCGACCCACTCCCCCGGCGTCCCGGTGACGGCGACCAGACCGACGCTGCCGGGCTCGTTCACCCGGCGGACCCGGGCCTGCCACTCCTCGTCGCCGTGGGCGAGCGCCGTCTCGTGGGTCTCCAGGAAGGCCATCGGCGTGTCGAGCAGTTGCGCGAGACGCACCTCCCGCAGCCGCTCCCCGTCCTCCAGGCCGATCCGTTCGATGCGGTAGCCCATGGCCGTGCCTCCCCGTGGTGGTGATCACGCATTCGGGTCAGCAGCATAGGCCGGCGGTCGTCGCCGCCGGCAGGGCGTCGGCGCAGGTCAGGGGCAGCGCGGGCGGATAGGGTTCGGTAGCGGCGCGCGGACCGCCCCGTCCGCCGCACCCGCAGACGCCTCGAAGGAGCCCGCCATGCCGACCGCCCCCGCCGCCGAAGCCGCCGAACCGTCGATCGCGCGGTTCGGGCTGGGCACCGCGGCCGTCGGACGGCCCGGCTACATCACGCTCGGCCGCGACCTCGACCTGCCCGCCGAGCGCACCGTCGACGCCCTGCGCGAGCGCACCCACGCCCTGCTCGACGCCGCCTTCGCCGCCGGGGTGCGCTACTTCGACACGGCCCGCTCCTACGGACGCGCGGAGGAGTTCCTCGGCGGCTGGCTCGCCGCCCGGCCGCAGGCGGCACGGGAGGTGACGGTCGGCAGCAAGTGGGGCTACACCTACACCGCCGACTGGCGGGCGTCCGGCGTACCGGTGCACGAGGTCAAGGAGCACTCGACGGCGGTGTTCGAGCGCCAGATCGAGGAGACCCGGGCGACGCTCGGCGGCCTCCCGGACGTCTACCTGGTGCACTCGGTCACGCCGGACAGCCCCGCCCTCACCGACCCCGCGCTGCACGCCGGGCTCGCCGCACTGGCCGCCGAGGGCGTCCGGGTGGGCCTGTCCACCAGCGGCCCGGCGCAGGCCGCGGCGGTGCGGGCGGCCCTGGAGGTGACGGTCGACGGGCGGCCGCTGTTCGCCGCCGTGCAGTCCACCTGGAACCTGCTGGAGCCCTCCGCCGGCCCCGCCCTCGCCGAGGCCCACCAGGCCGGGTGGCTGGTGGTGGTCAAGGAGGCCATGGCCAACGGCCGGCTCGCCGACCGCAACGCCACCGGCCCCGACACCGCCGCGCTGCGCACGCTCGCGGCCCGCACCGGCGCGTCCTGCGACGCCCTCGCGCTGGCCGCCGTCGCCGCGCAGCCCTGGGCGGACGTGGTGCTCTCCGGCGCGGCCACCACCGGCCAGCTGGCCTCCAACCTGGAGGCCGTCGGGCTCACCGTGGACACCGCCGGCCCGGCCGGCCTCGCGGCGCTCGCCGAGCCGGCCGAGGAGTACTGGCGCACCCGCTCCGCGCTGCCCTGGGCCTGACGGCACCCGGCCCGCCCGGCCCCACCGCCGTCCCCTCAGCGCGGGGGGCGGCGGACCGTCAGCATGTCCTGGGTGTGGCCGATGGCGTAGCCACCGTCCGGCCGGGTGAAGTGGTGCCGGACGTAGGCGGCCAGCTCGGCCCGGTCGGGCAGCGGGTCCATGGCGGCCAGGTCGGCCACGTTGACCATGAACTCGGCGACGTCCACCGCCTCGTCCAGCCGGTCGGTGCGGTAGTGCAGGTCGAGGGCCTCGAGCGCGTACGCGTACTCCGGGGTGGTCCCCTCGGCGTCCTGGGCCGCCAGTTGCTCCGCCAGCGGCCGCAGGTCGTAGCGCGTGCCGGTGAAGTGCGCGGCCATCCGCATGCAGGGGCTCTCCGGGTTCTGGAGCACCACCAGCAGCGTCCCGCCGGGCGCCACCCAGTCCAGCACCCGGCGAACGGTGGGCAGCCAGTCCCGCGGCGGCACGTAGTACAGCACGTGCGAGAGGTGCACCAGGTCCGCCGGCCCGGGCGGCTCGGCCGCGCCGACCGGCTCGGGCAGCACGAGCGCGTCGGGGCAGGCCAGCCGCAGCTTCTCGCGCATCGCCGCACTGGGTTCGACGGCCACCGTGCGCTCGAAGTACTGCGCCAGGTACGCGGTGGTGCGCCCCTCGCCGGCGCCCACGTCCAGCAGCATCCGGCGCTGGTCCAGCCCGGCGACGACCTCGCCCAGCCGGGCGTGGGTGAGCGGCTTCTCGTCGGTGCCCGCGAGGAACAGCTCGAAGGCCCGGCGGTAGTCCGATCCGGCGACGTCCAGCACCCGGACCGGCCCGGCCCCCGCCGCCCTCGTTCCCGTCTCCGTCCCCATGCGACGACCTCCTCCTCGACGGCATGACCTGCCGGCCAGTGCACCCCGCCGGGGCGCCGTGCCGTTGCAGGCACGTTCCTGCCCGCGTGTCCCGCAGCCGACCCCGGCCGCCCCCGCTGGACCCCCACCGTCCGACGCCCGTGCACGCCACGGCCACGTCCGCGATCGCCTCGCCCGGCACGCTCGGGGCAGCCGGAGAGCGCCACCGCGCCGACCACGCCGCACCGCCCCTCCGCACCACCCCGCCGGAAGGAAGACGACCGCCCGTGTCCCGTACCGCCCGCCCCCGCCACTACCTGATGTGCCGTCCGGCCCACTTCACGGTCGACTACTCGATCAACCCGTGGATGGAGCCGGCGAAGCCGACCGACGCCGCCCGCGCCCTCGCCCAGTGGGAGCAGCTGTACGCACTCTTCCGGGACCTCGGCCACACCGTCGAGCTGATCGAGCCCGTCCCCGGCCTGCCCGACATGGTGTTCGCGGCCAACGGCGCCACCGTCGTCGACGGCACCGCCCTGGTGGCCCGGTTCCGGCACGCCGAGCGCGCCAAGGAGGCCCCGGCGTACCGGGAGTGGTTCGACTCGCGCGGCTACCGCAGGGTGGTGCAGGCCGAGTTCACCAACGAGGGCGAGGGCGACTACCTGCTGGTCGGCGAGCGGCTGCTGGCCGGAACGGGCTTCCGCACCGACCGCCGGGCGCACGCCGAGGCGCAGCGCGTGCTCGGCCGCCCGGTGGTCACCCTGGAGCTGGTCGACCCGCGCTACTACCACCTGGACACCGCGCTCGCGGTGCTCGACGACGACGAGATCATGTACTACCCGGCCGCGTTCTCGCCGGAGAGCCGCGCCACGCTCGCCGCGCTGTACCCGGACGCCGTGCTCGCCTCGGCCGAGGACGCCGCCGTCTTCGGTCTGAACGCCGTCTCGGACGGCCGCCGGGTGGTCCTGCCCGAGGCCGCGGTCGGGCTGGCGGCCCGGCTGCGCGCGCGGGGCTTCGAGCCGATCGGGATCGACGTCACCGAGCTGCTCAAGGCGGGCGGCAGCGTGAAGTGCTGCACCCTGGAGCTGCGCGGCGCACCCGCCTGACCTGCCGTTTTCCCGGCGCGACCGCCGGCGGAAATCCGGTGTCCTGCGACGGCCGGCCGGTGTTAGGGTCGTCCGGCCGGCCGCGGGACTCCGGCGCGACTTCCGAAGCGTGCCTCTACAGCGATGATTCGCAGTTCGTGCCCCCATTCCCCGGCCGGCATCCATCACGGAACCGCACGGACGGGACCGCACGGACGGAGGAGGTCGGGCCGGTGGAGACGTACGGCGACCTGGTCGCCGCCGAGGACGTGCTGCTGTTCGTCAACGCCGCGATCACCGGCACCGGCCAGCGCGAGTTCCACTCCGGGGCGGCCGAGCAGCAGCTCTCGCTGGACTTCCTGCACACGTACATGTGCGTCAACTACCGGGGCCCGTACGCCGCCGCGCTCGCCCTCGACATCAACGACCACAACGCCGCCCTGATCGTCCGCCGGCTGCTGGAGACCTCCCGGGAGGCCACCGAGGAGCAGCGGCGCACCGAGGGCCGGCTGATCGCCCGCCGGCTGGAACTGCTGCCGCCGCAGCGGGTCTACCGGCTGATCGGCGAGCTGCGCCGGGCCAAGGTCAACAACCGACGCACCCGCGCCATCCTGCGCGACTGGCTGGCCGCGCGCCCCGACCAGACCCTGGACGCCGTCAAGTACCGCGCCGGGCTCAAGCGGGCGCTGCGCCACGCCCACCTGCGGCCCGCCGAGGCGGAGACCGGCGACTTCCTGTACGCCCCGGGCCGGCGGGCCAAGTACCGGGCGCCGCTGCTGGACGCCTGGCGGCGCGCCCACCACCAGAAGGCCGCCGTCTTCGAACTCCCCTACACCGTCGCCGAGTCCTTCGCGCAGCGGCACGGCATCCCGCGGGCCGCCTTCCTGGATCGGATCGCACCCCGACTGACCGCCCTGGAGCGGCTGCGCCTGCAGGAGTCGGCCCGTGCCCACGGGGCCGACGCCGTCGCCGCGGACCTCGCGGGGATGCCGCTCACCCGGCTCGCCTCCTACGTGCTGGGCCTGCCGCCCGCCGACCGGATCGCGCGCCGCGCGGAGCTGACCGACGCCCTGCGCGGCTCGGCCCGCCGGGCCGCCCGCGCGGCCGGGTCGGCAGGGTCGGCAGGGTCGGCAGGCAGTGCGTCTGCCGGGGAAGGGTCTGCCGGGGGCGGCTGGGGCCGGGTCACCGCCGTGCTGGACGACAGCTGGTCGGCGTACGGCTCGGGCGTCAAGCGCCGCCGGCCGCTGGCCGCCGCGCTCGCCTGCCACTTCCTGCTGGAGGCCCTGGCCGACGAGTACACGGCGCTGTGGACCTCCGGGCGCACCGACGCGCTGCTCGCCCGCCCGTCCGGCCCGACCCCGCTCGGCCGCCGGATCCTGGACGCGCTCGACACCGCGCCGCAGCGGCTGCTGATCGTCTCCGACGGCTGGGACAACGCCCCGCCCGGCCTGGCCGCCGAGGTGCTGCGGGTGTGGCGCACCCGGCTGGACCCGGAGCGCCGGACCAGCATCGTGCACCTCAACCCGGTCTACGACGCGGAGGGCTTCGACGTGCGCCGGCTCGCCCCGACGGTACCCACGGCCGGGCTGCGCGACGCCGAGGACCTGCCGGCCCTGGTCGAGTTCGCCCGCTTCGCCGAGGGTCGTACCGACCTCGCGGAGCTGACGGCGCACCTGGCGGCCCGCACCGCGCGCTTCCTGTCCGCCGCTCCGGAGGGAACCGTCCGATGAGCCCCGCGTTCCCCGCCGGCCCGCCCGCCTTCCGGCTCGACCTCACCGGCCTCGAGACCCGGCCCGCCCAGGTGTGGGGCGGGGTGCGCCTGGTCCCGCTGGTCCGCCCGGAGCCGATCGCCGACCTGCGGCTGCACCAGGAGCTGTACGAAGCCGAGTACGCCGCCGTCCCGGTGGGCCGCCGCACCACCTACCACTCCTACATCCCGCACGGCTTCGTCGCCGACTGGACGCACGACGGCACCCCGGCGGCCGCGTACGGCACCCGGCTCGACCCCGCCGCCGGCCCGTCCGGCACGCCGTCCGCCACCCTGCCCGCCGCGCCGCCCGAGCGCGTCCGGGTCCGGGTGCCGCGCCGGCTGGCCAAGCGCGAGGGCCGCACCCGGCTGCGCTTCCTACCCCTGCACCTCGCCCTGGAGGGCTACCTCGCGCTGCACTTCGGAGGCCCGTCCATCGCCTGGGAGCAGTGGTCCGACCAGGCCCTGCGGCGCGGCCTGTCCCCGCGCGCCGAGGAGGCCTACTCCGGCGGCCAGGTCCGCGGCCTCGCCGACGCCCTGCGCGTCTTCGAGCTCCACCCCGGCCAGTGCGGCCTGCTCGTATACGTCGCCGACGCCCTCGCCGCCGCTTCTGTCGTCCCGCACCCCGACGACTACCGCGCCCTGCACCGCACCCTGCTGCTGGACCTCTACGGCGAGCTGATCCACCACTACGCCGTCCTGTCCGCGCCCGTCCCGGACTTCCGCGCCGACCTGCGCGGGGCCGGCCCGATCAACTCCGTCGCCGACCTGCGCGCCGCCGTCGCCCAGCAGGAGCACGCCTGGACCGCCTTCCACGACGGCACCATGGCCGGCGGCCTCCTGGACACCGCCTACCGGGCCCGCACCGTCCGCCGCCTGGGCCGGTTCACCCTCAGCCGCTTCCTGCCGGAGTTCCGGCCCCGCCAGGAGAACCACATCGGCGAGGCGATCACCGACGAACAGGGCCGCATCGCCTACCTCAAGACCTTCCGCCTCTCCGAACCCCAGATCCGCCGCGGCTACCTGCTGGACCGCCTCGCCGCCCACGACTGGCACCTGCCGACCACCGCCACCGCGCTGAACCTCAGCGAACCCCAGCTCGCCCTCCGCCTGGAGGCCGCCGGCTTCGCCGAACTGCTCCGCCAGGACGTCCTCGACCACCACCGCCGCGCCGCGCGCGGGTAGCGCCCGGCCTCCCTCGTCCACGCAGGACCTCGGGCGATCACTGCTGACGAATTGTCAACAAGTGCCTCTCCATGCCTTGACGGTGTGCGGACAGCGCTCTACAACGTAGTCAACTGCCGGGCACCGGGCCCCACTTCCTTCGGCGCAGCCGGCCGTCCGCCCGCTCGTCCCCTCACCGAGAACGAGGCACCCTCATGCGCATGCACCCCTGCCTTGCCCTGGCCGCGGCCGCCGCCACCCTGGCCGTCGGCGCGCTCCCGGCCGCCGCGGCGCCCGCCGCCGGGTCCGTGCTGACCGCCGGCGGAACGGCCGTCGCGGTCGGCGACGTCCTGCAGGCGCCGCTCGCCGCCGGCACCCGCGCCACCTTCTCCTCGGACACCACCGGCTCGACCGGGGTCTTCTGCGGCACCTCGCCACTGACCGCCAAGGTCCTGAGCAACCCCGCCGCGCCGGGCACCGCCACCGCCTCCCTGACCGGCCTCACCTTCGGCTCGTGCACGGCCAACGTCACCGGCGTCACCTCGGTCAAGAGCCTCACGGTCGGCAACCTCGCCTACGGCGTCACGGTCGCCGACTCCGCCGGGCTGCCGGTCACCCTCACCGCCGGGCCGGCCGGACCGATCCAGGCCTCGGCCGTGCTCAACAGCTGGTTCGGCACCCTCACCTGTACCTACCAGCTCAGCGGCGCCTTCACCGGGAGCGCCGACAACACCGCGCACGCCCTGGTCTTCCGCAACGCGCACTTCGTCAAGAGCGCCGGTTCCAGCCTCTGCCCCGGCGAGGGCTACTTCTCCGCGACCTACGGCCCGATGGCCGACTCCACCCAGCCCGGCGGCCCGGCCGTCTCCGTGAACTGAGCCCACCCGGACCCGGGGGGCCCGGGGGGGGCGCCCCCCCCCCCCGGCCGCCGGGCCCCCCCCCACGCCCGCGCCCCCCTGGGTTGGGGCGGGGGGGACGGCGGCGCCCAACGGGCGCCCCCGGGGTGTGG